>JAFUZD010000102.1 GCA_017476785.1 Prevotella sp. | reverse complement strand
GCTCTACCACTGATCTATAACAGCGAGCAAGAGCGGAAAACGGGGCTCAAACCCGCGACCCCCAGCTTGGAAGGCTAGTGCTCTATCAACTGAGCTATTTCCGCAAAATCGGCATATCCGCGACCCTTCTTTCTGCTTTCGCAATCCAGATTGCGCGAATATTCCGCTTGTTACTTCCTCTTGGAAGTGGGTGGTGATGGATTCGAACCACCGAAGTCGAAAGACAACAGATTTACAGTCTGCCCCATTTGGCCACTCTGGAAACCACCCTTATTTCAAACTTTCCGCCTCCTGCACCTTCAGCCTGCGTTCCATTTGTTCTATCCTTTAGGCTCTTTCGAGCCTCTTGTCGGATTCGAACCAACGACCCCGAGATTACAAATCACGTGCTCTGGCCAACTGAGCTAAAGAGGCTTTAAAAGCATCCGCCTCCCGAAGGAGTTGCTTGCTGTCGGAAAGCGGATGCAAAGGTATGCATTATTTTCGAATTACCAAAACTTTTCCCGTTTTTTTTTAGTAATTGCGTAATTTTTCTTTGTATTTCTGCAGTTGGACCTTCATCGAGTCCACGCACAAATCCGTACTCTCTTCGAACGTATCGCTGACTTTCTGCACAAAGAGCGTGCTGCCGGGAACGGTGACCGTCAGGCTCACTTCCTTATTCTGAGCCGTGGCCGGTTTCACTACTTTGCACTGTACCTCCACTTTCTGGACGTCCTCAAACGATTTTTCCAACTTGGCGACCTTCTTGTCGATGAACGCCTGTAACTTCTCGGTAGCGTCAAAGTGAATTGACTGAATCTTAATTTCCATAGTTACCTCCTATTTTTATAAGGTTAAGCCCGGGGATGGGCATCTTTATAGACTCGTTTCAACTGGTCGAACGTGGTGTGCGTATAGATCTCGGTAGTTGCCACGCTCTCGTGCCCCAGCAGCTTCCTCACGCTCTCAAGGCCTGCGCCGTTGTTGAGCATTGCCGTAGCGAAGGTGTGCCGCAGCACGTGGGGCGAGCGTTTCTTGATGGTCGTTACGAGCGAGAGATACTTGCGCACGCAGGTGTACACCTGATAGTATGTCAGCCGGCGCCCTTTCTCACTGAGGAACAGCGCCCCGGCATCCTCGCGCCTCACCTCCTCGTCGCGCCGCTGCTGGTAGTCTCTGAGCGTGCGCTCCACTTCCGAACCGAAGGGAATCAGCCGCTGTTTGTCCCGCTTTCCCGTCACCTTCAGCTGATGGTTGACGTAGTCCACGTCGGTATCGTTGAGCCCTGTCAGCTCCGAGCAGCGCATTCCCGTCTCATAGAACAGCACCAGTATGGTGCGGGCGCACACCTCTTTATATATAGTAGGGCTCCAGTCCGAGAAGTCGAGCAGCTCGTCCATCTCGCTTTCGCGTACAAACTGCGGCAACGGCTTCTGACGCTTCGGCCCTTTGAGGGCGTGTGAGGGGTCGCTCTCTACCAACCCTCGCGACAGTGCGAAGCGAAAAAAAGAGCGGACGGCACTCAGTCGGGTATTCACCGTGGATGCCATCACACCTCTATCCATCATACTCTCCATCCAGTCACGGATGATATCAGCGTCTACCGACGCCCAAGAGAGCTGACTGTCCTTATCCTTAAAGTACGATTCGAAGTCGTGCAGACTTTCTCCGTACAGCCGCACTGTGCGCGGACTTGCATTCCGCTCGTAGCGCAGGTAGTTTAAAAACTGTCCAATCATCATCCGGCGTCACACCCCTTACGTGAGGTTTTCGGCAACGAATTTACGGAAAATTCTTTAAACTACCAAATTTTTCGTCTACTTTTTAGTCCTCCTTAGCGCGCAGCTTCTGTACGTAGATTGCGTGCTCCATCTTCAGGCGCTTCAGAACAGACGGCTTGTTGAACTGCTGACGAGAGCGGAGTTCCTTCACAACACCTGTCTTTTCGAACTTTCTCTTAAACTTCTTGAGGGCCTTCTCGATGTTCTCGCCTTCCTTTACCGGTACAATAATCATTTTGTTTCTTGATTTTAAATTTTTAAATTAAACACTTAGTGCTTTCGGACACGGGGCCACGAAAAGCGGGTGCAAAATTAATACTTATTTGCCAAACGGCCAAGTTTTTTACCGACTTTTTGCGATTTTATTGTCTTATTGCGGGTACAGCAATCGCGTCCGAAACCCTATTTAAACCGTCCCGTCCCTGTTCCCGAGGCCGCGGAGTTTTGCTCCGGAGGCCGCGTAGCGATACTCCGCAGGCTGCGGAGTCTTGCTCCCGAGGCTGCGAAGCGTTTCTCCCAATGCACTGAAACGATGCAGGGAATGCGGCCCTTATCGGTTCTGCGGCTGCGTAGCCGTCTGCAACCACGCCAAGTCACTGCCGGAAAGATGGGGAGCGAGCGCGCGTAGGACGGTGGCGTGATAGTCGTTGAGCCACGCCAGTTCCTCGTCGGTCAGCAGGGCGATATCGATGGGTACGGTGTCGATGGGACAGAGTGTCAGCGGCTCGAACTGGAGGAACGGTCCGTACTCGCCTTCACGGTAGGGGCGAATGAGCAGGATATTCTCCGTGCGCACGCCGAAGCGGCCCTCGAGATAGAGGCCGGGCTCGTCGGTGACGACCATTCCCGCCGTCAGCGGGGCGGCCACGTAGTTCATCCGTATCTGGTGCGGCCCCTCGTGCACGTTCAGGTAGGAGCCCACGCCGTGACCCGTGCCGTGCAGATAGTTCAGCGCCTCGCGCCACATCGGCTGCCGCGCCAGCACGTCGAGCTGCGTGCCGCTGCTGCCGCTGGGAAACTTAGCCATTGACAGCTGGATATGGCCTTTGAGCACGAGGGTGTAGACGCGTCGCTGCTCGTCGGTGACGGGACCGAGGGCAATGGTACGGGTAATGTCGGTAGTGCCGTCCTGATACTGCGCGCCACTGTCGATGAGCAGCAGTCCCTCCGGGCGCAGCGGGGCGTCGGTGGCGGGCGTGGGTTCGTAGTGCACGATGGCGCCGTTGGCCTCGTAACCCGCAATGGTGTCGAACGACAGCCCGCGATAGAGCGGCTGACGGGCCCGCTGGCGTTCCAGTTCGGCACTGACCGTCAGCTCCGTCTGCCCGCCCGCTTGCACGGCGGGCTTCAGCCAGTGCAGGAAGCGCACCATCGCAATGCCGTCGCGCACGTGGGCAGCGCGCATTCCGGCAATCTCCTGCTCGTTCTTGACGGCCTTCAGCGCGGGGATGGGCGACGCGGCGTTGACCGTCTCCGGTGCCTGCACCTTATTATATAATATATCGTTCACCTCGTCGCCGTCCATCAGTATGTTGTATTCGGGATAGCGGCGCAGGGCGTCGGCAATGTCACCATAGCCGGCCGTGGCAACGCCGCTCTGCGCCAGTTGTCGCTTCACCGCCTCGTCCTCCAGCTTGCGCGGGTCGACAAAGAGCGTGGCCGTCTGCGTCGTGATGAGCAGATAGCTGACGAAGACGGGATTGCAGTGCACGTCGCTGCCGCGCAAGTTGAGCGTCCACGCAATGTCGTCGAGTGCCGTGACCAGCATCCCGTCGGCGTGCTGGGCGCGCAGGGCGCGGCGTATGCGCGCCAGTTTCTGCGTCGTGTCCTCGCCGGCATACTGCATCGGCTGCACCTCCACCGGCGTGAGCGGCACGCCCGGGCGGTCGCGCCAGATGCGCTCCAGCGGGTCGAAGTTGGTGCGCAGCGTCAGCCCGCCCTGCTTCCTCAGTGCCTCGCGCAGGCCCTCCACCACATTATGGGCACTGCACCAGCCGTCGATGCCCACCTCTTTGTCAGGCAGGTCGCGCAACTCTGCCCCCAGCCACTCGGCAATGGTGGGCGTGCCGCTGATGCGCTCGCGCATCAGCTGGTATTCCGTGCCCTTCAGCTCCTGCGCCGCAGCAATGAAATAGCGGCTGTCGGTCCACAGCGCGGCCGACGTCAGCGTCACCACGGCCGTGCCGGCCGAGCCGCCGAAGCCACTGATCCACTGCCGCCCCTTCCAGCGGTCGGGCGTGTATTCACTGTGGTGCGGGTCGGTAGACGGAAAGACGAAGGCACTCAGATGCTCGCGCCGCATCTCTTCGCGCAGCAGTGCCAGACGGTCGTTGACGGGGTTGCTCATTCTCTGTTTTTGCAATTTAGACTTTACAAAGGTAGGCGTTTTCAGTTAAAAACCCAAAATTATGGAAACTGAATTGCGTAATATGGATTATTTTTCCTAACTTTGCAATCGGAAGAAATCATAAATTAATAAATAATTGAACGTAAAACTATGGCATTTTTAACTAACGACAAACTGACGATTGTGGGTGCAGCCGGTATGATCGGCTCGAATATGGTGCAGACGGCCCTGATGATGGGCCTGACGAACGACATCTGCCTCTACGACGTCTTCTCGCCCGAAGGCGTGGCCGAGGAGATGCGCCAGAGCGGTTTCGGCGACGTAAAGATTACGGCAACGACCGACGCTAAGGAGGCTTTCACCAACGCTAAGTACATCATCAGCAGCGGCGGTGCTCCCCGTAAGGCCGGTATGACGCGCGAGGACCTGCTCGCCGGCAACTGCAAGATTGCCGAGGAGCTGGGCCAGAACATCAAGAAGTTCTGCCCCGACGTGAAGCACGTGGTCATCATCTTCAACCCCGCAGACCTCACGGGTCTCGTCACACTGCTCTACTCGGGTCTGAAACCCGGTCAGGTGACTACCCTCGCCGGTCTGGACACCACCCGTCTGCAGTCGGCGCTGGCCAAGAAGTTCGGCGTGATGCAGAACGAGATTACGGGCTGTGCCACCTATGGCGGCCACGGCGAGCAGATGGCCGTCTTCGGCAGCCACGTAGAGGTTGCCGGCCGCAAGCTGACCGACATCATCGGCACGCCGGAGTTCCCCGCAGAAGAGTGGGAGCAGATGAAGGTCGACGTGACCAAAGGCGGTGCCAAGATTATCGAACTGCGCGGCCGCAGCTCGTTCCAGAGCCCCTCGTATCTCTCGATTGAGATGATTCGTTCGGCAATGGGCGGCGAGCCTTTCCGCTTCCCCGTGGGCACCTATGTCAAGACCGACAAGTACAACCACATTATGATGGCAATGAAGACCACGCTCGACCAGAACGGTGCCAGCTTCGAGGTTCCGCAGGGCACGCCCGAAGAGAATGCCAAGCTGGATGCCAGCTACGAGCACCTGTGCAAGATGCGCGACGAGCTGGTGACGCTGAACATCGTTCCGCCCATCTCGGAGTGGAGCAAGATCAACCCCAACCTGTAAGAAGCGTAGGCCCATACAGAGACAAAGAGAGCGGTAATGACATCCATTACCGCTCTCTTTCTTTGTCCAAATGGGCCGCCGCTCGCCGAATATTTCCGCCTGCTCGCTGAGCAATACAGGCAATGGGACATTAGATTAGCAACGAAAAAGGCGGCCCGTCATTACGACGGGCCGCCTTTGCTATTCACTGAAGCACTACATCCTGCGCACGCGCTGCGGGCGTGATGCTGACAAGCCGCGGACGGCCGTCGCGCATCTCAGCCTCGACCACCGTGCCGCCCGAGGCGTGGAGACGGAAGCGCACGTTCCATTCCTTCGGCCAAGCCGGGAAGAGATAGAGCCGCTGCCCTACCTCCTGCAACAGCATCTCCTGCATTCCCACCATTCCGCTGCCGCCCCAGTTGTGGTCGGGCGTCCAGTCGTAGCCCGGCCCCCAGAAGGCAGGGAAGCGGTGCGGGCCGTCGCCCATCTTCAACTGGCAGAGGCGGGCCGCCTCGTCGGTCAGTCCGAGACAGGCAGCGAAGATAAGGTCTTGCTTCCAGCCCACGTGCGAGCGGAAGCGCACTGCCAGCGAATCGTGCTGATACGTGTCGCGGGCCACCTGCAGGTCGGGTCGTCCGATGCCGTAGATGCGCCACGGGAAGACGGGATAGAGCTGTGTGGACTCCACGTTCTGGATGCGTTCGTAGAGCTGTGCCGGCGCCAGCATCCGCCGTCCGTCCTGCTCCGTCAGTGGCAGGTCCGGCAGGCGTTTCAGCAGTGCCGTGTCGCCAATGCCCGCTGCGACGGTGCGCAGGGCAGCAATGGTAGAGGCCGAGTTGTAGGCACCTTTATAGGTCTCGCCGCCGCTGCCGGGATAGAGCACCAGCCGGCCATTGCCATCCAGCCGCTTGGCACCGCGCTGCAGGGCCAGATACTGATAGTGTTCGTCGAAAAACTGCAGGCACGAGCGCACCAGCGGCAGGTATGCAGTGATGTCGGTGCCGGCATAGCGGTGCAGCTCGAGCGCCATCTGGCAGAACTCCAGACACGTGTCCCACTCATATTCCAGCCACGCATTGCGCTCCATTCCGGGGTCGAAGCCGGCAGGGCGTTTGGTGCCGTACTCCGCATAGCAGGGCAGTCCGTAGTTCTCCATCTGCTCGGTCAGGCAGGCGCCGCCGTGCCCCCAGTAGTGGCGCGAGCGCAGTTCGGCATTGGGCAGCACATAACGGTAGAAGTCGAGTTGGGGCAGAAGCAGGTCGAAGTCGCCGTTCTTGAGCATCGGCCAGTAGACCAGCCGCTGGTTCTGCGCCGTATGCACACCCCCACCCCAGTTGCGGAAGTCGGGCGACAGCCGGTATTCCTCGGCCGCATTGACATACTCGGGGTCGAACGTAAACAGGCCGCCGTTGAACTTCGTAGGCCACTGGCCGCGGCTGTTGCAGCCCAGCATATAGCGGAAGAGGGTGTAGTTGCGTGCCAGCGGAGCCGCCGGTCCGTCGGTCGCCTCCACGTAGCTGCGCTGCCAGAACTGCCGCCACCACTGACGGGAGGTCTTGCGGTCGACCGGGGTATTGACGCTGCGCTGCGTGGCCTCCAGCAGCTGCTGCCACTCGCCGATGGTTCCCTGATGCGCCGCCAGCGTGACGGTCAGCTCACAGTGCCGACGGGGACGCTGCGTGGCATAGGTCCACCCTTCGTAGTCGGCACTGGCATAGCGGCCTCGGGTGTGCCCTTTCAGCCGGAAGCCCTCGCCCTGCATCCGCCCACCAAAGGTGAGGCGGCGCAGCGGGTTGACCAGCTGGTCCTTCACGGGCTGCAGCTGCTGCTGGGCCACGGTGGCATCGAAGATGGTGCTGTCGGCATTATGATGGAAGAAAGTGAGGCTGTGGGGCATCGCCACGATACTGTCCGGGCGGGTCTGTAAGCCTCGGGGAGCCGCAAACTTATACGACGTCTGGAAGCGCTCGCGCTTGGTGAGCGTCAGCGGCTGTGTGCGCCAGCTCTCGTAAGTGACCTCTACGCCGACGGCACCGTGCGTACTGCTCACGCTGACGTGAACCACGGGCTTCTCCGTGTCGGCCCACAGCTGCACCAGCAGGCGGCCGTCGCTCACCTGCCAATAGCCGTCGGCCAGCACCAGCTGCTGGCACAGCGACTGCGCACGGAAGGGCTCTGACAGATGGACGCGCCACCGGCCCAGCTTGAGCAGCGTATTGTTCTCGTCGAACGAACCGCTGCGCGAGAGATAGAACAGCACGTCGCCCTGCTCTACCCACACGTTCATTCCCACGTCGCCGCCGCCCACAGGCATCGACTCCGACGAGTTGCGGCTCTCCGCGGTCCACACATAGGGCTCGGGCTGCGCCGCTGCCATCGCGCTCCAGAGCGCAAAGACACCAAACAGAATTGCTCTTATATTCATCTATTATATAGACGAACCGACAGCCAAAATGCACTCATACGGCTGCAGGCGCACATTTCGCCATAGAACTTTTGCTCATCTCGGAGAATAGTTGTAACTTTGCCGACAGAGAAAAAAGAAGAAACGGAATATGGCACTGATTAAG
Source organism: Prevotella sp. (assembly GCA_017476785.1). Taxonomy (GTDB): domain Bacteria; phylum Bacteroidota; class Bacteroidia; order Bacteroidales; family Bacteroidaceae; genus Prevotella. The sequence continues at coordinate 18,590 of JAFUZD010000102.1, read as the reverse complement.
AGTATCAAAGGACTGACCCCGAAATGGGGACGCGACTGCTACTTCAGCGAGAACGCGACAATCGTGGGCGAAGTGACGATGGGCGACGAATGCTCGGTATGGTTCAACGCCGTGGTGCGCGGCGACGTGGCACCCATCACCATCGGTAACCGCTCCAACATTCAAGACGGGGCCGTGGTGCACGTGACCAACACCATCGGTCCCACCGTCATCGGCAACGACGTGACCATCGGCCATTGTGCCTGTGTGCACGCCTGCACCATTCACGACGGGGCACTCATCGGGATGAATGCCACCATTCTGGACAACGCCGTCGTAGGCGAGGGCGCCGTAGTGGCAGCGGGTGCACTGGTGCTGCAGGGCACGCAGATAGGGCCGCACGAGTTGTGGGGCGGTGTGCCGGCTAAGTTCATCAAGCAGACCCGTCCCAATCAGGCTGAGTCGTTTGCCCAGCACTACGTGGAGTATTCGAAATGGTACTTGGAAGAGGATTCAAAAGACAAGAAGTAAATAGGTAAGCGTAAAAAAAGACAAGATGAAGAGATTTGGATTTTTCTGGATGATGGCTGCCTGCATTGCGACGGCAGCACTGAGTTCGTGCATCGACACGAGCGACGAGACAAAAGAGGTGGGCTACACCCTGACCGAGGCACAGCAGAAGCAGTGTGCACTGGCCGTGATGGGCAACTACGAAGGCCAGCTGCTCTACCTGAAGACGGCTGCTGCCGAGAAGCCCGACACGCTGAAGCAACAGACGTGGAGCATTGCCAACGACACGGTGCTCACCATACACGACTTCCCCCTGAGCACACTGGCTGGCTATGCCAACAGCGAGAAGGTAAAGACGGCACTGGAGGAAGCGGAGCCTATCGACATCGAAGCACACCTCTACTACCAGCAGCTGACGCCATCCATCGGCTTCTACGTCGCCGGTCAGCCATCCTACCTCACGCTCCACATCGACGACACCACCACGCGGGCACTGCTCGTGTTCTACATCAGCTATGCCGGCTACTACTCGTCGGGTGCCTACTGGGCAGAGGCGAGACAGATGCAGATGCAGCTACTGGTGGCCGGTGTATATGCCGACGGCAGTTCTTCATCGATGCTCACCGGCAGCCCGATGCTGGTATGGTCGCAGAGATACGAATAACTATCGTTTGACTTCCACCACTACATATTCTGAGCGCGTCCCGATGCGGAACTTTCCGCCCCAGATGCCAAGCCCTGAACTGACGTAATAGCGGGTGTCGCCACGCTGGTGAGCCCCAAAAGCGCACTCGTAGATGGCATCCGTAATCCACGAGACGGGCCACACCTGACCATAATGTGTGTGTCCGCTGAACTGGAAGTCGACGTGCTGGCGCTCTGCCTGTTCCAAGTGATAGGGCTGATGGTCGAGCAGGATGGTGAAACGGCTGCTGTCGGCCGTGCGCATCAGCTCGGCAAGCGTGCGGCGATGCAGATTGGTACGGTCGTCGCGCCCGATGATGCAGACGTCGCCCACGGTGGCGCAACGGTCTTGCAGCAGCTGGATGCCGGCCTCATCGTAGAACCGCTGGGCGGCAGGCTCGCCGCTATAATACTCGTGATTGCCCAAGCAGGCATAGATGGGAGCCTGCAAGCGCCGGAACTCTTCGGCCATCCGCTCGTCGCTGAGCGGCCGCATACTCATATCGATAATGTCGCCTGCAATGAGAATCAGGTCGGGCTGCTCGGCATTGATCATATCTACCCAGCGGTGCAGCTCGGCCCGGCGGTTGTGATAGCCCAAGTGCAGGTCGCTCATCATCACCAGCCTGAGCGGGCGAGCCAGTGGCTTGACGGTCGTCAGCTCCACCACCTCGCGATACTTATGGCGATAATGCAGGTTGCCATAGAGGAAGATGCCGAACATCAGCAGGGCAATGGCTCCAGCAGTCCACCCGTTGCTATACAGCCACGCCCGAGGCACCAGCCTCAGCAGGCGGCCGAGGTCGAGCACGAGGAAGAGCATTGCCAGATAGAGCAGCACAATGATGGACGAGGTGCCCGTCTCATAGACTGCCGTAGCCAGCGGCATCGGCCAGCGGTCAATGACACGCGAGAGATTGAGAAACAGCATCAGAAACGAGGCTACCATCAGCACAACAGCCAGCCACCGCCATACCTGCGGCAGCGGGAGCAGTACCCATACGTGCCAGCAGACATAGGTCAAACCGGCGAGAGGTAACAAGAGAAAGGCTATCATTCCCATTGAATAGAAAGTTTTTGGTTGTATTATTGACTGAAAGAACGGCTGGCGGTAGCCCCTACAACGGCACGTCGGCCAGCACAATCTGCGTGGCTCCTGTGAGCCGCTTCACGTACGAGCCGGCCGCCTGTCCGCAGTCGTGCAGGATGTCGGGACGGTCGGCAAACTGCTGCATCAACGCACAGAAGCCATCATACGACGTGATTTCCTTACCGCCGCCACACACGCGCAAGTCCTTAGCTTCTTGGAAACGGGCATTGTTGGGGCCGAAGATGACGGGCACGTCCCACACGGCAGCCTCCAAGAGATTGTGGATGCCCACGCCAAAGCCACCGCCGACATAGGCCACGCAGCCGTAATGATAAATGGACGACAGCAGGCCGAAGCAGTCGATAATCAGTGCTCCGCGGGCAGCGAGTTCGGCGGGCGGCATCTTCTCGGCCTCCGAATAGCGCACCGGTCTGAGCCACTCGCTGCTCAGCTTATGCTCGATGGCCTGCAGATGGTCTTCGCCGATGACGTGGGGCGCAATGATGAGCTTCCACCCGGGATGCTCGTTGAAGAAGCGGATGAAAATGTCTTCGTCGGGCGGCCAACTGCTCCCGGCCACGAATACGTGCTCGGTCTCCGAGCCGAGGAATGTCTCCACCAGCGGCAGACGCTTGGCCTGTTCCTTAATCTGAAGCACGCGGTCGAAACGCGTGTCACCGGCAACTGTGACATTATGGATGCCTATCTGAGCCAGCAACTGTTGGCTCACCTCGTTCTGTACATAGAAATGGGTGAAGCAGTTGAGCACGCGCCCGTACTGTCGCCCATACCACTTGAAGAACACTTGTTCGGGGCGGAAGATACTGCTGACGCTATACACGGGAATGCCACGATGCTTCAGGATGTGCAGGTAGTTGTACCAGAACTCATACTTGATGAAGAACGCCATCACGGGACGGATGGTACGCAGGAAGCGGCGGGCATTCGTAATCGTATCGAGCGGCAGATAGGTGATGATGTCGGCACCGGCATAGTTCTTGCGCACTTCGTACCCAGAGGGTGAGAAGAACGTGAGCAGTATCTTGTACTCGGGATGGTCGCGCCGCAACTGCTCCATCAACGGGCGTCCTTGCTCAAACTCACCGAGCGAGGCCGCGTGGAACCAGACATACTGCGCATTGGGGTCTATCTTCTGACGGAGTGTCTTGACGGCTTCGCGCTCGCCACGCCACATCTTACGCACCTTCTCATTGAAAAGGCTTGCTATGGCAACGCCGCACAGATACAGATAGATAATCAGGTTGTACATCAGCCCAGCACTTCGATGGCACGTTTCATTCTGCGAATAGTCTCTTCCTTACCTAAGAATGCAGAGATGTCGAACATTCCCGGGCCTTTACCTTCGCCCACGAGCGTCAGACGCCACGCATTCATTATGTTGCCCAACTTGTATTCTTTCTCTTCAATCCAACGCTCCACAACCGCCTCCTGACCGCTCACGGAGAAGTCTTCTATCTGCTCGAGCACGCCTATCAGCTCTGCCAGCTGACGGGCGGAGTCTTCTTTCCAACGCTTCTTCCGCGTCTTCTCGTCGTACTCCGTGGGAGCGACGAAGAAGAAGGAGCAGAGGGGCCACAGCTCGCGCACGAAACTGACGCGGTCTTTCATCATTGCCGTCACTTGCAGGATGCGCTCCGACGATTCGGTCACGCCGTTGGCACGGCAGATGGGCTCGAACAGCGCGGCAATCTCTTCGTTCGACTTCTTGAGGATGTACTCGTGGTTGAACCAGATGCCTTTCTCATAGGCAAAGCGGGCACCTGCCTTCGAGCATTTAGAGATGTCGAACAGCTGCACCAACTCGTCGAGCGTGAACAGCTCCTGCTCCGTGCCGGGATTCCAGCCCAGCAGGGCGAGGAAGTTGATGACGGCCTCGGGGAAATAGCCACTCTCACGATAGCCCGACGACACGTCGCCAGTCTTGGGGTCGTGCCACTCAAGCGGGAACACGGGGAAACCCAGCCGGTCGCCGTCGCGCTTCGACAGCTTGCCTTTGCCATCGGGTTTGAGCAGCAACGGCAGATGAGCGAAACGCGGCATCGTATCCTCCCAGCCAAATGCCTCGTAGAGCAGCACGTGGAGCGGAGCTGACGGCAGCCACTCCTCGCCGCGGATGACGTGGGAAATCTCCATCAGGTGGTCGTCCACAATGTTGGCCAGATGATATGTAGGCAATTGGTCGGCACTCTTATAGAGCACCTTATCGTCGAGGATGTCGGTCTTGACACGCACCTCACCACGAATCAAGTCGTTGACCAGCACCTCGCGCCCCGGCTCAATGAGGAAGCGCACCACGTACTGCTGCCCGCCGTCTACCAGACGCTGCACTTCATCGGCCGGCAACGTCAGTGAATTGCGCATCATTCCGCGCGTAGAGGCATCGTATTGGAAGTTGGGCAGTTCGCTGCGCTTGGCATCCAGCTCCTCTGGCGTGTCAAAAGCGATATACGCCTTGCCGGCATCAAGCAGCTGCTTCACGTAATGCTTGTAGATGTCGCGACGCTCGCTCTGCCGGTAGGGACCTTTGTCGCCGCCAAAGCTGACGCCCTCGTCAAACTGGATACCGAGCCACTTGAACGACTCGATGATATACTCTTCGGCTCCGGGAACAAAACGGTTGGAGTCGGTGTCTTCAATACGGAACACCAAGTCGCCGCCGTGCTGGCGTGCAAACAGATAGTTATACAAGGCTGTGCGGACACCGCCGATGTGCAAGGCTCCCGTGGGACTGGGCGCAAAACGCACCCTTACTCTTCTTTCTGCCATTATATTAATATGGTATATGCGGTAAATTTCTGCAAAATTACGCATTTTTTTTGAGAATTCCCGTATTTTTTCGTATTTTCGCAAAGTAATAGAGATATATCAATCAAAAATGAGTAAATTCAACGTTAAAGAGGATATGCAGTGGCGCGACTTCATTATTCGCACCGCACTGATTATAGGAACCGTAGCCCTGATTGTGTGGGCAATGCCGCGCGACAACCGCAGCTATTTCCACGTAGAGCAGGGCAAGCCGTGGAAATATGCCGACTTTACCGCACCTTACGACTTTCCCATCTACAAGTCGGACGCTGCCATTCAGGCCGAGAAGGACAGTCTGATGAAGCAGTACGAGCCATACTACCAATACCAAAAGGATGTGGAAGGCGAGATGGTGCGCAAGTTCGCAGCAGCCTATGCCGACGGCATCCCGGGGCTGAGCAGCGACTATATCAGCATCATTGCCAACCGGCTGCACCGTCTCTACCAGCAGGGCATTATGGCTTCGGCCGACTACGACAAACTGCATAAGGACACGATGCAGATGGTGCGCATTGTCAGCGGAAAGAATGCCGTCAGCGTCAGGATTACGCAGATCTACTCAGCCAAGCAAGCCTACGAGCTGCTGTTTCAAGACGAGAAGCTGAGCCCTCAGCGGCAGGTGCTGCAGAAGTGCAACCTGAACGAATACATCGTTCCCAACCTCAACTACGACCAGACCCGCAGCGAGTCCAGCCGCAACGAACTGATGTCGAGCATCGCACTGGCCAGTGGCATTGCCCAGAAAGGGCAGAAGATAGTAGACCGCGGCCAGATTGTAGACGAGAAGACCTACCGCATCGTGGACTCCTTCCGTCGCGAGAACGACCGCCGGCATCAGGAGCAGTCGGGCACGGAGTTCACGCTGCTGGGCCAGATTCTCTACGTGGCACTGCTGATGTTTTGCTTTACGCTCTATCTGTCGCTGTTCCGTAAGGACTATTTCGAGAAGTGGCGCAACATCGCAATGCTCTACACCCTCATCATCATCTTCACGCTGGCCACGGCGCTCTTTATGCGCAACACGTTCTTCCACGTCTACATCCTGCCCTACGCGATGGTCCCCATCTTCATCCGCGTGTTTATGGACTCGCGCACGGCCTTCACCACCCACTTCACGATGCTGCTCATCTGCGCCATAATGCTGCAACACCCCTTCGAGTTCGTGGCCGTAGAGAGCATCTCGGGGCTCTTGGCCATCTATTCGCTGCGCGAGCTGTCGCAACGCTCGCAGCTGTTCAAGACGGCGGTCATCGTGACACTGGCCGCAATGGCCACCAATCTGGCTTTCGACTGGATACGCGCCGACACGCTGACCAAGATTGACTACAGCACCTACAACTATCTCGTCGTCAACGGCATCTGTCTGCTCTTCGTCTACCCTCTGCTCTACCTTATCGAGAAAACGTTCGACTTCACCAGCGACATCACGCTCATTGAGTTGTCGAACAGCAACAACGAGGTGCTGCGGCGAATGAGCGAGGTGGCTCCCGGCACCTTCCAGCACTCTATCCAAGTGAGCAATCTGGCTGCCGAGATAGCCAACAAGATAGGTGCGCAGGCACAGCTGGTACGCACGGGTGCCCTGTACCACGACATCGGGAAAATACAGAACCCCATCTACTACACCGAGAACCAGTCGGGCATCGATCCCCATTCGCAGCTGAACGACATTGAGAGCGCACAGATGATTATCAGCCACGTAACGGAGGGACTGAAGATGGCCGAGAAGTACAACCTTCCAGCGGTCATCCGCGACTTCATCGCCACCCACCACGGACTGGGCAAAGCCAAGTTCTTCTACATCCGCTACAAGAACGAGCATCCCGACGAGCCCGTAGACGACCTGCTCTTCACCTACCCCGGTCCCAACCCCTTCACCCGCGAGCAAGCCATCCTAATGATGGCCGACACCGTAGAAGCGGCTTCGCGGTCGCTGGGCGACTACACAGAGAAGTCGATACGCGAACTGGTGAACCGCCTGATTGACACGCAGGTGAGCGAGGGATACTTCCGCGAGTGCCCCATCACCTTCCGCGACATCCAGTATGCCAAGACCGTCCTCATTGAGAAACTGAAGACGATTTACCATACCCGCATCAGCTATCCGGTATAGCGTTGAATGTAGCGTTAAAAGCTGCACACTTCGGCACATTTGTGCAGAAAGTGTGCAGTTTTTGGTTAATAAACCTTAATTGGGAGCCGCCAAGAGTGGAAGTACAGAACAATAAAACTACCTTTGCAACCAATTTTGAAATAAATTGTTTTAAGAATGAAAAGAAAAGTTATTTCGTTAGTTGTTTTCACGATGACATCGGTAAGCGCCTTGGCAGGCGGTATCCTTACCAACACCAACCAGAGTGTACTCTTCCTGAAGAATCCCGCACGCGACGGCGCCATCGGCCTCGACGGCGTGTACATCAATCCCGCAGGCGTGGCCTTTATGCCCGAGGGGCTTCACTTAGCCTTCAACTGGCAGTATGCCCACCAGACGCGCACGGTTACGTCGACCAATCCTGTGTTCGCACTGGGTCGGAAGAATGGCGGATTGTCTACCAAGCAGTTTGAAGGTGTGGCCGATGCGCCTATCATCCCCTCGCTGCAGGCAGCCTATAACAAAGGACCGTGGAGCATTCAGTTCAACTTCTCCATCCCCGGTGGAGGCGGCAAGTGCGAGTTTGCCGACGGTCTGGGCTCGTTCGAGAGCGTAGTGGGCAGCATTGCCACTGCCCTGCAGCCGCTGGGTGCCACGGGCTATGATATGGACGGCTATATGCACGGCCGCCAATATTACTACGGATTCCAGCTGGGTGCTGCCTATAAAATCAATCCCAACCTCTCCATCTATGGTGGCCTGCGCCTGCTCTACGGCGATGCTACCTATAAAGCTAAGATTAGCAACATTCAGGTGCTCACGCAGGCAGGAGCCGTAGACTTCGGCAGTTTCCTCGACGCTGCCAGCAACAGCATCAACCAACAGATAGAACAAGGACGACAGGCACTCCAAGCCGGCCTCATCACGCCCGAACAGGCTCAGGCTGCGATGGCCGAGGCTGAGGGTGCACAGCAGAAACTCAGTGCGCTGCAAATCTATCGCAACGGCGTCAACCTGCAGTGCGACCAGACAGGTCTGGGCATCGCTCCCGTGCTGGGCATTGACTATCGGTTCGGCCAGTTCAACATTGCTGCCAAGTATGAGTTCAAGACGCAGATGAAGATGAAGAACAAGTCGACGCTCAACGAAGCCAGCGAGATTCCTGCTGTCAACAAGTTCCGCGACGGCGAGAAGGTCGACGAAGACTCGCCCGCACTGCTCACCGTGGGTGGCCAGTGGAGCATCACGGATGCTGTGCGACTGAACGTGGGCTACCACCACTTCTACGACACCAATGTGAAGTGGTATGGCGACACGCAGAAGAATCTGGACGGCGATACCAACGAGTATCTGGCCGGTGCCGAGTGGGACATCAACGACCGTCTGAACGTCTCGGCCGGCGGCCAGCTGACGCGCTACCAGCTTACCGATGCGTATATGAACGATATGTCGTTCGTGGTCAATTCTTACAGCTTCGGCTTCGGCATCAGCTATAAGGTGACAGACAAAGTGACGGTGAATGCGGCCTACTTCCAGACCAACTATACCGACTATGATAAGGTGACGCAGGCCGAGCCGCGCATCAGCGACTCCTTCACTCGCACCAACCGCGTGCTGGGCGTCGGCGTACAGCTGGACCTGTAAGTCCCCAACCGCACCGCAAACATAACGGCAAGCTCGCTCAGGAGCATACGAAAACGGTCTCCGCCAGTTGATGGTGGAGGCCGTTTTCGTATTTTCCAGAGCGGTCAAAGTGGGTCAACGTCGTAGTAGACCTGCAGCGAAGCATAGCGTTTGTCGGCCAGCAGCTGCTGACGTGCTGCCTGCAGATACTGGCGCACGCGGCGATGGTCGATGCCCATTTCGAGCTTGATTACCATCTTGCGGATGCTGAGCGACTTCACCTTCGCCACGGAAGGGCGGTCGGGACCCAGCACACGGTTGCCGAACCACTGGCGCAGGCGTGAGGCCAGTTCGATGGAAGCCGTCTCTACCAGCCCGTCCTTAGCGTGCTTCAAGAAGACATAGACGAGCCGATAGTAAGGGGGATAGTGGAACTGCTGACGCTCAGCTATCAGGTGGCGGTAGAAAGCATCGTAGTCATTGCGCACCACCTGCCCGATGACAGGCAGGTCGGGTTGCTTGGTCTGCAAGACCACGAGGCCCCGTTTGCCGCGCCGTCCTGCCCGTCCGCTGACCTGTGCCATCATCATAAAAGCGTGCTCGTAGGCCCGGAAGTCGGGATACGACAGCATCGAGTCGGCATTGAGGATGCCCACCACGGAGACGCGTTCGAAGTCGAGCCCCTTACTTATCATCTGCGTGCCGATAAGAATATCGGTACGGCCGGCGGCAAAGTCGCCAATCAGCCGTTCGTAGGCATTGCGCGAGCGCGTGGTGTCGAGGTCCATCCGCGCCACGTGCGCCTCGGGAAACAGCTGGCGTATGTCGTCTTCTATCTTCTCCGTGCCGTATCCCTGCGGGCGCAAGTCCTTCGAGCCACAGCAGGGGCACGCCGTGGGTATCTGGTAGGTGTAGCCACAGTAGTGGCACGTCAGCTGATTCATCTGCCGGTGCAGCGTCAGCGACACGTCGCAGTGCTGGCACGTAGGCACCCATCCACACTGCCTGCACTCTATCATCGGTGCAAAGCCGCGGCGGTTCTGGAACAGCAGTGCCTGCTCACCCCGCTCCAGTGCCTCGCGCACACGGAGCAGCAACGTCGGCGAGAAGGGGCCCGTCATCAGCTTACGGTGCTGCAAGTCTTTCGTGTCGACCACCTGTATCTCGGGCAGCTCCACGCCCTGATAGCGCTGCGTGAGTGCCACGTAGCCGTACTTGCCAGTCTGCGCGTTGTGATAGCTTTCTATCGAAGGAGTGGCGGAGCCGAGGAGAACGGAGACCCCGCCCGACTTCCCCAAAGGGGAGGAGCTTGCAAGTCCTGAAGGCCGCGAGCTCTCCTCCTCTTTGGCGGGGCGGGACAGGGCCCCCAGCATAATGGCTGCCGAGCGGGCGTGATAGCGGGGAGCTGGGTCTTGCTGCTTGTAGCTGGTCTCGTGCTCCTCGTCCACGATGATGAGCCCCAGACGCTGGAAAGGCAGCAACACGGCCGAGCGGGCACCGAGGATGATGTCGTAGGGATTGGCCGAGAGCTGTTTCTGCCATATTTCCACGCGTTCGGCATCGCTGTATTTGGAGTGGTAGATGCCCAGCCGGTTGCCGAAGATGTTTTGCAGGCGTTGCATTATCTGCACCGTCAGTGCTATCTCTGGCAGCAGATAGAGCACCTGCTGTTTCTGTTGCAGCGCGCGCTGGATGAGATGGATGTACAGCTCGGTCTTGCCGCTGCCCGTAACGCCGTGGAGCAGCGTGACGTCTTTCTTCAGAAACGAGAAGAGTATCCCGTTATAGGCCTCCTGCTGAACGGCACTGAGGGGCTTGATGCGCTCCAGATGGGGCTCGCCGCCATTGTTCAGCCGCCCCACCTCCACCTCGTAGGTCTCCAGCATTCCGCGCTTGATGAGCAGCTGCAGCGTGGCAGCGGTGGCGTGCGAGCTGTTGAGCAGCTCGTCGCGCGAAATCTCGCGCCGTGCGATGCCTGCTCCCTCGTCAGCTCCGCTCAGGGCCAGATACTCATTGAAGAGCAGCAGCTGCTGGCGCGCGCGGTGCAGGATGTTGAGTGCCACGTGGAGCGACTGCTCACTGCGGTAGGGGGCTGAGAGGCGCACATAGGTATCGGTCTTGGGCCGGTAGCCGTCTTCCGCCTTCAGGCCGCTGGGCAGTGCTGCCTTATACACCTCGCCGATGGGCGACATATAGTAGTCGGCAATCCACTGCCACAGCCTCAGCTGCTGCGCCGTCACGATGGGCGCATCGTCCATCACGTCGCTGATGCCCTTTACGGCAAAGCCCTCAGGTTTTGCGTCGTGCAGCCGTGCGACAATGCCGACATAGGTCTTCGACCGGCCAAAGGGCACCACCACGCGCACGCCCATCTGCACCCGTCCGGCCAGCATAGCAGGAATGGCGTAGGTGAACAGCCCGTCGAGGGGCAACGGCAAGATAATATCGGCGTAGTGCATACGCTGCAAAGGTACGCCAATTTCGGCAAATGGCAAAGAAATGCGCGCGAATCTTTGGAGATTCGCGCGCACGTCCTTTATTATAAATAATAGGCCGATTGGCTTAGAAGTAATAAGCCAGACCAATCTGCCAAGCGTTGGCCTTACCCTTCACCAGCGACGTGGTGGTGTTGAGCACATTGACATCGCCCGTCTTGCCACAGGCAATGTTGTAGTTGGCCGAGAGCTGCAGGTGGTTGATGAGCATCACGCCGAGACCTACGTTCACGCTGAAGTTAGAGCTCTTAAGCGTCCATTCGCCTACGCCTGCCAACGTCTTTTCCTTATCGCCCAAGCCGAAGCCAAACTGCGGACCGGCAAAGAAGTAGACACTGGCCAAATCGCCCAGTCCTACACCGTAGCGCAGATTGACGGGAATCTGGATTGACTGCGACTTCAGCTTGTCATTGGTGCCTTTTATCTCGGCCGAGCGCTGGTCGTAGAGAGCTGAGGCATCGATGCCCAGACCTACGACGGGAAGTGTGAACTTGACCGTGGGGCCGATAAAGAAGCCTGCCTGATTGGAGGCATCGAGCACGTCGCTGCTGAGCGACATACTGGTAACGTTGAGACCGCCCTTCAGACCGAAGCTGACCTGAGCCTGAGACGGCAGAGCAACCAACGATGCGGCTGCTACGCACAATACTGTAAATAATTTCTTCATAACGCGTTTGAATATTTAGATTAATACAATGTTCCGATTTAGTGACGCTGGCGACGCACGGTAACACGGGCGGCCGATGACGAAGACGACGAGGCTTCGGTCGACTTCTGCTTCTTGCCGACGCGGGCCGACGACGAGCGGCGGCTCTTCTTGGCCTTCTTCACTGCCTTTGCTGCCTTCGGGTCGGCGGCGGCAATGGAGTCGAGCGAGTCGCGCTTGACGGGACTGCCGAAGATGTTCTGCTCGAAAGCCTGCAGCTCGCCCTCTATGCGGCGCTGCTCGCGAGCCAGTGCCGAGTCGTTCTCACAATACTGAGCCAGCGTCTTGCCCAGCATATTGGTAGTCTTATAAATCTTTCCCTGATAGCGGTTCAGCGTGAAGTAGTCGTCCATCGACATCGTGGCTGCGTTGTTCAGGTTGGAGGTCATCACCGTCTGGCGGCTGAGGAATGGTTCCAAGTCGCTGTACTTCACCCAGAACAGGGGATACTTGGCAGCCTCGCCACCGAAGTCGTCTTCGCGCAGCATCACGGGGCAGAGGCTGAGCACCTTACGGTGGAACGAGGCATTGGCCTGATCGTAGTAGGCACTTTCCTTCAGATAGTACATCTTCACCTCGGCCGACGGGATGTCGCTGTTGTCCACGCGAATCCTCCCGTTCTGCTCCTCGTAGAAGATGTGGTAGTTGTCCAGCACCGTCCGCATCTGCACCCGAGCCGAGTCGCTGAACGACTCGTTGCCGTCGAGCCGGTACTCGTAGACAGGGATGTAGCCGTTGAGTGCCAGCTTGAAGATGTAGGTAAAGAGATTCATCTCACGGTCCACGGGCTCCACGGGATAGTAGAGGCCGGCATTGGCGTCGGCGTTGAGGTCAATCTCGCGGTAGATGTCGCGGCGCCATACCACATCCTCGGGCATATCGATGGCCGTGGGAAACATCAGACGGGCGCGCTGGGTCAAGCCCTGACCGCCATTGCGCCGCTGCTGTGCCTGCTGGCTCTGCTGCGCCTGCTGGTTGCGGCGCACCTTAGGCTGAGCTGCGGCCGAGCCTGCCACCAGTGTTATCATCAGTAAGAACAATACTCGCTTCATAAATTATCTGTTATCGGTTTTCTTATTATCTGCTTTACTTCACGATGACCTCCATCGACGACTGCAGCTTGCGCTCAATGCCATCGGGACCGACGGCCGTGATGCGCGAGATGTAGAAGCGGCGGTTGCGCGTCAGACGCCGGAACGTCTCTTTCTGGCGGGCAGAGAAGTGGGTCCCCTCGCTCACCATCGGAACGGCATTACCCATATTGTCGAAGAACACCGTCTCGAAACTCTGCACGCGGAAGGCGATGTCGAGGATGCCGTCGTCAATGGCTGCGCCGATGCCATCGGCCGCCATCAGTGCCTGCTTCGACAGGCCACCGCCTTTATAGCGGGTGGGATTGCCCTGCTCGTCCTTCATCGAGATGTAGGCCGTCGGGTCAGGCAACTTGCGGACACGGAAGGTGAACTGGCCCATCTGCTGCGGACGCCCGGTGTTGGTAGAGGTGACGGTGATGGTCACCGTAGAGCCTACCTGCGTCGGACGGGCAATGTAGCGGCCGGGGCCTGTGGGCTGCAGCGTGCCGCCCGTCATCGTGGCCTGCACCTTATTCAGCGGCACACCGGGCACTGAGACGCTCAGCGGGTTGCTGTAGCCGGCATAGAGCACGTTCATCAAGTCGGCCGATACCGTGGCCGAGGGGTCGACGACGGTGTATTTCTGCTCAAAGTCGCGCCGCACGGGCTCGCCACTTCCGTTCTGCACCTGCATATAACCAGCCAGCGTGAAGTCGCCGGTCTTGCCGGTGACGGTCTCGTAGAGGCCGTTGTTGAGATGCACCTCACGCCCGCCGATGAAGATCTGCGGCACCTGCGTGGTGTCTACGGCCGCCATCACGATGCGCGCCGAGAACTTGTCGCCGCGCACGATGGTCTGCGAATTGGGGATGACGAAGGCGTTCAGCTGATTGACGCGGATATCTTTCACGTCGATATTGCTTACCAGTGTGTGCAGCACCTCGCCCTCGGCATAGCGCACGTCGCTCTGCAGCTTGCTGAGCAGCGTGACGGCTGCTGCCACGGGCATCGACTCGAACATATACTCCTGCCAGTTCTTGCCCATCAGCTTGGCCGACTTGGAGGGCTCGGTGGAGAGGTTGGACGCAATCAGCCGCCGCTGCACGGTGTCGGTCACCATCGTCAGGATGCGCTTCCGAAAGGCGTTGACGGCATTATAGAGCTCGCCGCCGCGCCCCTTACCGGGTGCCAGCATCACCTGCGTGGCAGCCTCGAGGTCTTCCTTATTGCGAATGTTCTCCGGATCCGCGTCTTTTCCGTCGGCCTCGCGCACAATGGCGAGCTTCAGCTCCTCGGCCAGATTGAACAGCGAGTCGCTCATCTGCTTCACCTGCCGGGCCTTTTCGAACCACTGCTTAACCTTCTGCGGGTTCGACTTCATCTGCTGCTCAAAGTCATCGTATATCACCTGATTCTGCTTGGCGGAGTTATGGGTCGAGCGGTTCAGGCTCTCTTCCACGATGGAGAAGCCGTTGAGCACCTCGGTCGAGACGTTCAGCGCCAGCATTGCCATCAAGACGACGTACATCAGGTTAATCATCTTCTGGCGTGGAGATACCGGTCTTTTCTTTATTGCCATACTCTTTTTAAATTGGGAATTGAGAATTGAGAGATGCCTGCTATTCGCCCTTCACTTGCCCGGGCATATTCACGGTCATTGCCTCAATCATCCGGGCATAAATCTTGTTGAGCTCGGCTATCTGCTCAGCCATATGGCGCGTCTGGTCGTTAATCTGGTCGATGGTGCCAATCTGCTGGCTGGCGCTCTTGAGCTGCATCTCGTAGACGCGGCTGATGCCGGTCAGCGTGCGGTTCAGGTTCTCCATCTCTTCCGAGTCGCGCGTCAGTCGCTCGCTCTGCTCGCCCACTTTCTGCAACAGCTCGGTCAGTTTCTTCAGCTCGTCGATATACTGGCTCGTGGCCTCTTCCAGCTCGGGCGATGCCGACTGCGGCGCAGAGCCACCGAAGCTGATGGCACCGCCACCGGCTCCACCGACGGCTACGTCGCCACCGGGCACCACGCCGGTCGCGCCCTCTGGCAGGCTGCCGACCGCCGAGCCACCACCATTGATGACGATGGTTCCGCCACCGACCACGTGGGAGGCTTCAGTGCTACCGGTCTCCTCGGAGTCTGCGGAATCCTCAGCGCCTTCGTTTTCCAGATGCCGAGCCAAGTCCATTCCGTCGGCCGTCTTGTCGAAGGGACGGTCGAAGGCGGAGAGGAAAAACACGACGACCTCGGTGCCCATTCCGAGGAACAGCCAGAAGTTGGCACCGGGGATATGGGTCAGTTTGAAGAGCGTACCGAGGATTACGATTGCTGCTCCCCAGCTGTAAGCATAGTTCAGAAACGTCTGGCCGGGCACGCTGTCCATCCACTTCTGCAAGCGGTAGACGATGTTCAGTTTGCTGTATTGTGTCATTGTCAATAGTAGTTTTGCCGTTATTTCCTTTTTACTTTTTCACCTTTTTCACTTTCTTGGCCTTGTCGCTCGTGGTGTTGGCCAAGCTGCGCACACAGCGGAAGCCCACGAAGGCGCGCGGCTGGTTCTGATATTCGTATGAGCGCCAAGCCGAGCGGATGTAGGACTCGGGGTCTTTCCACGAGCCGCCGCGCACGCTTTTCTTCTTCAGCCGATAGGGGTCTTCGAGGGCGGCGTTGTACTTCAGCTGCGGATTGATGTCGTTCATTGCCTCCACACCGGCCTCGGTATAGACGGTACTGGTCCACTCGGCCACGTTGCCCGCCATATCGTAGAGCCCATTGGAGTTGGCGGCATAGATGCCCACCCGGCTGGTTATCAGGTTGCCGTCCTTCGTGTAGTTGCCTTTATCGGGCTTGAAGTTGGCAAAGAAGCAGCCTTTGCCCGAGGCTACGTCCTCGTTTTCCCACGGGAACTCGTTCTGGTCCTTGCCACGGGCGGCATACTCCCACTCAGCCTCGGTAGGCAGGCGGTAGCGCTGCACGAAGCGGGCGGCAGCACCCAGCCCCTTCAGCAGATACTCCGTGCGCCACGCGCAGAAGGCGTTGGCCTGCTCC
This sequence comes from Prevotella sp., assembly GCA_017476785.1. GTDB lineage: Bacteria > Bacteroidota > Bacteroidia > Bacteroidales > Bacteroidaceae > Prevotella. The sequence continues at coordinate 2,472 of JAFUZD010000102.1, read as the reverse complement.
CACGTAACGCCCACCACGGGATAGTCGTTGTAGGCTGCACTGGAGAAGTAGTTGCGCATATACACCTCGTTGTCGGCATTGGGGAAGTCGTTCACCCAGCACGTGGTGTCGGGATAGATATTGACGATATACGTATTGAGGAAGTCCCACGGGCCGGTGTACTCACGGTTGATGGTCTCGCGGTGGATGATGCCCTCGTCGTCAATGTAGGCCGTATCCTTAGAGATGTAGATGGGTTCGCGCGTGGGATTGGCCCACGTGTCGGTGTTCAGGTTGCGCTCTTGAGGATTGACGCGATAGCGACGCTTGGCCGCCTCTGTGTAGTCGTATATCTCGTAGCGATAGTTCATCTGCCGCCAATCGAGCATCTTCTCGCCCGTCACAGGATTGGTCACGTAGACGCTCTCCAGCGCGCGCTGCTCATCTTCGTTGGGCTTGCGCGGGATGGGCTTCTTCCAGTTCAGGTGGGGCTTGATGGGGTCGCCGTTCTTGTCTTCCTCGATGCGATAGGTCTCGTCGCCGCCATAGTTGGGGTCGGCCAGTCGCTCACGGATGATGGAGTCGCGCACGTAGTTGACAAACTGGCGATACATCGAGTTGGTCACCTCGTGCTCGTCCATCCAGAACCCTTCTACCGAGATGTCGCGCACGGGTGTCTGCTTGCCCCACAGGCTGTCTTGCTGCTCAATGCCCATCTTCAGGTGGCCACGCTTGACGAGCGTCATCCCGTAGGGAGTTGGCTCGCTGAATGCCCGTCCACCGGCACCGGTCACCTCGCCGCCCGAAGCCGACACCGTCTTGCCGCCGAAGCAGCTGGCCATTGCCAAAAGCAGAAAGCCGAAAAGGCTGAAAGACAGCCATCTCATTGCCTTTCCCCTCACGCTTCTATTCTTAATGTCTTGTCTCATATTCCTATCTCGTTTACTTTTTTACTTCTTTACCCTTTTACCTTTTCACAGCAGTCTCACGCTCTTGTGACGGTTGCGCCCCCGCTTACCGAGGTTGATGTCTGTCTGATAGCCCAGAAACACCTCGTGCGCACCATTGCCGAAACTGATGGCCGACGTGTACATCTCGTAGCTGTAGCCCAGACAGACGCCGTGGAAGTTGCCTCCCACCAGCAGCGTCACCGAGTTAGTGGGGCTGCAAGCTGCCCCCACGTAGAGCATCCGTTGCTCGTGCGTGTACTTCAGCCGTGTGGTCACGTCTACCCGATAGGTGGTGCCGTCGTAACGCGCCAAGAGCGAGGGATGTATTGTAAGAAACGGATTTCTCAGCCGAATATTGTATCCGCCCGTCAAATAATACGTGCGGCTGATGTCAAGAATCGACCGGTCGCCCAGTTCTACCGACGGTGCTGTGGCGTGGAGCACGCTGGCGCCCACGTACCACGGGCCGTGCAGATAGTAGAGGCCGGCACTCAGGTCCAGCCCTACGCCGTTCACATCGGTCGACTGGAACACGGGGTCGCTGGCATTCTCCAAGTCGAGCTTTGAACCCTCGAAGCCCTCACTCATCAGCGTCCCCTGCACGCCGATGCTGATGACACCGCCCAGCAGGCGATGCTTGTAAGCATACTGCAACGAGATGCGCTTATGGGCAAACAGACCGATGTCGTCGTTGATGAACTGCACGCCAGCACCGTGATAGGCACCGGCAAAGAAGAACGGCATATCCACAGAGGCATACATCGTGCGCGGGTTGTGCTCAAAGCCCGTCAGGGCCATTGCATAGTCGGCCACCACATTCAGCTTCTGCTCCTTACCCACTGCCGCCGGATTGAACGACGACTCCATCGCCCAGTAGTGACTGAACGAGGCATCTTGCTGGGCCAGCATCGGAAGAGCGGCCAGACAGCAAAGGAGAGATATGGTGAGTCTACGTCTAAACACGTAATCTATAACGCATATTTTCCCGATTTATTGCAAAATAAATCCACAAACTCGCAAAAAGTCCACGAAAGACACGCCGTCGGCACAGCCAGCCGCCCCACAATGAATCCCGTCTGAACGGCTCCCCAAGAAAAAATTCTCGCGAGAATTTCCGGAATTTTCGCGAGAATTCGGAAAATTCTCGCGAGAATTCTCAAAAGCCACACAAGGATTTGTCGCCAAAACCAGCGGAACGGCGGCGCCATTGGGGCAATACGAATCCCAGCAACGGCCATCCGCTCGACAGCATATGCCCCAAACAAATCAGCGAGACGAGCAACCGTAAGATTGCTTGTCTCGCTGATTAACAACACGATGGCTTAAAAAGAAAAGCCTTAATACTCGTCCTCGTTGAAAACACCATTCCTCTATATAACATTTTGATATTCAACAACTTTTCATTTGTTGATACGAAATAGACAAAGTTATTATGCGCCATTTTACGTTAAAATAAGGGTTAAACCATGTTATTGCGGTGCAAAGATACGAAGATTTCACCGATTTTTTGTACCTTTGCACAAAAATGTGGATATGAACAAAG
>JAFUZD010000101.1 GCA_017476785.1 Prevotella sp. | reverse complement strand
TTCTGCTGCAAAAATACAATAAATATCCGAAAGTTCCAAAGGAATCGCCCTAAAAAGAAAACTCCCCGTCTGCACTGTGTGCTGGCGGGGAGTTGTGATTAGTGGATTATAGCAGATTGTTCTGTCTTAGCCACTTCTTACCATTGGGGGTTAGGCAGAATATCAGGAATAGTAAGGCAGGAATTCCCATATAAGCCAGCAAAAACAATGTTCCCATATTATTCATCCTTTCATACTGCAAAAGTACAATAAATAATTCTTCCTGCCAAATGTTTGGTAAATTAATTAAAGAAAACTCCCCGCCTGCACCGATGTGTGCAGGCGGGGAGTGATGTTTAGGTGAGGGATGGATTATTTGACTTTGAAAGCCCACCACGTGGCCTCGCTCCAGCTGCCAGTGCCAGCATCGGCATAGATCAGCTTGAGGTTGGTTTCGTCGAGTTGCATAATCTCAAACTCGCCCGGCATAAAGCCACCACCGTTGATTTTGAACGGGAAGAGCAGTGCGCCTTCAGTCACCTTCAGCTTGCCCAGTGCCCACACGTCGTCGCCGTTGTAGGTGGGTGTCATATCAAAGGTCAGCGTACCGCCATTGCCGATGGCATTGCCGTTGGCATCATACTTCTGAATCTTGGTGCCTGCCAGCGTGAAGGTCATATAGGCGTTGGCGTCTTCCTCGCCTGTTGCCACTCCCGTGTTAGAGTGTTGCAGCTGGTCAGTCAGCTCCTCGGGCTTAGCACCCCACCAGATGCCGTTTCCACCGGTGACAAAGCTTTCGCCTGAGCCGGGAGCATAACCCAAGTTACCCCAAACGGCACCGGCAAACCACTGGTCGGGATAACTGCTGGTATCCCACGTCCAGTCTTTCTTTCCGTCGCCGTAGAGCAGTCCCCACGCAGGGTCTACGGGATACTTCTCCGAGATGGCCTGAATGTTGACGGGGAAAATGGTCGATACGATGCTACCGTCGCTGTTGACTGCATAGCAAGTAATCTCCTGCTCGCCGGTTACCAGCATAGTGAAGTCGCCCGATGCTGAGTTGATGTTGACGATGTTGTTCGTCCAGTAGGTGCTGATGGGAGCGGTTGACTTCACGTGAACGCGGTTGATATTCACACCGTTTTCCTGCTCTACCGTCACGGTGCAACTGTTCTTCAGTTGCTCGGCCGTCAGCGTGGCCTGATCGAAGTCTTTCTCCGACTGAACGGGGTCGCACGCCGTGAGCAGTCCCACGGCAGCGACGAGGCAAAATATTGATTTCTTCATATCTTATTCTTTCGTTTAAGTGAATGGATTAATAAACCGGTGTGGTGGCAATCGACGCATCGGTGGCATTGCTGTCCCATCCGGCATTCTGCTTGAGCACTTCGGGATTGCCCACTTTGTCGATTTCCGACTGCGGAATCATCAGGAATCCGTCGGTCTCGGCATAGCGTTGTGCCCACGAAGAGGTGGCGTGCTTCATCTGGCTCCAGCGACCTGTATAGTTCACGCGGCTACCGTTCTGGCGCTCCAGTGCGCGTGCAGCCTCGCTGCTGGCACCGCCGTTCTTACCCGACCAGCGGCGCAGGTCGTTGAAGCGCAGTCCCTCGAAGGCCAGCTCGTAGCGGCGCTCATTCTTGATGACGTCGAGCGAGTAGTCGGTCTGAGCCACGCCGGCACGTTCCTGTACTTTGTTCAGGTAGGTCTTGTCGCCAGTCAGCTCGGCGTGCATCAGGTATACGTCGGCCAGACGGATGAGGATGAGGTCGGCAAAGTGGTCGCCCTGCATTGAGTTTCCGTTGGTGTTTGTATAGCCGTCCTGCAGCTGGCTCCACCACGTGTAGTACGAGCCCATATCTGCCTGATTCGAGTTTTTCGTAGTGACGGGCAGCAGCTTCTTGTTATAGTAGCCGGCGTCCTCAGAGCAGCTCGTGGTGAATACGAAGTGGTCGCACTCTTCCTGTGCGTCGAGCACGGAAGCCTTCTTGCGCGGGTCGGCGTTCGACCAGTCGTCCCAGAGCGTAGCCTGTACGGTGCCCTGTCCCCATCCCTGTCCGAAGGGGAACGTGTTCTGGTAGCCGTTGCAGTAGGTTGCATTGCGGGCGGGGTCTATCTCGCCGGCAGCATCGTCGTCGCAGCGCAGGCCGCTGTAAAGCGACAGCTCGTTGACGAAGCCCATCGACACATTACCTTGCCACGATGCAATGTTCATAAACTGAATTTGGAACAGTTGCTCCGAATTTCCGTTGCCGGCCCACTTCAGGCCCTGTCCTTTTGTGAAGTCATAGTCTTCGACGGTCAGCTCGTTGGTGTACTGCCACAGATTGCGATAGTCATCCACGAGGCTGTAGCCACCGTTCTTGATGACGTCCTCCAGTGCGGCCACCACCTGAGCCTTGGTCAGCGCGCCTTCCACGCCCTCTTGTTCGGGCAGCTCTACGTCAGCCAGATTGGCCGACTTCAGCTCGCCGGCTTTCTTGTAGAAGCCCTCGTAGAACATATAGGCACGTGCCAGCATAGCGGCGGCAGCATACTTCGTGGCGTGGCCGTCGCCCTGCGTCTTCTTGTTCATCAGCTTGTAGGCCGAGAGGAAGTCGGCAAGGATGTGCGGATAGATAACCTCCTCGGCACTCACCTGCGGACACGGCGTGGGAACGCCAGCCTGCCAGTAGGCGGGAATGTCGCCGAACAGCTGCGTGCCCCACAGGTAGTAGAGGCCGCGCAGGAAGAATGCCTCGCCCAGCAGCTGGTCGCGCGTTGCCTCCTGTCCCTTCCAGTCCATTGCGTCTACCGAGTAGATGATGGTGCTGGTGCGATTGATGCCAGCATAGGTAGCATTCCAAGCCGGGGCGTACAGGCCGTCGTCGTTCTGTACGATGTGGCCCACGGCGTGAGCCTCCACGTCGCCCGTTCCACCGCCACCATTGCAGTCGTCCGACATCAGGTTCCAGATGAAGTAGGGATTGTTCAACGGGGTGTTGCAATACTGGTTGAGTACCGAGTAGGCACCTGTCAACTCATAGTCCAAGTCGGATGCCAGTGACGGGAAGTTACCCGTATTGGCCTTCGTATAGTTTTCGGAATCGAGGAAGTCTTCACACGATGTGAGGGTGAAGGCTGCCGCAACTGCCATAATTAGTAACTTTTTCATATTCTTCATTCTTGATTTTCAGTTTTCAATTAGAACTTGATGTTAACACCTACGATGTAAGTACGAGCTGTGGGATACAGACCGAGGTCCACACCGCGCACCCAGCTCTCGCCGCCGCCGCCCCTACCGACTTCAGGATCTACACCCGTGTAGCCGGTGAAGGTGATGAGGTTCTGAGCCTGAGCGTAGAGGCGCAGCTGCTGGAAAGGTGAGCCCTTCCACAGACGGTTGAAGTCGTAGCCGATGGTTACGTTCTGGATGCGGAAGTAGTCGCCCTTCGACAGATAGCGCGACGAGATCCACTTGTCGTTGTTCGAGCCTACTTCGAGGCGCGGCTGCGTGTTGCTGGTGCCATCGCCGTGCCAGCGCTCAAATACGTCCTGCGTATAGTTCAGATAGGGGTTGGCCAGCAGAGCCGTGCGGTACACTTGGAAAATCTTGTGGCCGAACTGTCCCGAACCCGTGATATTGAAGTCAAAGCCCTTATAGTCGAAGCCCAGCGATGCACCGAGCGTCAGCGTCGGGATGGGGCTGCCTATCTCGTGGCGGTCGAGGTTGTAGTCAATGTCGCCGCTGCCGTCGTTGTCGTCCCAGATCAGGTCGCCCGGCTTGGCGTCAGCCAGCACGGCTTTACCAGCAGCGCGTGCAGCGTCGATCTGCTCTTGGTTCTGCCATACGCCGCTGTACGACATTCCATAGAAGTAGCCGATGGGGTGTCCCACCTCGACGCGTGCCATATAGGTGGCGTTCTCGAATACCTCAGGGTTGGGGTTGCCGTTGCTGTTGATGGCGTCGATGCGCTTTCCTTCAGTGGCCAGACGCGTCACCTCGTTCTTGTTCGTGGCGAGGTTGAAGTTGGCGTGGTACTTGAAGTCCTTACCGATGCGGTCGTTCCACGAGAGTGCCAGCTCGACACCCGTGTTGCGCACGTCACCGCCGTTGATGTAGGGCGCACCCGATGCGGGCAGACCATAGATGGCGAGGATAGGAGCCTGCACCAGCCAGTCCTTCGTGGTCTTGCGGTACCAGTCGAAGTTCACGCCGAGGCGACCGTTGAGGAAGCGGGCGTCGAGACCGAGGTTCAGCTGCTCAGAAGTCTCCCACGTCACGTCCTCGTTGGGCATAATGTCGGCGTAGGCACCCGTCTTGTAGCCGCTCGTGGCCAGTGTCAGGTCGTTCGAGCTGCCGAACTTGTAGGCGTAGTCGGCGTAAGCCGTGGGCGAGTAGGCAATGGTAGAGAGATACTGGAAGTTGTCGATTTTGCAGTTACCATTCTGTCCCCAGCTGGCGCGAATCTTCAGGAAGTCCATCCACGAGCGGGTCTTCTCCATAAACTTCTCATTGGTGATGACCCATCCTGCCGATACCGAGGGGAACGTACACCAGCGGTGGCCGCGGGCGAAGTTCGAGCTACCCTCAGTACGTACGGTGACGGTGGCCATATACTTCTCGTCGTAGTTCCAGTTCAGACGGCCGAAGAACGAAGCGAGACTCCAGTCGTCAGCGGGGAAACCCTGTATACCCATTACGTTGCCTATGGCGTAGTTGTCGATCCAAGCGTAGTCGAAATTCTTCAGCATCGACTTCTGCTGGCCGTCGGCCACGGTGGCTTTGACCTCCAGCGTGCTGCCCCACGACGTCTTCTCAGTCGACTGTCCCACCATAATGTCGAACGAGTGGCCTTTCAGTAGTTCGGGCAGCTGATAGCTGATGGTGTTCTCTATCTGGATGCTGGCACTGTTGTTCTGCCTCTGCATCGTGGTCCAGTTGGCATTGGCGTTGGTCTGGCTCGACGAGAACGGACGCGCGAACTCGCGACGGTCGGTAGAGCTGTAGCCCGTGTTCACCGAACCGCGGTAGCGCAGGCCCTTGATGGGCTCGACAATCCAGTAGAACGTTGCTCCCACGCCGAAGGTGCGTTCGCGGTTGATGCCGCTGTAAGCACCGCCCTGCAGGGCAGCCAGCGGGTTGCTGAACAGCTGGCCCGAGAAGCCCGAGCCGTGGTTGGCATAGTCGAAGAGGCTGCCGTCCTCTGCGTAGGCAGGCACGAGGGGCGACGTGGTGTATGTAGGCTGCATAATGTTCCAGTAGCCGCCGTCCTCGGCCAGCTCGTGGCTCTTGTGATACCAGTACGAGATGTTCTCACCGATGGTGATGATGTCGTGCGTCTTGCCCTTCAGCACGATGTGCTCGGAGTTGATGCGGCCAGAGTAGCGCTGGAACGACGAGGCTTGGTCGCCGCCCATAATACCGTCGTTCGACGAGCGGTTGATGCTCATCGAGAACTTCGAGCGGTCCGAGCCGCCGATGAGGCTCAGCGAGTGGTTGCTCTGTAGGGCGTTCTTGTTGCGGTACTCATCAAACCAGTCCGTGCCATCCCAGCCAGCTTCTACGCGGTCCAGAATCGACTGCGGTACAATCGACGACCAGTTAGGCAGTGTGTTGTACGTGTTGAAGTAGCTCTCGTTCACAATGTTGATGTAGTCTTTGGCTCCCAGTGTGGCGGGGCGCTTGTAGGGGTTCGACCAGCCTACGAAACCGTCGTACGACAGCTGCAGCTTACCGGCCTTACCCTGCTTGGTGGTCACGAGGATTACACCGTTGGCAGCGCGGGCACCATAGATGGCTGCCGAGGCAGCGTCCTTCAGCACGTCGATGCTCTCGATGTCGCTCGGGTTCAGACCGTTAAGACCGTTGTCGGCCGTACCGCTCTGTATACCGTCGATGACCAGCAACGGCGACGACTCGCCGATGGTACCGATACCGCGGATGTTCACTTTGAATCCCTTACCCGGCTGAGCAGATGCCTGCGTAATCTGCACGCCCGGGGTCGACGACTGCATAGCCGTCAGTGCGTTGGTGGTGTTCAGCTTGGCGATGTCTTCACCCTTCACCTGAACGGTGGCACCCGTCACCAGCTTCTTCTTCTGCACACCATAACCGACCACAACCACCTCGTCCAGTGAGTTGTTGTCTTC
>JAFUZD010000100.1 GCA_017476785.1 Prevotella sp. | reverse complement strand
CAATTCTCAATTCTCAATTCTCAATTCTTACGATCCAGATGCTCAGCTCGTAGAGTAGCCAGATGGGGAGGGCCACGACGAAGAGCGTGAAGATGTCGGTGGTCGGCGTGATGATGGCCGCCACGATGAGGATGGCCACAATGGCGTGGCGGCGGAAGCGCAGCATCAGCTTATGACTCAACAGATGCATACGCGCCAGCAGGCCACATAGGACGGGCAACTCGAAAACGACGCCCATCACGAGCGACATTCCGATGAAGGTGTCTACGTAGGACTGGAGCGTCAGCATATTCGCCACGTCGGGGCTCACCTGATAGGTGCCGAGGAAACGCACCGTGATGGGGAATATCATCAGGTAGTTGAGCAGCGTGCCGAGCAGGAACATTGCATAGGCGGCTCCCACAATGCCTACCGTATAGCGCCGCTCACTGGCGTAGAGCCCGGGCGATATGAACCGGAACAGCTCGTAGAGGATGTAGGGCGAGGCAGCCAGCAGACCGGCATATCCGGCCACGCGCAGATGAATCATCAGCTGCTCTGTCAGTCCCGTGTTCATCAGCTGCAGGCTGAAAGGCTCAATCCCCAGCAGGCGGTAGGTGATGAAGTCGCCCGTGCGCGGTGCCAGAATGACGGCGAAGAGCGTGTCTTTCAGGACGAACGCCACCACTGCGCAGACCGCCGCGACGGCGAGACAGCGCAGCAGACTGCCGCGCAAGACATCCAGATGCTCCCAAAACGTCTGCGGCTCACTCATCCTGCTGCTTTGCTTCCGGCTCGTCGGCCTCCGTCTCCTTCAACCCATCTTTGAAGCTGCGGACCCCCTTACCCAGTCCTTTCATCAGTTCGGGTATCTTCTTGCCGCCGAAAAGCAGCAGGACAACGAGGGCAATGGCGAGTACCTCGGGCATTCCAAGTCCAAACATAATCGTTCCTTTTATTTCTTGTTTTAGTTACTAATTTCTGCAAAAGTACGAAATAATTGCGAATAAAGGCATCCCAATTACAAATATTTTCCTAATTTTGCAGCAAATAACAACATTGGACGCTATGACGCAAGACTTTCTGCTACGTATCTTATGTGCGGCCATCTTAGGTGGACTGGTCGGACTGGAGCGCGAGTATCGTGCCAAGGAGGCCGGCTTTCGCACCCATTTCCTCGTGGGACTGGGCGCGGCCGTGTTTATGATCCTGTCGAAGTATGGCTACGACGACGTGGTGAAGACGGAGCTGGTGCGCCTCGACCCGTCGCGCATTGCGGCGCAGGTGGTCAGCGGCATCGGCTTCATCGGTGCCGGCTGCATCATCTTCCAGCGTCACGTGGTGCGCGGACTGACCACGGCGGCCGGCCTGTGGGTGACCAGTGCCATCGGACTGGCCTGCGGCTCGGGGATGTATGTGCTGGCCACGGCGGCCACCATACTGGTGCTGCTGTGCTTGGAGGCAGTGAGCTTCATCCACAACCGCTTCGGTGCCAAGACCATCTCGCTGACCTTCTCGGCCACTACGCGCGAGGGCATCCGCGAGGTGCTCGACACCTTACAGAAGGAGACGGTCGACGTGCTGTCGTACGAAATGAAGACGCACCGCAGCAGTGAGGGCGAGGTCTACACGGCTACGATGCGGCTGAAAGTGAAGCGCGACCACTACCAGTCGCGCATTATGTCGTTTATGACGGAGTTCGACGGCATCACCATCGACAATATTGAATAATCATCATCATAAATTTTAAGGAACAAGCGTATGAAAAAAATCTTGTGGGTTTTGGCTTTCTTGGTGATTGTGGGAATGGGACTGGTGGCTACGTGCCCCGACCGTGCCGACCATCAGAGAGCCGTAGCAGAAGTGGCCGACCAAGCACTGAAGGAGAAAATAGGCAGTGGGGGCGGCCTCGTGGAGTCTGGACTCAGAATCTTGGGAAAGATGTTTGCCGGCAGTGTGGCCGACGTCGCTGTCGACCAGTTGCTGACGGTAGACAACTATTACGTGGTGTCGATAGGGCGCATCGAGTTCAACGGAAAGAGCCACATCGTTTCCGTAGGCCTGCTGAACCATATCTTCACTGCCGATAAGGACCAGCTGCTCGAGAAAGTGGAGGAATGGTAAACCTATTCCTCCTCTTCTTCGATTTCTTCTTCCTCCTCTTCTTCCTCTATCTCTTCCTCTTCTTCCTCGATTTCTTCCTCTTCCTCTTCGACTTCTTCTTCTTCTTCCTCCTCTTTCTCAGCGGCTTTGCCGCCTACCAGTCCGCGGAAGACGCCGAAGATGCCGAGCAGTCCTTTCAGGATGCTCTTGATGCGCGAGGTGTCTTTCACGCCCAGCTTCTCTAATGTCTCATCTACCGTCCCGTCGTCCAGCTTCTGCTGGGCTGCCTCGGCCAGTCCTTCGAGCGAGGTATCCTCGATACCACTCTTCTCTTTGATGATGTCTATTACGTTTGGCATAGTATGTTGGTCTTGAATTCTCAATGCTTAATTCCCAATTCTCAATTCTCAATTCTCAATTCTCAATTTCCCGTAGTTGAGCGCGGCCCCGATGGCCGTACAGAACTCCGAGTATTTGGGGATGTGGTAGTGCACGCCGTAGAGCTTCTCCATCATCGGGAACACCTCCTTACACTGCGGCAGCAGGGTCAGGTTGCCGATGAGCACAAAGTCCTTAATGCCCGAGTTAAGGGCCGCGAGCACCGTGGCCGAGCCGATGGACTGCAGCACCATCACGATGATGCCGAGCGCGAGGTCCTCGGGAGCGGCATTGTTCTGTGCGCGACTGAAGAGCGAGGCCGTGGCGTTCATCGGCAGTCCGGGCAGCGGATGGGTGCTGATGTCGCCGATGAGCAGGTTCACCTTACTGATGTCGCCCCGCATTGCCAGACTCTGTATCTGCCTGAAGTTGTCCGTGTTGAGCATCACGCGGCTCAGTCCCTGCAGCGTGCCGCCGCCGATGCCGATGCCACCGATGTGGCGGATGTCGTCGCCGTCGCACTGCACGAACGAGGTGCCCGTGCCCATCGACACCACGATGGCGCGGCTGAGGCCCGACTCAAAGCGCGCCCCCAGTCCGTCGGCGATGAACTCATCGACCTTCTGCGTCGATATGCCATAGACGGGCTGGTCTACGTAGGCACTGCCCACGCCCGTCAGCATCACCTGCTCCACGTCTTTCAGTTCCACCCGGTTGTCGTGCAGGTACTTGCCAAAGGCCCCGTAGAGCGAGGTCACTTGGTCGGCGGCCGTGATGCGGATGGGCGAGATGACCCGTCCCTCGTTCAGGCCCACTATCTTCGTGGTGCTGATGCCCACGTCAATACCGATAATTATTCCCATAGTCTTTCTTGTATGCTGGTTGGGTTGTTGGTATGCTATGCTCCTACAAAGTCCAGCGCATTGCGCTTGATGACGAGCGGATAGCGCTCGGGATGGCGTAGACTGTCGATTTCGAGGTCGATGTCGAGATCGGGCCACTCAATGGCCTCGGAGCCACTCATCTGCACGTTCAGCACGCTTCGGATGGGGGCGTCCTGCATCCACGGGATGCGGTTGTATGACAGGAAATAGTCGTGCCCCAACACGGAGAGCAGAATGCCCTGCGCATTAATCATCAATACGCTTGCCGATGTGCTGGCGGAATTGTTCTTTGAAGTTGTCTGCATATTTCTCTACGATTCTTTTGATTTCGTTTAACTTATGTTCGGGGATGCCCGTATTCTTGGCCAGTTCCACGTCTGGTTCTAACCAGAACTTGGCCTCTTGTCGGCCATAAAGCACGTGAACGTGCATTCGCTCCTCCTCATTGGAGAATATCTTGAACGTATATTCGCTCTCGCGTCGGAATACCGGACTCATAATTACTTGGTTATTTGGGTGCAAATATACGAAAAGTATCCAGAATAATGGGTATTTCAATGAGGAAATATGCAAAAAATAGCGGGTCATTAAGCTGAGAATGATGAATTATGGGGCTGATTTCGAAAAAAAATGCGTCTAAGTTCGCGATTCCTGCTGGTAATTCATAATTATTTCCTATCTTTGCATAGAAACTAAATAAAACCACGGCAATGAGAAAAATCGGAATGATGCTGGCCCTGCTTTGGCTCGCCGTCTCTGCGGTTCGCGGCATCTCTTACAGCTCTTACTCCTTCAGCGTCAACGAAGGACTGTCCAATCCCACCGCCTACTGCATCGTGAAGGATGCCGACGGCCTGATATGGATAGCCACCAAGCAGGGCGTTGATATGTACAACGGACTGAGCTTCAAGCACTATCAGCTGTTCGCCCATAGCTATCGCAGCATCGACGACGGCATCCAGATTAGCCTCTACCGCAGCGAGGACAACCGCCTGTGGGCGTTCAACGATGCCGGGCGCATCTTCCTCTACAACATCCTTTCCGACAATTTCAAGCCCTTCGTCAATCTGCGCGAGATGAACGTGGAGGAGCAGCTGTGCTGTCTCTTGCAGAAAGGCACGTCGCTCTATGCCGGCATCGACGGCGGCGTGGTGAGGCTGAGCTTGGAGACCAATAAGGTGGTGAGCATCAAGCACGGCCTGCCGATGGTGAACACGCTCATCTGCCAGCCCGACGGCGTGATGCTGGCCGGCACGGCCGACGGCATCTACGAGCTGTCTGACGACCTGAAGACGGCCAAGTTGCGCAAAGGCACCAAAGGGCATAACATCCTTACGCTCTACTACGACGAGCTGACCGGCACGCTGTGGGCTGGCTCCGACGGGCGGGGCGTGTGGCGCTATGCGGCCAATGAGCTACAGTCCGTAGGCGCCGACGGCAATCCCGTGCGCAGCATCATACGGCTGGACGACAGCCTGCTGCTCGTAGGCATCGACGGACTGGGCATCTACTCCGTGCGCCCTGACGGCACCGACCTGCAGCCCTTTGCCACGGGCAACGACGTAGAGGGGCGCCACATCGCTTCGACGGGCGTCTACTCGCTGCTCAACGACGGCGGCAATATCTGGTGCACCACGTTCAGCGGCGGCGTGTCGCTGCTGCGCAACAACAATATCTTCCGCTGGCTCTATCGCACGAACGTGAAGACCGCGGCCCAGAACGAGGCCCGCGCCTTCTGCGAGGTCAACGGCGAGCTGTGGTCGGCCTATGTGATGGGGCTCAGCCGCTATGACATCGCACAGCAGACGCTGCAGCCCGTGCTCGACGAGCAGTCGGGCTTCCTCGCCATTACGGCCGACCGGCAGGGACGCATCTGGGCCGGCGGCTATGGCATCGGCATCTACCGCATCGACCCCGCCACGGGGCTGACCGAGCATATCCCCAGTATCGACGGCAACGACGAGCCCGACCGTATCTTCGCACTCTGCTGCGACCCCGAGGGCAACGTGTGGGCCGGCGGACTGAACATCCGGCTCACCTGTATTCAGTCGTCGGGCGAGAAACGCTACTACGATGCGGGGATGGTCTTCTCCCTGTGCGCCATCGACCGCGACCGAATGCTGGCCGGCACGGCGTGGGGCTTCTGCATCATCAACAAACGCACGGGTAAGGTAGACAACTACCAGAACGACCCCGAGCGGATGGAGTGGCGTGGCAGCAACAAGTTCAACAGCGTGGTGGCCACCGGCGGACGGATGCTGTGGCTGGCCTCTGAGGGCGGCGGACTGCTCAGCTACGACCTGACGGACAAGAAGCTGCAGGCCTATACCGTAGAAGACGGCCTGCCCTCCAACTATCTCACGGCCATCCAGCCCGACACCGAGGGGCGGCTCTGGATCAGCACCGAGAGCAATGGCATCTTCGCGTTCGATATGAACACACGGCGCGTCACCGCCCGTGTCAACCAGTATAACGGCATCCCCCTCTCTGCCTTCTACGGCAATGCCGCGTGCCGTCTCTCTACGGGCGAGATTGTCTTCGGCGGCGATGCCGGTGCCATCATCTTCCGCCCGTCGGACATCACGACGCCCACCAAGCAGCTGAGCATCAACTTCACGCGACTGCTGGTCGGCGGAAAGGATGTCAATATGGAAGACAACCCCAACATCATCTCCTCGCCGCTCAACCAGCTGATGCGCGTCGTCCTGCCCAACGACCAGCGCTCGATGGCTGTCGACGTGTGCCTCAATGACATCTATAACCAGACGAATATGCGCCTGCGCTATCGTCTGGCCGGCTATATCGACGAGTGGCAGAACGTAGACCCCAGCGGGCGCATCACGCTGACGATGCTGCCTCCCGGCCACTATCAGCTTGAGCTGGCCGTTACGCCGCCGGGCACCGACGATGTGGTGCTGCGTCGGCTGAGCATCAGCGTCAGCCAGCCGTTCTATCTGCGCTGGCCCGCCCTCGTGCTCTACGCCCTCCTGCTGGCCGCCGCCCTCTTCTTCGTCATCCGCGCCTTCCGCCGCAATGCCAAGAAGTAGGACTATCCACTAACCACTATCCACTAAGAAAGAATGACCTACTTCCCTTCCCCCCATCGTTACGACCACTCCGAGCAGCTCTATGCGCGGTGCGGTCGCAGTGGCGTCTTGCTGCCGCGCGTCAGCCTCGGTTTCTGGCACAACTTCGGCAGCGTCGACCCCTATGAGCGCAGCCGCGCCATCACCCGTTATGCCTTCGACAACGGCATCACCCACTTCGACCTCGCCAACAACTACGGCCCCGTCTATGGCTCGGCCGAGGAGACGCTGGGGCGGCTGATGGACGAAGACTTCCGTCCCTTCCGCGACGAGCTCTTCATCTCCACGAAGGCCGGCTACGATATGTGGGAAGGGCCTTACGGCAACTGGGGCTCGCGTAAGTATCTCATCGCATCGCTCGACCAGAGCCTGCGACGGATGCATCTCGACTACGTCGACCTCTTTTACAGTCACCGCTACGACCCGCAGACGCCCATCGAGGAGACGCTACAGGCACTGGTCGACATCGTGCGCAGTGGACGGGCACTCTATGTGGGCATCTCCAACTGGCCACTCGAGCCATTACGGCAGGCCAAAGACTACCTCGACCGTCACGACGTGCCCCTGCTCATCTATCAGGGCAAGCTCAATATGCTGGACCAGCAGCCGCTGCAGCAGGGCATCCTCGACTTCTGCCACCGCGCGGGCGTGGGCTTCATTGCTTTCTCGCCGCTGGCACAGGGACTGCTCACCGACCGCTATCTCAACGGCATCCCGGCCGACTCACGGATGGCACAGGAGAAGTTCCTCAAGTCCTCGATGCTCACCGACGAGCTGCTGGAACGGCTGCGCCGCCTGCAGGCCGACGCCCTCGCCGCTGGCCATACGGCCGCCGAGGAGGCACTCCGCTGGGTGCTGGCTCAGCAGGGCGTCACCAGCGTGCTGGTCGGTGCCAGCTCCGTAGCGCAGCTGGCGGCCAACCTACGGTGCATTGAGCCCTCGGTCTGACCTCCTTATATAATATAAGACAATCTAATTTATCTAACTATAAAACATACAGAATATGATGTACGCAAAGATTCAAGAGACAGCATCCTCGCTGAGACAGAGGATGACCACCAAGCCCGAGACAGCCATCGTACTGGGAACAGGCCTCGGACAGTTAGCTTCAGAAATCACTGACAAGCTCGAAATCCCTTATAGCGAGATACCCAACTTCCCCGTCTCTACCGTCGAAGGCCACTCTGGCAAGCTTATTTTCGGTAAGCTGGGCGGTAAGGACATTATGGCAATGCAGGGGCGGTTCCACTACTACGAGGGCTACTCGATGAAGGAGGTGACGTTCCCCATTCGCGTGATGTATGAGCTGGGCATCAAGACGCTCTTCGTCAGCAATGCCGCCGGCGGAATGAATGCCGACTTCAAGATTGGCGACCTGATGATTATCACCGACCACATCAATTTCTTCCCCGAGCATCCGCTGCGTGGCAAGAACTTCCCGACGGGACCGCGCTTCCCCGATATGCACGAGCCGTACGACTTGCAGCTGGTGGCTGAGGCCGACCGTATCGCTGCGGAGAAGGGCATCCGTGTGATGCACGGCACCTACGTGGGCGTGCAGGGACCGACGTTTGAGACACCGGCCGAGTACCGGATGTACCGACTGCTGGGCGGCGACGCCGTGGGTATGTCGACCATCCCCGAGGTAATCGTAGCCCGCCACTGTGGCATCCGTGTCTTCGGCGTGAGCGTCATCACCGACCTCGGCGGCTTCGACGTGCCGGTGGAGGTGAGCCACGAGGAGGTGCAGGAGGCGGCCAACAGTGCACAGCCGCTGATGACGGAGATTATGCGTGAAATGATTGCAAGAAGCTGAGTTTTAGTGAATAGTTTATAGTGAATAGTTTATAGTGAATAGTTTTTAGTTATGATTTGCTCATACGCTTGTCAGAGCGATGAACAGTGATGACTTACTCATACGCTCGTCAGTAATCATAACTATTCACTACTCACTATTCACTACTCACTATAAACTATAAACTCTTCACTATAAACTCTTCACTCTTCACTGCTCACTATAAACTAAAAGTAATCATAACTATAAACTACTCACTATTCACTATAAACTAAAAGATGGATATATCAGAACTTGGAGAATTCGGTCTTATTGACCGCCTGACCCACGACCTTCAACCACAGAACGAGTCAACGCGGTATGGCGTTGGCGACGACTGTGCCGTGCTCCACTATCCCGACACGGAGGTGCTCGTCACCACCGATATGCTGATGGAGGGCGTGCACTTCGACCTGACCTACATCGATTTGCAGCACTTAGGCTATAAGGCGGCGATGGTCAACATCAGCGATATCTTCGCGATGAACGGCACACCCCGACAGCTGACCGTCTCGCTGGCCATCGGCAAGCGATTCAGCGTGGAGGATGTGGAACAGCTGTACAGCGGCCTGCGCGCAGCCTGCGAGAAATGGAACGTCGATATCATTGGCGGCGACACCACCAGCAGCTACACCGGGCTGGCCATCAGCATCACGTGCATCGGCGAAGCACGGAAAGAAGACATCGTCTACCGCAACGGCGCACAGGCGACCGACCTCATCTGCGTCAGCGGCGACCTCGGCGCGGCCTATATGGGACTGCAGCTGCTGGAGCGCGAGAAAGCGGTATACTACGGTCAGATTAAGGAATGGAACAAACGGATGACCGCCGCCCGCGAAGCCGGCAACGAGGCATTGGTGAGCAAGCTGCAGGAAGAGGCCAAGGCCTTTGACCACTTCCAGCCCGACTTTGCCGGGAAGGAGTATCTGCTGCAGCGCCAGCTGAAGGCCGAGGCACGGGGCGACATCATCCAGCGGCTGCGCGAGGCAGGCATCCGCCCCACGGCGATGATGGACATCAGCGACGGACTGAGCAGCGAGCTGCTGCACATCTGTAAGCAGAGCGGCGTGGGCTGCCGCATCTTCGAGAAGCAGCTGCCCATCGACTACCAGACGGCCGTGATGGCCGAGGAGCTGAGCCTGAACGTGACGACGTGTGCCCTGAACGGCGGCGAGGACTATGAGCTGCTGTTCACCGTACCCATCGGCGACCACGAGCGCATACAACAGCTGGAAGACGTCCGGCTCATCGGCCATATCACACGGCCGGAGCTGGGCCACGTCCTCGTCAGTCGCGACGACCAAGAGTTCGAACTGAAAGCACAGGGGTGGAATCCACTGAGAGCGGAGCAGTGAGCGGTGGAGATGTGAGGATATGCAAAAAAACGTTAACAAACGAACAATTCTCCATCCTCGATTCTCCATTCTCAATAAATTGTATTACCTTTGCACCCGCAAACGAAAGGATTGCAACCGTAAAATGGTGCCTTAGCTCAGTTGGTAGAGCATCGGACTGAAAATCCGTGTGTCCCCGGTTCGATTCCTGGAGGTACCACTCCTCCTTTCATTAGCCCCTGTCTTGCGCAAGCAGCAGGGGTTTCCTTTTTTAACTGGTATGGGCGTTATCAAGAAATCTGGAAACCACATCAATTTGGAGCTGTCTGTCTTCGTATATAAAGACAATGATTATCCCAATGGCGATATGTACATAGCATATTGCCCAGAGCTTGATCTTGCCGGGTATGATACTACAAATAAGAAGGCAAGAAAGTCCTTTGAGTTTGTTTTGAAGGATTATCTCGATTATACAACGGAAAACGGAACACTTGAAAGTGACCTGTTGAAGCACGGTTGGAGAAAGTAGAAAAACAAAAACAGAAGAGCAGGAGACCCCTCCTGCTCTTCTGTTTTTGTTGGTATGCCTATTTGAAGTAAATCGTTTTGTGGCTATGCGGTTGGTTGTGGGTCTTTTTAGCCTTATGGTCATCCTTCGCCTTAATGAGGATGCTGTTTCTGGAGTTCTTGCGCACGTAGCCGATGATGTTCTGGTCGAACCGCTCCTCTTGGTCGAGCATAAAGCGGATGCGCACGGGTAGGGCATAGAGATGCCGCTGCACGTCGTCGCTCAGTCCCTCAGCCACCGTCAGCCGCGTGGCGTCCTTCTCCGTCGTGATGATGCAGCGCGGCTCCTGCAGCTGACTGAACGCCTCGTTGATGCGCTGCACGTCCTTACGGCCGAACGCGTGGTGGTCGGCATAGGTCAGCGTGGTCAGCTTACCCGTCAGCGGCGACAGGTCGTGAATCATCTGCTCCGGCGAGGCGATGCCCGTCAGCAGCAGCACGTGGTATCTCTTGAGCTCACTGAGCTCACAGACCCCCTCGGCCGTTCCGAATACCGGCTTTAGCGCGTCGTACACCAGTGTGGTGAAGTAGAGCTGCTGGTAGGGGAAGAGGTCCATTGCCTTCGTGATGACGCGATATGCCATCGGCTTGAGGTCCTTCGGGCATTTCGTTACGACGACGATGTCGGCGCGGTTCTTGCCCGACAGCGGCTCGCGCAGCCGTCCGGCCGGCAGCAGGCGGTCGTAGATGATGAGGCGGTGATAGTCCACCAACAGGATGTTGATGCCCGGCTTCACGTAGCGGTGCTGGAAGGCATCGTCCAGCAGCACCACGTCGATGTCCTTTGCCGCCGTCGAGTTGTCCGTCAGCCGTTCTATGCCGTTGCAGCGGTTCTTGTCCACGGCCACCGCCACGTCGGGATATTTCTGCTTCATCTGGTAGGGCTCGTCGCCGATGTCGCGCATCGGCGTGTCCTTTGTGGCGAGTACAAACCCGCGGCTCTTGCGCTTGTAGCCCCGGCTCAGCACAGCCACGCTGACGTGCTCCTTCAGCAGTCGGATGAGATACTCCACGTGCGGTGTCTTGCCCGTTCCGCCCACGGTGATGTTGCCCACCGAGATGATGGGCACGTCGAAGGCGCGGCTCTTCAAGAGACCAATCTCGAAAGCCATATTGCGCAGCTTCACCCCCAGCCCGTAGAGCCAGCTCAGCGGCAGCAGCGCCCTGTTGATTTTGATGAAGTCGCCCTCCACCCCTTAATTCTCAATTCAGAATTCTCAATTCCCAATTCCCAATTCTCAATTCTCAATTAATCACCAAGTAGTACGGCAACCGTGCCTGAATGGCATTCTGACGGTTGAGCTGCTTGACGAAGGCAAACGGTGCATAGTATTCGCCCAGCGTGGCGCGCAGCTGCTCGTCCAGATAGCTGCCTTTGTTCGTCTCGGCGAGCAGGTTGTCAAACCACGACGCCTGTTCGGGGTAGGGCTCGGTGTAATACTCCTTGAGCTTGGCCAGCTTCGCCGCCTTAGCCACGGCCGCATCCAGTCCGCCCAGCTCGTCCACCAGCTTGATTTTCAGTCCTGCATTGCCCAGCCATACGCGGCCCTGCGCAATCTCTTCCACCTGCTCCACCGGCAGCTTGCGGCCGTCGGCCACGCGGCGGCGGAACAGCTCGTAGCCGCGGTCGATATACTGCTCCAGATAGCTCATCTCCTCTGCATTGAACGGGCGTGCCGGCGTGCCGAAGGCCGAGAACTTGTTGGTCTTCACCTCGTCGAACTTCACCCCCAGCTTGTCCGTCAGCAGTCCGCTGAAGTCGGGGAACATACCGAAGATGCCGATAGAACCTGTCAGCGTGGTCGGCTCGGCAAAGATATAGTTGGCAGCGCAGCTGATGTAGTAGCCGCCGCTGGCCGCATAGCCGCCCATCGACACCACCACGGGCTTCTTAGCCTTCAGGTTCACCACGGCGTTCCATATCTGCTCCGAGGCGTATGCCGAGCCGCCCGGCGAGTTGACGCGCAGCACCACGGCCTTCACGTCGTCGTCGTTCATCAGCTCCTCCAAGTCCCGGCACACCTTCGTGGCCACTATCTCGCTGCCCTGCTGTGCCATTCCAGCGGCCTCCGTGTCCACGATATCGCCCGTGGCGTAGTAGACGGCAATCTGGTCGCCCTTCTGCTTGGCCCCCTTCACGTTGGCCATATCGCTCAGCGACAGCTGCGGGATGTCCTCGTCGGCATCGAGCTTCAGCATCTTCTTGATTTCGCCGCGCACCTCGTTGGTGTAGAGCAGCTTGTCCACCAGCTTGATTCTCACCAGCTCCTCCTGCGGCGCCAGCGTGATGAAGCGGTCGGCATAGGCATTGAGCGAGTCGACGCTCAGTTTGCGGCTGGCCGCCACGTCTTTCAGCATCACTTGCCAGATGCCGTTGATGTAGGCCTCGGTCTGCTCGCGGTTAGGCTCGCTCATCCCGTCGGCCGTCATCATCTCGGGGGCACTCTTGTACTTGCCCACCTTAGCCAGCTGGTATTTCACGCCAAACTTGGCCAGCAGGTCCTTAACGAAGTAAGGCGTAGCCGCCAGACCGTGCCAGTCCACCATACCCTGCGGGTTGAGGAACACCTTATCGGCCACCGAGCAGATGTAGTATGTGTTCTGCGTGTACGAGTCGCCATAGGCAATGATCCACTTGCCGCTCTTCTTGAAGTCGGCCAGTGCCTGCCGGATGGCGTACGACGAGGCCGGTGAGTCGCTCGAGAAGAGGCCAGCCTCGATATAGATACCTTTGATGTCGTCGTTCTCCTTAGCCTTACGGATAGCGTTCAGAATCTCGTCCAGTCCCAGATTCTCGCTTACCTGTCCCGTCAGCTCACCGATGATGTTCTCTTCCGTCCGCTCCTCCAGTTGTCCGGAGAGCATCAGCGTGAACACCGAGTTGCTTTTCACCTTTGTGCTGGAAGCCTCAGAAGCCGCCAGTCCCACCAGTGACACGACGCCGAGGATGAGCATTATCGCGAACACGAGGATGATGCCCGTGACCGTAGCCAGTGTGTACTTCAGAAAATCTTTCATATCCTTTCTTGTTTAGTCGTT
>JAFUZD010000099.1 GCA_017476785.1 Prevotella sp. | reverse complement strand
GGCTTCCAGACCATCCACGTTGTTCCCGAGCAGATGGTTATCGACGGCAACTTCCCCACCGTGGTCAGCCCGAACCCTGAGAATGCAGAGGCAATGACGCTCGGTATGAAACTCGGTACGAAGCTCAATGCCGACCTCGTCATCGCCAGCGACCCTGATGCCGACCGTCTGGCCATCGTTTGCCGTAACCCGAAGGGCGAGTGGGAAATCCTGAATGGCAACCAGACCTGTATGATGTTCTGCTGGTACATCATCGCCAACAAGAAGAAGCTGGGCCAGCTGAAGGGCAACGAGTTCCTCGTGAAGACCATTGTCACCACCGAGGTGATTGCCGAGATTGCCAAGAAGAATGGCGTAGAGCTGCGCGACTGCTACACGGGCTTCAAGTGGATTGCCAACGAGATTCGTAAGGACGAGGGTGTCAAGAAGTACATCGGTGGCGGCGAGGAGTCGTTCGGTTTCCTGCCGTTCGACAAAGTACGTGACAAGGATTCTCCTGCCAGCATCTGTCTCATCTGCGAGATTGCCGCTTGGGCAAAGGACAACGGCAAGACGCTCTACGACCTGCTGATGGATATCTACGTAGAGTATGGCTTCTCGCGCGAGGTCACCATCAACGTGGTGAAGCCCGGTAAGAGTGGTGCCGACGAGATTAAGCAGATGATGGTTGACTTCCGCAACAACCCGCCGCAGGAGCTGGGTGGCTCGAAGATTGTGCTCTGGAAGGACTATCAGACGCTGGAGGCCAAGCACGCCGACGGCAGTGTCACCAAGCTCGAGATGCCCACCACCTCGAACGTGCTGCAGTGGTTCTGCGAGGACGGAACGAAGGTAAGCGTGCGTCCCAGCGGTACGGAGCCGAAGATCAAGTTCTACACAGAGGTGAAGGACCCGTCAATGAAGTGTGCAGGCTGCTATGAGCGCTGCTTCAAAGACGCAGAGGCCAAGATTGAGGCTATCAAGCGCAGTCTGAATCTGTAATAGACAAAGATACCTAAATAGAGTGGGGGCATCCTTTTTCGGATGCCCCCACTTTTTGCATAGAGAGGAAACGCCTGCTTATATCCATTTTCTTCGCTTGATGAGTTTGCACGGCCATATCGTCATTCTACCCAAAATATGGAGTGGGGGCACTGGAATGATTGTGCAGCGACAGCACAACAAAAAAGAATTCTCGCGAAAATTTTCAAAATTCTCGCGAGAATTCCCCAAATTTTCGCGAGAATTCTGTCAGCTTTCAGTCAGAAGACTTATGCTTCCGGGCGGTTCTGCTCGTCCGAACGCATCGTTCCAGCACGTTCTATCAGGTCTTTCACCACCTCGCCGCCTGCAATCAGCCCCTCCACGGCAGGCACAAAGGCGTTGGAAGCCGGGATGGTGCGGCGGTCGGTACACTTACGCATATCCTTATTGGGGCAGATACAGTGAAAGCGGCACGATATCTCCTCATAGTCGTAGGGCACCAGCGGCTCTTCCTCACTGTAAACCACTTTCAGGTGTAAGATGCCTTCCTTACGCAGTTTCTTGCGGATGACCTTAGCCAGTGGGTCCACCTGTGTCTTTGACAAATCGCTCACCCGAAAAGCCGTAGCGTCCAGTTTGTTGGCAGCCCCCATACAGCTGAGCATCGGGATGCCCAAACGGTGACAACGACGAATCAGCTCCATCTTGGCACTGACCGTATCGATACAATCCACTACGTAGTCATATACCGAGAGGTCTATCTCGTCGGCATTTGTCGGCAGATAGAACATCTTGTATTTATTGACCGTGCAACGGCGGTTAATGTCGTGTATGCGCGCTTCAGCCACGTCGACTTTATGCTTGCCCACGGTAGACAGCAGCGCCAGTATCTGGCGGTTACAGTTGGTCAGGCACACGCGGTCGTCGTCAAAGATGTCCAGCGTGCCCACGCCACTGCGGGCCAATACCTCCACCACGTAACCGCCTACGCCTCCAATGCCGAACACGGCCACCCGGCTCTGTGCCAGCGTATCCATAGCCGGTCGCCCCAACAGTAATTGCGTTCTCGAAAATTGATTCTGCACTCGATTCCTATTCTATTATTTGTTTCTCTATGTTTGTTCTATCCAACGTCCCTCCGCATTGGTGCGAAGAAACGAAAAGAGCTTCAGTCCGATGGGCTGAATCTCTCTGTTTTGTAGTCGATAGGGGAATCGAACCCCTATGCCAAGATTGAGAATCTTGTATCCTAACCATTAGATGAATCGACCATTATTTTTCTTTCGGCCCGAACCCTGAGCGGAAGCTGGGGGATTCGAACCCCCGGTACAGTCACCCGTACGGCAGTTTAGCAAACTACTGGTTTCAGCCACTCACCCAAACTTCCTTACCCGGTGTCGTTGTTACCGAAGCGTTTTCTCTCAAACGCGGTGCAAAGGTAACGCTTTTATTTGAATCCTGCAAATTATTTTTTACTTTTTTTGAATCCAAATGCGTTTTTTTCTGCATTCCAGCCCTTTTCTTGTACTTGCAAACCTAAAAACCAAACAGCCGGTGCTGCGTAAGGGGCAACACCGGCTGCCGGCTGCTATTGTTGGGCGTTCTTGAATGCGACGACGTGTTGCAGCTGCTCATCCAGATAGAATGTCTGGCGATAGCTGACGGTGTCGTAGCGGTAAGTCATACTGATGTAGAACAGCTTGGCCCCCGTAGGCTCGGCCTCATAGTGGATGCCACGCTTATAGAGCGGGTCGGCGTCTGCCTGTCGGCGCATCAGAGCAATGGCGGCCGGGCCTACCACCTTGGTAGAGTCGAACTTGAGATAGCTCTTACTCTTGAACAAGTCTGGATTCACGGCGTTCTGTTCGATGAACCGTCCCACCACCTGCTTGGCTTCGTATCGTTGGCCGCACGAGGCACACAGTAGTGCTACACCTATTATTATATATAGTACCCGTCTCATCGTCCTACTTCTGCGGAATGTTCTTGAGTACGTCAAGCAGATGGTCCCATACCATTTGCACGGTGGGGATATGCAGACGCTCGTCGGGCGTATGTACGTTACGCAGGGTGGGGCCGAACGAAACCATATCGAGGATGGGGTAGCGCTCGCTGAACAGACCACACTCCAGACCGGCGTGAATGCCACGCACGATGGGGTCGTGGTGGAACAGCTTCTTGTACGACTCGACCACAATCTCGGTCAGTTTCGAGTTGGCGCGCATCTTCCAAGCAGGGTAGCCGTCGCTGTGAACCACCTCGGCACCGGCCAATGTAAAGGCTGCGCCTACCGTATTGCACATATTATCGAGATTAGACATCACGTTGGAACGCTGCGACGAGACAATCTTGATGCGCTGCGCTTCCGTCTCAATGCTGGCAATGTTAGATGAAGTTTCCACCATTCCCCCCAGTGCTTCGTCCTGACAGATGGCAAATACGCCATTGTCGACGGCCTGTACGGCATAGATGAAGTTGCGAGCCACCGTCTGCTCAATAACTGCCGTGGGTTCTGCGCTTTCCAGCGTCCACACCATAGCATTGTCCGTTACGTGGAATTCGTCCTCCACCTCGGCAGCAAAGACGTTCCAGTCGGCTTTCACCTGTTCCTTATCGGCATTAGGCACGGCAATAACGAAACTGCCGTCACGGGGGATGGCGTTGTGCATCTTGCCGGAATTGAACTGTGCCAGCCGCAGGTCCGTCTTCTTCAACTGGGCAAACAAGAAGCGGGCAAGAATCTTGATGGCGTTAGCCCGTTTCTTCTCGATGTCGTCGCCAGAGTGTCCGCCGTTCAGTCCTTTCAACTGTCCGCGCAGGAAGAAATAGCCAGCCGGAGCCTCCTCGCGCTGGAAATGGAAGGTGGCCGTTGTGTTGCGACCGCCGGCGCACGACACAAAGATCTGCCCCTCGTCCTCAGAGTCGAGGTTTATCAGGTAGTCGCCCGTCATAAATCCGGCCTTCATTCCCTCGGCACCCGTCAGTCCTGTCTCCTCATCGCGCGTAAAGACACACTCGATAGGACCGTGCTCTATGTCGCTGCTGTCCAGTATGGCCAGTTCAATGGCACAGCCAATGCCATCGTCAGCTCCCAGCGTAGTGCCCTCGGCCGTCAGCCATTCGCCATCCACGTGCGTACGTATGGGGTCATTGTCGAAGTCAAACTCAACGTCGACCAACTTGTCGCACACCATATCCATATGACTTTGCAGGATGACCGTGCGGCGGTTCTCCAATCCCGCCGTAGCCGGTTTGCGTATGATGACGTTGCCTGTTTCGTCTACACGCGTATCCAGTCCACGGCTTTCGCCCCAGTTCTTCAGATACGCAATCATCTTCTCTTCGCGCTTTGAAGGGCGCGGAATTTCGTTAATCTTCGCAAATTGTTCGAAGACAACGGCAGGTTTTAACTCACTTTTATTCATTATTAATGTTTATTTTATTTGATTTCTAAATTAATTGCTTAACTTTGCAACCGCAAAATTACTAATTATGATTGAAATATTGCTACCAAGCGCGTTAATAATTGCTATCAGTATGGCATTTTTATGCGTAAAACTGATATTTCGGAAAAACGGCAGCTTCTCGTCGCAGCATATCCACGACAGTGAAGCAATGCGCGAACGGGGCATTCATTGCGTCGTTGACCAAGACCGGGAAATGCGGATAGCCAATCCAAAGGCCGTGGCAGAACGGACAAGTCATTAGGAGAAATAATAAAACTGAAATAAAATTTAAGTCACAAGAATGAAAAAGAACATTATCAGCACGCTGGCCGTTGCAGCCGTAGTGGCTCTGGCATCGTGCAACAATGCAAGTCCGAAGATGGACGAACAGCCCGCAGCGCAGCAGGAGGCAGAGAACACGGGGCTTAAGATAGCCTACGTAGAAGTAGACTCGCTGATGTCGCAGTACACTTTCTGTAAGGAATACTCGCTCATTCTGCAGCGCAAGAGCACTAACGCCCGCAACACGCTGACGCAGAAAGGCAATCAGCTGCAGGCTGCTGTCAACAATTTCCAGCAGAAGCTGAACAGCAATGGATTCCAGAGCCGCGAGCAGGCAGAAGGTGTTCAGGCTGCCATCGTACGCCAGCAGAACGATCTGCAGGAGCTGCAGAACCGGCTGGAAGGTGAGTTGGCCAGCGATACGCAGAAGTTCAACGAGGCACTGCGCGACAGCTTGCAGCACTTCCTCGCCGTGTACAACAAAGACAAGAAGTTTGACCTGATACTGACTAAGCAGGGCGACAACATCCTGCTGGCCGACAAGAAGTTTGACATTACACAGGATGTCATCAACGGGTTGAACAAACGCTACAAGTCTACGCTGACCAAAAAAGACGAGAAAGCAACGGACAAGAAGAAATAACCCATTTATAAGAGGAAAGCGTGCCATCCTGAAAATGGCACGCTTTTGATTTTATCCTTACAAAGGGGGCTACGCAACTTCAAACGACAAGAAACCATCAAGATGGACACACAGGCGATTCTATCCAAACTTCACATCGAAGCACTCAATGAAATGCAACGGCAAACCGGCCACAGCATACTGCATACCGACGGAGACGTTGTCGTGCTGTCGCCAACAGGGTCGGGCAAGACACTGGCCTATCTGCTGCCGCTGATTCAGCTGATAGAGCCCACCGACAGCGTGCAGGCTTTGGTTATCACGCCGGGCCGCGAACTGGCATTGCAGTCAGACACCGTACTCAAGAGTATGGGCTGTGGGCTGCGCTCCGCCAGTTGCTACGGCGGACGGCCGGCAATGGACGAGCACAAGACGCTGAAAGAGGTGCGCCCACAGATAGTCTTCGGTACGCCGGGACGGCTGAACGACCATCTTGACAAAGCAAACCTCTCTCCCTACCAGATTCGCTATCTCATCATTGACGAGTTTGACAAATGTCTGGAAATGGGATTTCACGATGAGATGAGCCGTCTCATCAAGAAACTGCCCGGGCTGCGCCGTCGCGTCCTACTGTCAGCAACCGATGCTGAGACCATCCCCCATTTTGTGGAGATGAACCGTATGGTCCGCCTGAACTTCCTGTCAACGGAGGAGCAGGTGCCCGAACGCGTCAGCTGCTATGCTGTGAGAAGCCCACAGAAAGACAAACTCGATACGCTGAATGCCCTGCTGCGAAGTTTTGGTGATGAAAGCAGCATCGTCTTCTTGAACTATCGTGACAGCGTGGAGCGCACCGACGACTATCTGCGCCGTAACGGCTTCTCCACCAGCTCTTTTCACGGAGGAATGGAGCAGAAGGTACGTGAAGATGCACTCTATAAGTTTTCCAACGGTTCGGCAAACATCTTCGTCAGCACCGATCTCGCGTCGCGCGGGCTTGACATTCCCCATATTCAGAACATCATTCACTACCATTTGCCCCAAAGTGCCGATGGTTATATCCATCGCGTCGGGCGCACAGCCCGCTGGGACCAGCAGGGTAGGGCGTTTTTCGTTCTCGGCCCTGACGAGCATATTCCCGATTTCGTAGACGCCGAAGCTGTTGACTATACACTTCCCGACGAATTGCCAGCACCGGCACTGCCACGTATGGCCACCATCTATATCGGAAAAGGAAAGAAAGACAAAATCAGCCGGGGCGACATTGTGGGCTTCCTATGCAAGAAGGGAGGACTGGAGCCGGCGGAAATCGGCCGCATTGACGTGAAAGACCGCTATGCCTATGTAGCAGTCAGCCGTCCCAAGCTGCAACAAGTGCTCCGAATGGTGCACGGCGAGAAGATAAAAGGCATCCGCACCATCATTGAGCCTGTACGATGACAGACATTGCCATCCACAGATGACAAAGCGAAAGAAAAGGGGATGAAATGCTGAATTGTTGAGCAAATATTTGTCCAATTCAAATAAAAAGTGTAATTTCGCATCGTGTTTTGCAAACGATAAGAAGATATAAACAATAAACAATATTAAATTCGCAATCAAAATGAAGAAGTACAACTTTAACGCAGGTCCTTCGATGCTTCCCCGTGAGGTCATCGAGAAAACCGCCCAACAGTGTTTAGACTTCAATGGCTCGGGTCTCTCTTTGATGGAGATTAGCCATCGTGCAAAGGATTTCCAGCCGGTTGTTGACGAGGCTGTAGCACTCATTAAAGAACTACTGCAGATTCCCGAAGGTTACTCTGTCATCTTCCTCGGTGGCGGTGCCTCGCTCGAGTTCTGTATGATTCCTTATAACTTCCTGATAAAGAAGGCTGCTTACCTGAACACCGGAACGTGGGCCAAGAAGGCAATGAAGGAAGCCAAGCTGTTTGGCGAAGTGGTTGAAGTGGCTTCTTCGGCCGATGCCAACTACACGTTTATACCCAAAGGCTGGGAGGTTCCTGCTGATGCAGACTACCTGCACATCACGACCAACAATACCATTTACGGTACCGAGATTCGTAAGGATCTTGATGTACCCGTCCGCCTGATTGCCGATATGTCGTCGGACATCTTCAGCCGTCCCATCGACGTGGCCAAGTATGATGCAATCTATGCCGGTGCACAGAAGAATCTGGCAATGGCAGGCGTGACACTGGTCATCCTGAAAGACGACACGCTGGGCAAGGCTCCCCGCCAAATTCCTACGATGCTTGACTATCGCACCCACGTGGACAAAGGCTCTATGTTCAACACACCGCCCGTGGTGCCCATCTACTCTGCACTGGAGACGCTCCGCTGGATTAAGAAGAACGGTGGCGTAGAGGCTATGGACAAGCTGGCACAGCAGCGTGCTGACATACTCTACTCAGAGATTGACCGCAACAAGCTGTTCCGCGGAACGGTAGAAACAGAAGACCGCTCAGTGATGAACATCTGCTTCGTGATGAACGACGAGTATGCCGAACTGGAGAAGCCGTTCTTCGAGTATGCCACGTCGAAGG
Source organism: Prevotella sp. (assembly GCA_017476785.1). Classification (GTDB taxonomy): domain Bacteria; phylum Bacteroidota; class Bacteroidia; order Bacteroidales; family Bacteroidaceae; genus Prevotella. The sequence continues at coordinate 6,539 of JAFUZD010000099.1, read as the reverse complement.
GAATGGTGGGCATCAAGGGTCACCGCTCCGTAGGCGGATTCCGTGCTTCGTGCTACAATGCCCAGACCATCGAGGGCGTAGAGGCACTGGTGCAGGCAATGAAGGAGTTCGAGGCTCAACATTAATCTTTCATCAAACAAAAAGATAGTATTATGAAAGTATTAGTTGCAACAGAAAAGCCTTTCGCAGCCGCCGCTGTGGAGGGAATCCGAAAAGAAGTGGAAGCAGCTGGCAACGAGCTGGCACTGCTGGAGAAATATACGGAAAAAGCGCAACTGCTGGATGCCGTGAAAGATGCCGATGCGCTGATTATCCGCTCGGACAAAGTGGATGCTGAAGTGCTCGACGCTGCAAAGCAGCTGAAGATTGTGGTGCGTGCCGGTGCCGGTTATGACAACATCGACCTCGCCGCCGCCACGGCTCACAGTGTGGTGGCCGAGAATACGCCGGGGCAGAATGCCAACGCCGTGGCCGAACTGGTGTTCGGTCTGCTTGTCTTTGCCGTCCGCAACTTCTACAACGGAAAAGCTGGTACAGAGTTGAAAGGCAAGAAGTTAGGAATTCTCGCTTTTGGAAATGTGGGACGCAATGTGGCTCGTATCGCTGCTGGTTTCGGTATGGAAGTCTATGCCTACGACGCCTATTGTCCTGCCGAGGTCATTGAGCAGGCCGGCGTGAAGGCTGTTGCTTCGCAAGAGGCTTTGTTTGAGCAGTGCGACGTGGTATCGCTCCACATTCCGGCTACGGCCGAGACAAAGGAGAGCATCAACTATCAGCTGGTTGGCAAGCTGAAGAAAGGCGGCATCTTGGTCAACACGGCCCGCAAGGAAGTAATCAATGAGCCCGAGCTCATCAAGCTGCTCGGCGAGCGCACCGACTTGAAGTTCGTTACCGACATCAAGCCCGATGCTGATGCAGAATTCGCTCAGTTCGAGGGTCGCTACTTTGCTACTCCGAAGAAGATGGGTGCCCAGACGGCCGAGGCCAATACCAATGCCGGCATCGCCGCCGCCCGCCAAATCAACGCATTCTTCAAAGACGGCGACACGAAGTTCCAAGTGAACAAGTAACACGTATCCCTATCCGCATACAACGTGAAAGGGTCTGACATCAATGTGTCAGACCCTTTCACGTTTTTTACCGTACCCGCGTGGCACGTTTTTACATAAACACCAAGTAGACAGCGCAGACGAGGAAGACGAAGGCGAGAAGGTGATTCCAGTGCAACTGCTGCCCCTAAAACAGGAAGTTGGTAATAATTCTGAATTTCGCATTTTGCAATTTGAAACGAAAATGGTAACGAAAGTAAAACGGCATTCAACAGGGGAGGGTACCCTAAATTTTACGGCGGAAATTGTTTGGCGTTTTGGCAAAGTAATCGTATCTTTGCGCTCAAACGTTGATGACAAACACCGAACTATAAATGAAAGATATAGGAGCAAGCAAAGTTGCGATAGACAGAAAAGAGCTATACAACGCTTTTCAGAAAGCATTCCCACTGGAGTCACTCAAAGAGATGCCATTGGAGAAGTATACCAATTTGAATCGGGACGACTCGTTTTGCTATTGGGTGGAGATCAAGACCCAAATGCTCGGTTCCATCAAAGGCGGCTCTTCGTCCAAGTTTGGAATCTATCAGTACGCCAGCGAGCCTAAGTCCAAGAACAAACTTGACAGCGACGACACGTACGCGTGGTATTCCCTGTATGAGGAAAAGACGGCCCAAACCGCCTACGAGAAAGTCAGAACGGCCATCGTGCGCATTGCCACCTACGCCCGCAATGGGGAGTTCAAAAAGATAGACGACATTACAGTCTTTGGGGATGTCTACAAGTGGAAGATTGCCTTTCTGTATTCCAATCTGTCGCTCATCCCCATTTACCGGCGTGAATGGCTGGCCCAAATTGCGTCGTCAATGGGTATGAAAACGGCTGAACACGCCTCTATTTCAGAGTTGCAGGCTTTTCTGATGAGCAAGAAAGGAGACACGGATCTGTTTGCCTATTACGACCACTGGCTGGCTGCCCTAAAGACCAGCGAGTCCCCAATGGCTGACATTGTTGACGAGGAAAATTCCCATCCGGAAGGAATGCTAAAGCCCGCCTACTCAAAGACCGACTTCCTCGGCGAAGTGTATCTCAGCGATGCAGACTTCGATAGGCTGCACCGTCTGCTGCTGTGCAAGAAGAATGTCATCTTGCAGGGTGCTCCGGGAGTCGGCAAGACTTTTGCTGCCAAACGATTGGCATACGCAATGATGGGCGAGAAGGACGACGAACGGGTGGAAATGGTGCAGTTCCACCAGAACTACACCTACGAAGACTTCATTATGGGATACAAACCGACCGAAAACGGCGGATTCACCATCAAGACGGGGCTGTTCTACAAGTTCTGCAAGCGAGCCGCAGACGATACGGACAATCCCTATTTCTTCATCATCGACGAAATCAACCGCGGCAATCTGAGCAAGATATTCGGCGAGCTGCTGATGCTGATAGAGAACGGCTATCGCAACAAGTCCGTCAAGCTGGCCTATAACGGAGAATCGTTCTACGTGCCCGACAATCTGTATATCATCGGAATGATGAATACGGCTGACAGGAGCTTGGCAATGATCGACTATGCACTGCGCCGCCGCTTCAGCTTCTTCGATATGCGTCCAGCTTTCGATTCCGCGGGATTCATCGCTTATCAGAAGTCTCTCGCCAACAAGAAGTTCGACGATGTCATTGAAGCTGTGAAGCAAATCAACGAGGCGATACGGAAGGACGACTCTCTCGGCTCCGGATTCTGCATCGGCCACAGCTATTTCTGCAACCAGACGACGTGCGACGAGGCGTGGCTGTCCGACGTGGTGGACTACGACTTGACACCAATGCTTCGCGAATACTGGTTCGACAATGACAAGAAGTTCCAAGAAGAATCGGAAAGACTGAAGCAACTGATGCAATGACCACCGACAAAGGCATACTCATCCGCAACATCTACTATATGCTGGCCTATGCTTTCCAAGAGCTTAGGCAAAACAACTATGCCGACATCGCAGGTGAGGACTTCGAAGAGATTCACGACCTGCTTGCCGAGATATTGATACGCGGCACGGCCTTTCAGCTGAAGCAGGGACTGCATCGCGAATATGTACCGCGGCGGGAGCACGCGACCACACTGCGCGGAAAGCTGGAGCTGAACGAGTCGATGCGTTTGAAGATGCTGCGGTCTGGTCGGCTGGCTTGCGAATACGACGAGTTGTCGGAAAACAACCCGTTCAACCAGATTCTGTTGACGACGCTTTTCATCCTGCTCAAGCACTCGGCCGTCAAGCCCGAGAAGAAACGGGCACTGAAACGGCTGATGGTTTTCTTCTCGAATGTAGACACCATCGATGTCCAGACCATCCGATGGGCAGCGCTGCGCTTCGACCGCAACTGCCGAAACTACCGTCTGTTGCTCTACATCTGCTACTTCATCATCGATGGCCTACTGCTGACGACCGAGGAGGGCCAGTATCGAATGTGTGAATTCTCCGATGAACACTTGAACCGCCTCTACGAGCGCTTCGTCTTGGCGTATTACCGCAAGCATCATCCCGCCACCAATGCCCGGGCGGCCCAAATACACTGGAACATCGACGAAGAGACATCCACGACCCACATCTTGCCCATAATGAAGACGGACATATTCTTGACCATAGGCGATAGGACGCTCATCATCGACACGAAGTATTATGGGCAGTCAATGCAGCATCAGTTTGCCAAGTCGACCATTCACTCTGCGAATCTGTATCAGATACATACCTACGTCACCAACTATGACATCGGACATACGGGCAATGTGGACGGTCTGCTGCTCTATGCCAAGACGCAGGAGGCGGTTACGCCCGATGGCCAGATGCGTCTCAATGACGGGAATATGCTGTATTTCAAGACACTGGACTTATGCCAAGACTTCAAGATGATCAGCAAGCAGCTGGATGAGTTCGTCGCAGCAACTCCCTAAAATATTTACGGCGGAAATGTTTGGTGGTTTGGCAAAGTAATCGTATCTTTGTAGACAGAATAACTTAAAAACGAAAGAAGAACTATGCAAAGTGATCCCAAACAGTGCTTATACTGCACGAACAACCAGACGCTACACGACTTGATGATTGAGTTTGCGCAGCTCCGCGTGTCGCGCGCATTCCTATTTAAAGAACAAACCTATCGCGGCCGCGGCCTCGTGGCCTACAATGGGCACGTGAACGACCTGAACGAACTGGCCGACGACGAGCGCAACGCCTTTATGGCTGACGTGGCGCACGTGACGCGGGCTATGCAGCGTGCATTTAACCCAGAGAAAATCAACTATGGTGCATATAGCGACAAGCTGTCGCACCTGCACTTCCATCTGGCACCGAAATATGTAGATGGTCCCGACTATAGCGGCACGTTCCAGATGAATCCCGGTAAGGTTTATCTGTCGGAAGCCGAATATGCAGAACTGATTAGCAAGATTAAAGCAAACCTCTAAGACTATGGCTATTGTAAAACCCTTTAAAGGAATACGCCCGCCAAAGGATTTGGTGGAGCAAGTGGAAAGCCGTCCCTACGACGTGCTTGACAGTGAAGAGGCACGCGCCGAAGCCGGCGACAACGAGAAGAGCCTGTATCATATCATCAAGCCGGAAATTGACTTCCCCGTAGGCACAAGCGAGTACGACCCGCGCGTTTACGAGAAAGCCGCCGAGAATTTCCAGAAGTTTCAAGAGCGTGGCTGGCTGGTGCAGGACGAGCAGGAGCACTACTACATCTACGCCCAGACGATGAACGGACACACACAGTACGGACTGGTAGTGGGTGCCTATGTAGACGACTACCTGAAAGGACATATCAAGAAGCACGAGCTGACTCGCCGGGACAAAGAGGAGGACCGTATGAAGCACGTCCGCGTAAACAACGCCAACAGCGAGCCGGTATTCTTCGCTTATCCCGACAACGCCCGGCTTGATACACTGGTCCGACGTTATGCCGCTACGGAACCAGAATACGACTTTATTGCTCCCGTCGACGGGTTCCGCCACCAGTTCTGGGTGATTTCCGACCCGGCAGACATCGCCCTCATCACGGCAGAGTTCAGTCAGATGCCGTCGCTCTATATTGCCGACGGCCATCATCGCTCTGCTGCAGCAGCCCTCGTAGGTGCAGAGAAGCAACAACAGAACCCCAATCACCGGGGCGACGAGGAGTACAACTACTTTATGGCTGTATGCTTCCCCGCCAGTCAGCTGACTATTCTGGACTATAACCGCGTAGTGAAAGACCTGAACGGCCTGTCACCAGAAGCATTTCTCGCAGCTTTGGCCAAGAACTTCGTAACAGAAGATAAGGGCACCGAACTCTACAAGCCAACCCGGCTGCACGAATTCTCCCTCTATCTTGAAGGCCATTGGTACAGCCTTACGGCTAAGGAAGGGACCTATGATGACACCGATCCCATCGGCGTACTTGATGTAGACATCTCCAGCCGACTGATTCTCGACGAGATTCTCGGTATTAAGGATTTGCGTAGCGACAAGCGCATTGACTTTGTCGGTGGCCTGCGCGGACTTGGCGAATTGAAGCGTCGCGTAGACAGTGGCGAGATGCGCGCAGCACTGGCACTCTATCCCGTATCGATGCAGCAGATAATGCAGATTGCCGACAGCGGAAAGATTATGCCCCCTAAGGCTACGTGGTTTGAGCCGAAACTCCGTTCGGGGCTCGTCATCCATAAGTTAGCATAGATGTCGGACGAATATACAACCATATCAACAACAAGCGAGGGCTACTACACCGAGAAACGTAGTAAGTTCCTCGCTTTTGCCCATCACGTCGAAACGGCGGAAGAGGTGAAGCACATTGTGGAGGACTACCGAAAGAAATATTATGATGCCCGCCACGTATGCTATGCCTATATGCTCGGTGCCGAGCGAGCCAACTTCCGCGCCAATGACGACGGCGAGCCGTCGTCGACAGCAGGCAAGCCCATACTCGGCCAGATTAATGCGGCCGAGCTGACGGATATTCTCATTGTCGTCGTCCGGTATTACGGCGGCGTCAATCTCGGCACCAGTGGCCTTATCGTGGCCTATCGCACAGCGGCAGCCGAAGCCATCGCCAATGCCACACAGGAAACGCGGCAAGTCGAAGAGGAAGTGACTTTCGATTTTTCATATCCGTTGATGAACAGCGTGATGCGCGTGGTGAAAGAGATGCAGTCCCGCATCGTTGAGCAGCAGTTTGACAATACCTGTCGCCTGCGAATGCGCATCCGACAGTCAGAAGCAGAAACGCTCCGCCGCAAATTATCGAAATTATCTTTCGAATAAATTTGGCCGTTTCAAAAAAACGTCGTATCTTTGCATCCGATTTCAGAGGAAGGTTGGCAGAGTGATCGATCGCGCTGGACTCGAAATCCGGTATACCCCTTTCGGGTATCGGGGGTTTGAATCCCTCACCTTCCGCAACCAGATGCAATAAGGAGAGTTTTAGAGCTCTCCTTATTCTTTTTCACTCATTATTCTG
>JAFUZD010000098.1 GCA_017476785.1 Prevotella sp. | reverse complement strand
TCGGTAACTACCAAATTCCAACTACCAAGTGTTAAAAATCAAAAGTAACTGAAAATGAGAAAGATACAAATAGTTGTTATTGGTCTTTCATAGTTATTATGGCCTATCTAAATACAGCCGATGAATATTGAGGGGGCAATGGATGTGACGCTGTTCGGAACTACAACACCCGTCAACTTCTGGCAGCCCGCAAAAGCATTGTCGCCAATGGCAATGACATTGTATCCATTGGCCACTGCAGGAATGGTCACTGTACCTTCATAGTCCTGCGAGATAGTAGGCAGATTTCCAAGCCAACGTGCTACTTGACACGTCTTGTTGGTTTCGCTGACAATCTCGAAGGTCATATCAACACCTTCTTCTGTTTGAGCCGTAAAGAATTTGTCGATTTCGCCCACCTCCGCAATATGGCTAAACTTGTTCCAATATTCTGCTGCCATAAACTTAGCTTTGCTTCCTGTCGGAACAAAAAGGGTCACGTTTTGGTATATATTATCATAGTTGTCGTGCAAAAAGTTCTTGTTGAAAACGTCGTCCGTAATGGAGATAGGATTTTCGAAAAGCACTTTGATGGAATGTAGATTGGGACAGCTTTCAAGGAAAGCATCTCCTAATGAGGTGATGCTTTCTGGCAACACAATAGTGGTAAATGCACATTCTCCAAAAGCTTCACTGCCTATTGAGGTAAGATGGGATGGCAATGTAATCTCTGAAAGCATTTCGCATCCGCCAAAAGCGGTACTTTCGATTGTCATTACGCTTTCTGGAATTTGAATCGAACGAAGTGATTTGCAACCACAAAAACAGACATTAGAAATAGAGGTGATGGCATTTGACAAGATGACAGATTCCAACTTTTCGCAATCTAGAAATGCAAAACCTTGTAAATCTGTGACGCTATTAGGAATCGTAATGCTTTTTAGATTCTCACAATCTTCGAAAGCAGAAAAACCGATAGATTGAAGACCTTCTGGAAGTTCCAAAGAGGTTAATGATTTACATTGGCTAAATGCTTGTGGTTCTATTGATGTGACAGTGTTGGGTATAGACACAGAGGCTAAATTTTCACAGGCTCCAAATGCAATTCTTCCGATAGTTGTAACTCCTTCCGGGATGCTAATACCAACTAAATTGCGATTAACAAACGCACAGAAGCTGATACCAGTGACTTTATACCCATTGGCAGATTCGGGGATTGTTACTATTCCATTGCATTCTTTGGAGATGGCAGGTGTCTCGCTACTTCCTGTTCCAACCTCACACGTCATATTGGCGATGTCTGTAATGCGGAATAGCATATCAACTCCCTCGACGGTCTTGGCAGTAAATATATCACCGACGGCATCCATTTCTTGAATCTGGTTAAACTTGTTCCATCCCGTCGCTGCTGTAAACTTCGCGGCACTCCCTTTGGGTACATACAGCGTCACTTTATCAAAGACATCCTCTTTGGTAAACACGTCGTCCGTAATGCTGATGGGATTTTCAAACAAGACTTTTATGGATGCTAAGTCTGGATTTTTCTCGATGAATCCTTTTCCCAATGTTGATACGTTTTGGGGCAGGATAAATGAGGTGAATGCACATTCTGCAAATGCTTGTTCTCCTATTTCCGTTAGGTTGGACGGCAATGAAATGCCTGAAAGTTTTTCACATCCAGCAAAAGCCCATTTTGCTATACTCGTCACTTTTTCTGGTATTTGAATCGAACGAAGTGATTTGCAAGATTCAAAGCAATCATACGGAATGAAGGTGATAGAGCTTGGCAGATTGACCTCTTCTAATTCGGAACACCTGCAGAACACCCCATTACCAAGAGCAGTAATGCTGTTAGGAATGGTAATGCTTTTTAGATTCTCACAAAATTCGAAAGCATTATCACCAATGGATATGAGACTTTCTGGAAGAACCAAAGAGGTTAATGAGTTGCAAGCGGAAAATGCTTGCCCCTCTATTGCTGTGACTGTATTTGGTATAGATGCTGATGTTATTTTACACAAGGCAAAAGCCGCACGGCCAATGGAGGTGACTGTATATCCATTAGCAACAGAAGGTATCGTTACTGGGCCGTTATAATCTTGCGAAATAGCGGATCCGTCAGAAGTCATTGCCACTTCGCACGTCATTTTCTCTGTACTTGTGATAGCGAAGTTCATATTCACTCCTTCTACAGTCTTGGCGGTGAATGTCTGGGCCATTATGTCACCCAAACAAATTGTAAGCATCAGGAACAAGATGATAAAATATCTTCTGAGTTTCATATACATTATTATATTTAATTACAAATCAAAATCTCCCAGTGTAAAGACATCGTTGGGATTCAGACGCTGGCCGTTGGCACGGTCAATGTATTCTGGCTGCCACGTACGGACGTGAATCTGTGGGGCATCAGGATTGCGGAAGTCCCACACCATAAAGACATAGCCTTCGTCGCTGTAACGGTTGGTGTGCCACTTCTGGTGAACGGTTACGCCGTATACATCTTTAATGGTAGGGTGGTTGACAATGAGGATGTCGTCGAAAGCTACGTTGATATAGCTGGCCGCGCGGAATGCCCGTGCAAGATTCTCCAAATATTGTTGCTTGGTCTGGGTAGTATAGACGATGCGGTTGCCAGTGGGCACCACTTCTGAGCGGCGCACCTGTACCACTTTGCCCGTGATAATCAGCGCATCGTCGGAGAATACTTGACGCAGAAACTTGAGGTCTTTCTGGTTGTAGGCCGTTCGAAAGTGCTCTACGTAGTCGAGAATCATCAGTCGGTCCTGCGTATCCTGCACAGAGTGCCGACTGTCGCTCATCTGTCCGATGCGCAGACGAGAATAGAGCTCGGGGGCAATGGTATAGTAGAAGCTGGTGATAATGCCCTGTCGGTCGAAGTTGATGACTGCCTCTTGGTAGCCCAGTTCGCTGTTGCTGCTGGCCGCATTGACAATGAGCGGAATGCCACGCACTTGATAGCCGTCTCGTGTGGTCAGTAGTCGCTCTACAATTTCGCTTTCCACGCACTGGAAATGCTCGTTGCGCCACAACTTGTTGATACCGTCTTGTGCTTCGGGCGACACATATGCAGGCGAGAGGTTGAGACTGGCGGTATCCCGCTCTTGTGCACGGTTCAGCTCGGTAATCAATGTAGAGGCGGCCACCTCAATCTGCTTCTTCAGTGGACCATCTGCGATTCCGTCGTTGATAGTCAGTCGAACGGACTGATAGGCCGAAGCCGGTGTGCTCATCATTAACAATGCCACAAAGGCAATAATCATTTTTTTCATTTCCTATGTTATTTTTAATTTTTCAGTGTAAACCAAATTGCCCCGCATCCTCGGTAGTTGTTGAGCTGATCGTTCTTTCCCGTTTTCAAGTTGGGACGGACAGAAGTTCCTTTGCCGAGTAACGCTTTGATGTTGCCTGCTGGGTCATATACAATGAGATAGCATTCGGTGACATTTGGGGCTGTTGAAAACTTGCCATAGTCTATGATGGAACCATTCGCCTTAAGAGGTTCCATAATAGATTGCAACTCAAAGAAATAACGTGCTTGCTTAATCTGCTCCAGCACGTCGTAATGGGTGATGGGAGCAATGACAATGTTGTGGATTGTGTCGGCCTGTACGATTGTCTCCTCCGTCGTGGCGTCAGCTAATAGCCGAGCTTTTTCTACGTATACAAATACGCGGTATAGATTGGCTCGTCGGGCTGTGATAGTGTCAATGTACTGGTTGATGTGCTCCATCTTTTCGGGGGCCATCTTCCTATTGGACAGTCCAGCAGCCCACTCGTTGACACCTACAATCAGCATCTTGTAAGCCAACGAGGCAGCTTCCTGTTGTTGTGCCATCGTGACTTCGGCATAGAGATACTGTGGGCTCTTCTTGATGGCGTTGATTTGTTCCGTCGGGTTGTCGGTAGCAGTGGCGCAGAGGGCGGCACCGAAGAATGCGAGGATGGTAAGTGTTCTTTTCATTGGCTGATGTGTTTTTGGGACGTCCTCTTTGGGTTGGTACCAAAAAGAGAACGCACGTTGTGAATGGGAATAAACGAATGGAGCGTGGCAGTGAGTACACCCTGTTGTTGGCCGATGGCATCGACAGGAATACTGACGGTCAGCAGATGGTGATAGCCCAGTGGCTCGTTGACGGCCAACAGAGTGGCATTGATGGTGCCCAATCTATCGGTGTCTTTGACTCCAAAGTATAGCTTGCACCCATTGTTTCTGCAATAGGCAATCCATTGGCGGAGTGGAAGCTCAATTTGCACTTTTTGGTTACCGTAGCGCAGATGAGTCACATTAAGCATATAAGGGTCTGCCAGTCGCTGGCTCAGCATCATATTGGCTGCTGACTCTATGGGATACTGACGGTCTGCAATGAGTGCGCTGTCCTTTAAATAGAGTCGGTTGGTCAAGTCTGGGCTAAGGTAGCTATCGTTTCGAAGTTCGTCAGCTTGGAGCGTATCTACTATGGCGGCCTGCACATCGGCAGGCAGATTCTCTTCGGCTTCTATCTTGTTTTCACCACTCAACAATTCATATCTGGCAGGAAACGCCACCGACAGCAGTGTCTTTCTGCCGCGGCTCCAAGTAGCTGTATAGCGTCGATTGGCGAAGGTATAGCCAAAGTCGTCGGTAGGTCGCAATTCGTCAATACACTCAAAAGTGCCACAGAGGATGCGGAAGTCGTCTTCGCGCATCAGTTTGGCAGCCGATTTTCCGTCGGGTGGAAATTTCAGCGATAGGAAGTAGCGCTCCAGAAAGCGGGTGATGCAGGCATTTCCCTTCGTACGTACTTCGTCGGCAAAGAGCTGTATGCCAATATGCGAAATGGTCTGTTGGTTGACGGTCAGACTGAGGCGTAGCCCGTTTTGCTCCACCTGATGATTTCCATCGGAGGGGAGAACAGGTGACAACGGTATGGCTGCAGCCAGCCGTTGCAGCTCGGCCGTGCGAAATCGAGACTGTGCTGCAGTCTTGCCGGCTGCCAGTAGCAATAATGAAATCATTGCTGTCAGCAGAGGTCTATGTGCCCTTAATATATTCACTATACTATTAGAATAATTATACGTTTAATAAAAGTGCGTGGACTTCTTGCACATTATTAATCTGAGGTTCTGGAATACCTATCACTGTTAATGATACAATGATCCACGCCTCAAGGTATAATTATCCCTGTCAAAAGGGTATAATACGCCTAAAGACGTGAACGCTATTGCATACATATCCACAGTGATTGAAATTTTCCAGATTTCAGATTAGGATAAATATACTTAACGTCCAACGACGAATGTGAGCCCCGTTATAACGCACCTTCACGCGAGAAAATACTTGGAACTCGTGTGCAAATGTAGTGATATTATTTTATCCAACCAAACCTTAGGGTCGTTTTTTTATTTCTTAGTTCTTTATGAAATACTTCTGATAATAGGTGAGTAGGAGGGTGGTCATCGGTAGGGCTATAATCATTCCGAGCATTCCGAGCAGAGAGCCCCAGATGCTGAGCGACAACAGAATGATGGCCGAATTGAGCCCCGTCACCTTACCCATAATCTTGGGAGTAAGGAAGGTGTCTTGTATCGTCTGTACGATGGCAAAGACAGCGAGTGCCATCAGCAGGATAACCCAGAAGTTCTGGCCTGTGTCTGCGGCCTTTACGATGGCCAGCAGAATGGTGGGGACGAAACCAACAATCTGCAGATAAGGCACCATATTGAGCAGGCCGATGAGCATCCCGAGACCGACGGCCATTGGGAAGTCGATAATCAAGAAGCCAATGCTAAACAGGATGCCGACACAAAAAGCTACACAGGCCTGCCCCCGAAAATATTTGTTCATTCCCTCTTCCACGTCGGAAACCAATTGCAGGGCAAATCTGCGATAGCGGCGGGGCAGTAGTTGGGGCCAACCCTTCGTAATCTCTTCATAGTCGAGCAGAATGAATAATGTATAGAGAAGTACCATCGTGATAGACAGCAGGCTGGACAGCGCGTTGAATGACTGGGTGATGATGGCCCATATCTTGGGAACGGCTTCACGCATTCCGTTGACGAATCCCTCGTGCGTCAGCAATGCCTTAATCTGTTCGCCACTGAGGTGGTCGCGTACAAATTGCTGAATCTGCCCGGGAATATTGCTCATCGTGGCATCGTTCTCTATATAGTTGACCAAAAGGTTTATCACACGCGCTCCCTCATTGATGATGGGAGGCACTATGAGCCAAAAGGCCAGCGTCAGCAATGCTCCTACTACGATGAAAGAGCATAGGATGCCGAGAATGCGGAACTTCAGCCGACAACGGTACTGAAAAAACTTGACCAACGGAAAGATGAGGTAGGCAATAAGCCACGCCAGAAAGAATGGCAGCAACACACTGCTGAGCCGTCCCAGCAACATCACGATTCCCACTATGACTACCACGGCAAGAAAGCCGCGGACGAACGTGTCGAATGTTATCTCTTTGCGCATCATTATCGTTTAGCTTTAATCAGTAATGCTGCAAAGTTAGTATTTTTGTCCGACATCCCGCCCTTTTTCTTTGATTTTTATTGTCAGAAGGATGGGGTAGAGTGGTTCGGAAACGTTTACGACAGAAATCGGGAAGATTTTCGCCGTTTATTTTGCCGTTCGGAAAAATTGTCTTATTTTTGCATTTGAAATACAAACATTAATTCATAATACTAAAACAAATGGCTAAAATTGTAACTTTAGGCGAAATTATGCTTCGCCTTTCGCCGACAGGCAACGACCGTTTCATCCAGAGTGAATCATTCCGTATCATCCCCGGTGGCGGTGAGGCCAACGTGGCTGTCAGCGTGGCAAACTATGGTCACGAAGCCTATTTCGTAAGCAAACTGCCGAAGCACGAAATCGGCCAGATTGCCGTCAACGCACTGCGTCGCTATGGTGTGAATACCGAGTTTATTGCCCGTGGTGGTGAGCGTGTAGGCCTGTATTACGCTGAGACCGGTGCGTCAATGCGTCCGTCGAAGGTGATTTACGACCGTGCTCATTCGTCGATAGCAGAGGCTGATGCTGCTGATTTTGATTTCGACAAGATTATGGAAGGTGCCCAGTGGTTCCACTGGAGCGGCATTACCCCCGCCATCAGAGACAAATCTGCCGAACTGACCCGTCTGGCTAGTGAGGCTGCCAAGCGTCACGGCGTTACCGTCAGCGTGGACTTGAACTTCCGCAAGAAACTTTGGACCAGCGAGAAGGCCATTTCTATTATGCGCCCGTTGATGAAGTATGTAGACGTATGCATTGGCAATGAGGAAGACGCAGAGCTTTGCCTCGGCTTTAAGCCCGATGCTGATGTCGAGGGTGGCGTAACGGATGCCAGCGGCTATGAGAAGATTTTCAAGCAGATGAAGGAAGAGTTCGGTTTCAAGTATGTCGTATCCACCCTGCGTGAGTCGTTCTCTGCTACGTTCAATGGCTGGAAAGCATTGATTTACGATGGCAAAGAGTTCTATCAGTCGAAGCGTTACGAGATCAACCCGATTATCGACCGCGTCGGTGGCGGTGACTCGTTCTCGGGTGGCCTGATTCACGGTCTGCTGACCAAGCCGACGCAGGGCGAGGCTCTGGAGTTTGCCGTGGCCGCTTCGGCGCTGAAGCATACCATCAATGGTGACTTCAACTTAGTAGGTGTTGATGAAGTAGAATCACTGGCCGGCGGTAATGCCAACGGCCGCGTACAACGATAAGAACAATGGCAAAGTTTGACAAGATAGCCGTACTGAAGAAGATCGGCGACACGGGAATGGTGCCCGTGTTCTATCACAAAGACCTCGAGACTTGTAAGAATGTGGTGAAGGCCTGCTATGAAGGTGGTGTTCGTGCATTCGAGTTTACTAACCGCGGTGACTTCGCTCACGAAATCTTCGGTGAGCTGGTGAAGTGGGCTGATAAGGAGTGTCCTGAGCTGGCACTGGGTATCGGTTCCGTAGTCGACGCTCCCACGGCAGCACTCTATCTGCAACTGGGTGCCAACTTCGTGGTTGGACCGCTGTTCAATCCTGAGATAGCTCCCGTGTGCAACCGCCGCCTCGTTCCCTATTGCCCGGGTTGTATGACCGTCAGCGAAATCGGTAAGGCACAGGAGTTAGGCTGCGACCTGACGAAGGTGTTCCCCGGCGATGTGGTCGGCCCGAATATGGTAAAGGGTTTGAAGGCTCCGATGCCGTGGTCAAAGATTATGGTCACCGGTGGCGTGGCACCCGAAGAAGAGAACCTCAAAGGATGGTTCAAAGCCGGTGTGTTCTGCGTAGGAATGGGCTCGAAGCTGTTCCCGAAGGATAAGGTGCAGGCAGGAGACTGGCAGTACGTAACCGACAAGTGCAAGGAGGCACTGGGTTATGTTGCCAAGGCTCGTGCATAAGCATTGCAGTTGTATACAGATTGCGGATTACGGATGGATGTCTGTAATCCGTAATCTGTATTTTTTTCTTATTGCCACTTTGGCATTGGCGTGTTCCTCAGCTCCCCATCAGAATGTAGACGAGCTGAACGACCTCTCATACGCCTTTCACTACCGTCAATTAGACTCTGTGAGTGTATATGCCCAACGGGCATTGAAGCAATGCAAGCCATCGGACGATGGTTATGCCGAGGCTTGCAACAATATGGCATTCGTGGCCACGATGCGGATGGACTACGACGGGGCAGGCCGCTATCTGGACGATGCCATCAGTCACACGGACAATCAGATAGAGCTGCTCGTTGCTTACATTCAGCAGATGCGTTTGTGTCAGCGTATGTCGCGCAACCGTGAGTTCTATGAGTATTTGGAACGTGCCCATTCAGCTCTTCGGCGTATCAATGAAGAGCGAGACTACCTGACAGAGCGTTTGCAGCGGCGAATGATTTATGCTGAGTCAGAGTTGGCCATTGTCACCAGTACCTATTATTATTATGTGGGACTGGAGCGCCAGTCGGCGGCAGCCCTGCAATCGGTCGACCCCGATGGTGATATTCAGCACGACATTCCGCAATACCTCAATTACCTTTACAATGTAGGTGCTGGCGGCATCATTGCAGGAGGTACACAGGAAGAAGTGAACCAAGCGGAGTTTGACCATCTGATGCGTTGCTATTTAATGGCACGCCAGTACAACTATCCCTATTTTGCCGCCAACTCGCTCGAAGCTATTTCTGAGCATCTGCTGGTCGCCTCGTTTCGGGAACAACTGATTGCCGATAACCTGCCGGCAATGAAGTTTCTGAACCCGGAGAATGTGGAGCCAGAACTTTTACCGACGTGGCTGGCCTATAATGCTTTGACCATTTTTACTGAATATGGAGACATTTACCAGATAGCCGGCGCCTACCGTACGTTGGCATCCTGTTGCCACGCTAATGGCGACGACGAGGGAGCATTGGCCTATCTGGAGCAGGCTCTTGAAAACCCAAAGATTAATTTGGCACCCGATTTGGTTGCCAGCATCCGCGAGCAGCTGAGTGTGGCCTATGCGGCTATCAACGACAAGCCATCCAGCGACTACAACCGTAATCTCTATCTTGATTTGCAGGAGCAGACCCGACAAGACCGTGAACTGGAAGCTCGGGCTGCGATGTATGAGAAGACCTCAAAACAGCTTAACTGGATGATATTGGCAGTAGTGGCAGCCATTCTGCTACTGTCGTTTATGTTGTGGTTATTTAACCACTGGCATCAGAAGCGCAAGTCTGACACATCGCTGGAGCAACTGCTTCTGCCATTGCGGAAGTGGCAGGAGACCAACGAGCGCGAAGCTGACGAGATGAGAGAGCGGATGGAAGAAATCAGCGAAGCGACCGCTTTGAATCAAATGCATATCCGCAATAATGAGCGTCGCCATCTGGAGCAGCGGGCCAAGTTGTCGCTGGTCAACAGCATCACTCCTTTCATCGACCGTATCATCCACGAGGTGAAACGGCTGGACAGACCGGAGCAGCGGGCAGAACGCTATGAGTATATCCGTGAGCTGACAGACAAGATCAACGAATACAACGACGTGCTGACCCATTGGATTCAGTTGCGTCAGGGCGAGCTGAGTCTGCACATAGAAAGTTTCCGGCTTCAACCGCTATTTGATATCGTCGGCAAGAGTAAGGCCGGGTTCAGGATGAAGGGTATCCACTTTGATATCCAACCGACAGACGCCGTAGTGAAAGCCGACCGCGTGCTGACCCTTTTTATGCTGAACACATTGGCCGACAATGCCCGGAAATTTACTGCCGCAGGCGGCGAGGTCAGTATCAGTGCTGCCGATACGCCCGAATATGTTGAGATATCCGTGGCCGATACGGGGCGAGGAATGAGCAGCGATGAATTGGCGAATGTCTTTAAGCGCAAGATGCTCAATGACAAGTCGAGTGGCTTCGGGCTGTTGAACTGCAGGGGCATTATCGAGAAGTACCGCAAGATTAGCCAGATATTCAATGTCTGCCTGTTGCAGGCAGAGAGCGAGCAGGGTAGGGGAAGCCGTTTCTATTTCCGCCTTCCGAAAGGCATTGTTCGTCTGCTTCTGCTCTTATTGATGATACCGCTGAGCAGTCGTGCCGATCATCTCAGCCAAGCCTATATCTATGCCGACAGTGCCTATTTCTCTAACATCAACGGCACTTATGAGCGCACGTTGCAGTTTGCTGACTCTTGCCGATATTACCTCAACCAGCATTATCTGCAGCACGTTCCGAAAGGCCGGTTGTTGATGCAGCGTCAGGGCGACCCGTCACTTCCGGCTCCAGAGATAGAGTGGTATCACGACAGCATTGAGACCAACTATCAGACCATTCTTGATATACGCAACGAGAGTGCCGTTGCGGCGTTGGCATTACATCAGTGGGAGCTCTACCAATATAATAATAAGGTGTATACCCAGCTGTTTAAGGAAATGTCGGCAGACAATACACTGGCCGACTATTGCCGTGTGATGCAGCAGTCGCAGACCAACAAGACCATTGCCGTCAGCCTATTGGTATTGCTCTTGGTGATGATTCTGCCCGCCTATTACCTGCTCTACTATCGCCATCGTCTGTATTATCGCTTTTGTGTGGAGCGCATCGGGAAGATTAACGAGGTATTGCTGAGCGATGCTACGGCCACAGACAAATTGCAGCAAATCGACCAGATGCCCAGTGGACAATATCCCGCAGAGCTTCAGCATATCGTGCTCCGCATCCGTCAGGCACTTTCTGATGCTGCCGTCCTGCACAGTCAGCAAGCAACCCATCTGGAGCTGGCCGAAGACGAGCTGAAACGTGCCGAGTTGGAAGACAGCAACCTGCACGTCAGCAATGCCATCCTCGACAACTGCTTGTCGACATTGAAGCACGAAACGATGTACTATCCCAGCCGCATCCGTCAGTTGCTCGACGAGCCATCCGACCAGCGTCAGGCTCTGACTGAGGTCGTGGATTATTATCGCGACATCTATTCCATCCTCAGCCAGCAGGCAATGCGGCAGACAGAGCGGGTTGCACTGCGATTGGCACCCGTCACGCTATGTAACCATACGGTGCTGGGGGATGCCAATCTGCTCCATTATCTCTTCGAACTGCTCACCAAGCAGCCCGACCAAATCTCTGTTGAAGTGCGCGATGAGCAGTATCTTGTCTACTCAGTCCCAATGCCGCAGTTACAGCTCTCTGCCGAGCAAGCCAGCCAGCTGTTCACTCCCCACACGGACCACATACCCTTCCTGCTGTGCCGCCAGATAGTGCGCGACCACGGCGAAGCAACCAATCGCCACGGGTGTGGCATTGAGGCTGAAGTTAACGACACCCATCAGACAATCATAAAAATAACATTACCTCGATATGGAAAACTTTAAACTGATTATCGTAGAAGACGTGCCCCTTGAGTTGAAGGGCACCGAAGGCATCATCCGCAACGACATTCCTGAAGCGCAGATTATAGGAACGGCCGACAGCGAGTCAGCCTATTGGCGACTGATGAAGCAGCAGGTCCCCGACCTCGTGCTGCTCGACCTCGGCTTAGGCGGCTCTACCACGGTAGGCATTGAAATCTGCCGGCATACTAAGGAGCAGCACCCAGAGGTGAAAGTGCTTATCTTCACGGGTGAGATACTGAACGAGAAACTGTGGGTCGATGCGCTTGATGCTGGTACTGACGGCATCATCCTCAAGAGCGGAGAGTTACTGACCCGCGCCGATGTGCGCAGCGTTATGGAAGGCAAGCAGCTGGTCTTCAACGAGCCTATCCTGCAAAAGATTGTCGAGCGTTTCAAGTATGCCGTCGGCAGTCAGTTGGCACGGCAGGAGGCACTCATCAATTACGAGATTGACGAGTATGACGAACGTTTCCTGCGCCATCTGGCACTCGGCTATACCAAGGAACAAATCACCAATCTGCGTGGAATGCCTTTCGGAGTGAAAAGTCTGGAGAAGCGTCAGAACGAATTGGTGCAGAAACTGTTCCCTGACGCAGGAGGCGGTGTCAATGCCACGCGTCTTGTGGTACGTGCCCTCGAACTGCGGATATTAGACATTGACAATCTTGAAGCCGATGACGAGTAAACGTGCTGCCCTGCTCGCCGCACTGCTAATAGTGGCTCAGCTGTTGCTGGTGCTGGTGTCGTGGCTCCTCTCTGCCACGCAGACCGTCGGTGTGCGCTCGTTGCTCAGCTCCGAGGGCATTCGCTGGTTCTGCGGCCGCTTTTCCGATGTACTGGCATCCCCATTGTTGGTGTGGCTGCTGTTGGCGGCAATAGCCGTAGGCTGCCTGCGCGATTGCGGTCTGCTCGGCCTGCGCCGTCCGTTCGCCTATCGTCAGCGCATTGCTTTAGGGCTCTCCGCCACATTACTATTGCTATTCTTGGTCGTGCTGTCTGCCTTAGCCGTCGCCCCACGGGCCATCCTGCTCAGCGCCAGTGGCCGGTTGTTCCCGTCGCCATTTAGTGCCAGTCTGGTTCCGGCATTGTCCTTTGCCATTGTGGCTACCAGCCTGACCTATGGCATCATCTCCGGACGCTATCAGTCGTTACGTCACGTCTATGAATCATTATTATGCGGTATCCGCAGTGCTGCGCCGTTGTTTCTTTTTTATGTGTTATTAGCCCAATTTTATGAGTCTTTGCTCTTTGTCGTCGGACTAAAACCTCATTTTTAGGTATTGTGTATTCAGCAGAATAGCCTTACCTTTGCAACGTCGAAAAGATAAACGACTGAATTGATTGACCAAAAATCAAGTAACACTCTCTCAAATTGAGATTCATAAAGGTATTTGTTTAGTTTAGGACAGGATGGCCGGCTGTGAAGTTGGCCATTTTTTGTTTCTTTATTCAAGAAAATCTTCGTATCTTTGCCGCCGATAAATTGAAGTAGACTATGCAACACATTTGTATATTCACGGGTGCACGCCCCAATTTCATAAAGGTAGCCCCCATTATTCGGGCCATTCGTCAGGCCAGCGATGCTGGCTGTGCCATCAGCGAGCAGCTGGTCTATGCCGGCAAGGCCGACGACCCTACGCTTGAATCCAGCCTGTTTGACGACTTGCAGATGCC
This sequence comes from Prevotella sp., assembly GCA_017476785.1. Taxonomy (GTDB): domain Bacteria; phylum Bacteroidota; class Bacteroidia; order Bacteroidales; family Bacteroidaceae; genus Prevotella. Next base: position 42,879 of record JAFUZD010000098.1, on the reverse strand, counting down.
GCGCCCTGACGTGTATCTCGGTGTCGACTGCGAGAATCTGAACGAGCTGACGGGACAAGTGATGTCGCAGTTCGAACGCTATCTTGACCAGCATCCCACAGATACCGTCATTGTGGTCGACGACCTTGCCTCTACGATGGCCGCCGCCATCGTGGCCAAGAAGCGAGGTATCCGGCTGGCACATCTCGTGGCTGGCACGCGCTCTTTCGACATTCAGATGCCTAAGGAAATCAACCGTCTTGTCATTGACGGCCTTTCCGACCTCTTGTTCACGGCCGGTGTCGGCTCCAGCAGCACCGCTACCCGCGAAGGGGCAGAGATGCACAAGATCTATATGGTGGGCAACATCCTGATGGACACGCTGCGCAACAACCACAGCCGGCTGCACCGGCCGGACATCGTAGACGGTACGACAATCTGCGCAGGCCAATACCTCGTCTTTACGCTCAATCGTAAGGCACTGCTGGCCGACCGTTCCCGTTTGGCACCAATGATTGATGCCCTTATGGCCTGCGGGCTTCCTGTCATAGCTCCGTTGCGTCCCGAGGCAGCCGCTGTCGTCGGCGCATTGTTGGGCGACAGTCATTCCGTCCAAATCATCCCTTCATTGCCCTATCTTGAATTCGGCTGGCTGACGGCCAATGCCCGTGGCATCATTACCGATTCGGGCAATGTGGCAGAAGAGGCCACGTTCAACAACGTCCCCTGCATCACGCTCAACAGTTATACCGAGCATATTGAAACCGTCAAGACGGGGACCAATGTGCTGGTTGGCGAAGATGCGGGCCGATTGGCTGAAGCATTGGAGCAAATGAGACAAGGAGTGTGGAAGCACAGCTCGCTGCCCGACAGATGGGATGGCCGTACTGCTGAGCGCATCGTGCAGACACTGCTCGATGCGTAAAAAGATAAAAGGTTTTTTGCTCGTTTTGCAAATCTTTTGTAAATTTGCACCCGCAATAGAGGTTCGCCCCAGTCGGGCGATAAAAGGGAATCTGGTGAAAGTCCAGAACAGTCCCGCTGCTGTAAGTTGTCCTTACACGGCACAAACAATGCGTCACTGAGCTTATCGGGAAGACGTTTGTGTCGGGCAACAAAGTCAGAAGACCTGCCTCTTTGTCGTTATTCTCCTTGTGTCTTCGAGGAAAGGCATCATAGGAGGCTTATGCAAAAGCAATGATGGATATGAAGGCAATATTGACATCGCTATTGCTTGCCTGTACCGCAATGGCTGTCGGGCAAACGCTCCCCACAGACTCTGTGGCGGGTGAGGTGCAGCATATCCGTGAGCTGACGGTCAGTGGCCGTCGCCCAGCCAACTCAGTGCTGGCCAGCAAGCCTATCCAACAGATGGACCGCGACGAACTGGAACATCTGGGGTTGCAGACATTGGCCGATGCCGTGAAGCACTTTGCCGGAGCAAGCGTGCGCGACTATGGAGGAATAGGTGGAATGAAGACGGTCTCGGTGCGCAACCTCGGCGCTCACCATACGGCTGTCAGCTATGACGGTATCACTGTCAGTAACACGCAGGCTGGCCAGATAGACATCGGGCGCTATTCGCTTGACAATGTGCAGACGCTGTCACTCTCGCTGGGCGATGCCCAGAACCAACTGCAAACGGCGCGCCACTATGCGTCGGCCGGTGTGCTGAGTATCGAGACCGAGCGTCCTCACTTTGCCGATGGGCAGAATCAGCGGCTGTTCCTGCGCTTGCGTGGGGGCTCGTTTGGGCTCATTGCCCCTTCGTTGCGCTATTGGCAACGGCTGGGACAGCGCACATCGCTGGCGGTTAATGGCGGCTATATGCGTGCCGATGGCATCTATCCCTTTACGTTGGTCAACGGGAAGAATAAGACGCGCGAGCGTCGTATCAACAGCGATGTGTACTCGTGGCAGGGCGAGGCCAACCTCTTCCACCACTTTGCCGACTCCAGCCAACTGGCGCTGAAGGCCTATTGGTTCTATTCCGAGCGTGGCTTGCCGGGGTCGGTCATCCTGTATAACAACAGGAGCCGTGAACGCCTGTGGGACGAAGACTTCTTTGCGCAAGCCTCGTATGCCAAGCGATTCAGCAGCCAGTGGCGAATGCAAGCCCGTCTGAAGTATTCCCATACGTGGAATCGCTATGAAGATACCGACGTGAAATACCAAGGAGGCAAGCAGACCGACGTAGACCGCCAAGACGAGTTCTATGCCTCGGGCACGGTCGGGTGGACTCCGCTGGCAGCACTGACCCTCTCGTTGGCCGAAGACATTGCATACAACACACTTCGCAACAATGTCGTCACGGGTTCAGACCTTCAGCCTGCACAGCCTCGCCGCCTCACTTCGCTCACCGCATTGGCCATTCGCTATAAGCCCACAAGCCGGCTGGACATCAGTGCCGACCTCGTGGCTACCTATGCTACCGAGCGTGTGAACACCGACCATCGGCCGGCTGACCGGCATCGGTGGTCGCCAGCTGTTGCTTTCTCGTATCGGCTGTTGGGCAGTGAGGCACTGTATCTGCGCGCTATGCTGAAGAACACTTTCCGCCTGCCTACCTTCAACGACCTGTACTACCGGCGAATGGGCAACACCGGACTGCGACCGGAGCGAGCTTCTGAATATAACGTCGGCATTACGTGGAGCGGCCGTCCCTTCCGTCACATCAAGTATCTGTCGCTGACGCTCGACGCCTATCATAATGACGTCACCGACAAAATCGTCGCCTTTCCCACCACGTATGTATGGCGGATGGCCAATTTCGGGAAGGTGAAAATCAATGGCATCGATGCCACGATAGCGATGGAGGCACCGTTGTGGGGCGACCGTATGAGCATTGCTGCCACGGCAGCTTATACGTGGCAGCGGGCCGTCGACAAGCTGGAACGCTCGTCGTCATACGGCAAGCAGCTTCCTTATACCCCCGAGCAGAGCGGCAGCGCCTCACTGACACTGCGCAATCCCTACGTCAACATCGGGTATAGCCTTACGGCACAAGGCCGCCGATGGAGCTCCACCCAGAACACCAGCGAATACGAGCTGGACGGCTATGCCGAACATACGCTGACGCTCTCACGTCAGTTTGCCATTGGTCGGCACCGCCTATTGGACATTCGGGCGTCTGTCTACAACCTGACGGCCCGCCGCTATGAGATTATCAAGTATTACCCGATGCCCGAACGCTCGTGGTCATTGACAGGAACATTACACTTATAAATATCTAATTCACATTATCAAAAACAATGAAGACAATGAAAATCAGAAGTTTATTCTATGGCGCACTTTGCGCATTGGCAGTCACGGTGGGTTTCGCATCGTGTGGAGACGACGACCCTGAAAGCCCCGCACCCGTGGTGCCTACGGACGAGGCTAAGTGGGATGCAATAGGCAACGGTAAGGTAGAGATGACGCAAGCACGTGCCTATATCCTGAACGAAGGCGCGTACAACAGCAACAATGCCGGCATCAGCTACTTCGACTGGACCAATGACAAGCTCTATTCGTCCGACTTCTATGCCGCACAGAACGAGCAGGCCGCTGGCGATACCGGTCAGGACCTCGTCGTTGACGAGGACAACAACCTCTACCTCGTAGTCTACGGTTCTAACTACATTGCCAAGCTCGACAGCTTTGGCGTGGAGAAGCAGCGCGTAGAGGTGAGTGCCGAGTTGGGCCAGCCCCGCTATGCAGTGGAGGACGCCGGCTATCTGTATGTCACCTGCTATGGTGGCTACGTGGCCAAGTACAGCACGGCAGACCTCTCGCTGGTGGGCAGCGTAAAGGTGGGAGCCAATCCCGAGTACATCGTGAAAGACGGCGGCAAACTCTATTGCACCAACTCGGGCTGGGGTGAGGACAACCGCGTGGCCGTCATCGACATCAAGTCGTTCAGCCAAGCCTCTTTCATTGAAGTGATGCAGAATCCCGATGGCATCCTCGCCGTCAACGGTGAAATTTATGTACAGGGATATGGTGCCTACTACGACTATCCGTGGGGCGTGCTGGATAATGGCAAATTCGTGCAGATTGGCACTGCCAGCAAGTGGACTGCCTTTGGCGACGTCATCTATCTGGCTTACGGCGAAACCGACTGGACAACGTATGAAACGACCACGACTTTCACGTCGTACAACACGGCCACGCATACGCTCAACACGGAATCGTTCCTGAAAGATGCCCCGGCTGAGCTGTCGTCAATGTCGGTCTATGGCATCAGCGTCAACCAGTACAACGGCGACATCTACATCCTGACTTCCGACTTCAGCACCAACGGCGGTGTCTACCACTTCAAGAGCGACGGTAGCTATGTAGGCAAATTCACTTCCACGGGCGTCAGTCCGCGCAAGATTGTTTTCCTGAACTGATGCGCCGGCTCTCCTTTTTTCTATTCACAGCGTGTGTCACCATTCTTGCTTCGTGCAGCGGCCGTACAGGCCGGCTGGCGGGCGAGGGTGGTGACACACTGCGTTTACGCTATGCTGAGCGGCTGTCCATCGTAGACTGCGGCGACTATACGGTGGCCACCATCGCCAATCCGTGGAAACCGGGGCAGACGCTGCACACCTATGTGCTGGTGCCGAGCGGGCGCGAACTGCCGGCCGACCTGCCCGAGGGGACGGTCATCCGCACGCCGCTCCGCCGCTCCGTCATCTTCACCACCGTCCACTGTGCATTGCTCCAGATGCTCCACCGCGAAGAGTGCATTGCCGGCGTGGCCGACCTGAAGTACATCAAGCTGCCCTATGTGCAAGAAGGGGTGCGCAGCGGACGGATTACCGACTGCGGCGACGGAATGAATCCTGTCATCGAGAAGATTATCGACTTGCATCCCGATGCCATTTTCCTGTCACCTTTTGAGAATAGCGGCGGCTACGGACGGCTGGAGGAAATCGGCATCCCGCTGGTGGAATGTGCCGAGTATATGGAGACTTCGCCATTGGGGCGCGCCGAGTGGATGCGCTTCTACGGGTTGCTCTTCGGAGAGCAGGCACAGGCTGACAGCCTGTTTGCTGTGGTAGAAGACAGCTACCAGTTGCTCTGCCGGCAAGCGAAGGCCAGTCAGGCTGCTGCTCCCTCGGTTCTGGTCGACAAGATGGCGGGCAGCGTGTGGTACGTCCCCGGCGGACAGAGCACCATCGGACAGATGCTCCGCGATGCCGGTTGCCGCTATGCGTGGGCCGACGACGAGCGTAGTGGCAGCATTGCCCTGTCGTTCGAGACAGTATTAGAGCGGGCCGGCGATGCCGACGTGTGGCTCTTCCGCTACGACAGCGACCGTCCCATCACCTATGCACAGCTGCTCGCCGAGCACGCAGGCTATGCCCAGTTGCAGCCCTTCAGCCATCGGCGTGTCTACGGCTGCAACGTGCGCACCTCGCAATTCTACGAGCAGTCGCCTTTCCGTCCCGACTGGTTGCTCGCCGACTTCATCAGAATCCTGCGGCCTGACATACGAAATCTGCCCGAGCCGCGTTATTATAAGAAAATAGAAGACTAAGCAAACGAAGGCTGATGATGAAGTACAGCAAACCGATATTCCTCGCCGTCCTTACCCTCGTCCTGTTCTCGCTCTGCCTGTTCGAGGGCTCCATAGCGATACCGGCCACCGATGTGGTGCACATCCTGCTGGGACAGGCAGAGGGCATCAAGCCGTCGTGGCAGTACATCGTCCTTGCGTCGCGTCTGCCGCAGGCCCTCACGGCACTGTTGGGCGGAGCGGCGCTGGCCGTCAGCGGCTTGCTCTTGCAGACGGCTTTCCGCAATCCGTTGGCCGGTCCCTCGGTGTTTGGCATCTCGTCGGGTGCGGGCTTAGGCGTGGCCTTGGTAATGCTTGCCTTAGGGGGCAGCCTCTCCGTTGGCAGCCTGCAGCTGTCTGGCTTTGCCGCCCTGCTGGCTGCCGCCTTTGCCGGGGCAATGAGTGTGATGGCCGTCATCCTGCTCTTTGCCCGTGTGGTCCGTAGCAATGTGATGCTGCTCATCGTAGGCATTATGGTGGGTTACGTCAGCACGTCGGCCGTCACGTTGCTCAATTTCTTCGCCACCGACGAGGGGGTTAAGTCGTATGTCGTCTGGGGAATGGGCTCTTTCGGCGGTGTGCCGATGCGGCTGATGCCGCTCTTTGCCTCGGTGACGCTCGTCGGACTGGCTGCTGCACTGATGCTCATCAAACCGCTCAATGCCCTGCTGCTGGGCGAGGCCTATGCTGAGAATCTGGGCATCCGTATCAATGTGCTGCGCCGGCAGCTGCTGCTCATCACCGGACTGCTCACCGCCGTCGTTACCGCTTTCTGCGGCCCCGTGGCATTCATCGGTCTGGCCGTTCCCCATATTGCCCGCCTGCTCACTTCCACCTCCGACCATCGCCGTCTGTTGCCGGCCACGATGCTTTGCGGCTCAGCCGTGGCACTGCTCTGCACGTTGCTCTGCACGCTGCCCGGCGAGCGGGGTGTCATTCCGCTCAATGCCGTCACGCCGCTCATCGGGGCTCCCGTCATTGTCTATGTGATTGTGGCAAGACGCTAATCCCTACTTTTTACCTTCCAAAAGCCGAATTCATACGCTATTGTCAGATAAAATGATTATATTTGCAGCGTGGAAACAAAAAGCATAGAAAAATGAACACAAATGCGATGCTGCCCGTCGGCACCCTGCTGCAGGGCGGCAAATACCGCGTTGAGCGACAGCTGGCCTCAGGCGGATTCGGCAATACGTATGTGGTAGTCAACATCAAGTTCGACGACCGGCTGGCATTGAAAGAGTTCTTTATGGCCGACATCAACGAGCGCGGTGACGACGGCACCACCGTCATCACTTATAATCCCAAAGTGAACGCCGACACGTTCACGCAGCAGCTGCGCAAGTTCGAGAAGGAGGCACAGCGGCTGTACAAGTTACGGAACGAGCACATCGTCCGCGTGCACGACCTCTTCGACGAGAACGGTACTTCATACTACGTGATGGATTTCATCGACGGCGAGTCGCTCTCGGAACGAATCAAGCGTACTGGGCAGCCGCTGGGCGAGCAGGAGGTGCGCAGCATACTGAATCAGGTGCTCAATGCGCTTGAGACAGTCCACGCACAGGGCATCTACCATCTGGACATCAAACCAGCCAACATAATGCAGCAGGCCGACGGCACCGTAAAGCTCATCGACTTCGGTGCCAGCAAGCAGCTGGAGGCTGACAGCCGGCTGACCACCGCCCCGGTAGCCTACACCAACCACTATGCGCCCATAGAGCAGAGGAATCAAGACTTGCAGCGCATCGGCCCGTGGACCGACCTCTATGCCCTCGGTGCCACGCTCTACAATCTGCTGAAGATGCAACGCCCGCCGATGGTGGATGTCCTCGATGAGGACGAGCTTAACGCAGCCTTTACCTTCCCGTCTGGTGTCAGCGAGCAGATGCAGCAGATCGTTCGCTGGATGATGACACCTCAGCGCAAGCGGCGGCCGCAGTCCGTGGCCGAGGTTCGACAGTTCCTCTGTTCGGTCGTGGAGGACGACGACGAAGCAACCATTATTGCAAAACCGCAAAAGCCTTCAGTATCGGCATCCTCGGGGAAACGGCACAGTTGGCTGATACCTTTGGTGGTCGTTGGAGCGGCACTTATTGGATACTTGATTTTTGGACTGCTGCCTCGTCACAATGACGGTGAAGCGATAATGACGGTTGTTATTGGCGATGCTGACACATCTGCAATTCCTGACTCGACGATAACCGTCAATGGCGTCACTTTTGTAATGAAAGGCGTGCAGGGCGGTACGTTCCAGATGGGCTCCGACGACAGTGAGGCTGACGGCGATGAGAAGCCCGTCCATCAGGTGACGGTGTCGTCGTTCCGCATCGGCCAGACGGAGGTGACACAGGAGCTGTGGCAGGCTGTGATGGGTACGAATCCGTCGAGCTTTAAGGGCGCGAAGCGTCCCGTGGAACAGGTGGGCTGGAACGATTGTCAGGATTTCATCCGCGAGCTGAACCGTCTGACGGGTCGTCATTTCCGCCTGCCCACGGAGGCTGAGTGGGAATATGCAGCCCGTGGTGGCAACCGGAGCAGCGGCAGCAAGTATGCAGGCTCGTCTTCAATAGACGCAGTGGCTTGGTATAGGGACAACAGTGGCAATCAGACACACGAGGTGGGTACGAAGCAGCCGAATGAATTAGGGCTGTATGATATGACGGGCAATGTATCGGAGTGGTGCAGCGACTGGTTTTGCGAGTATAGCAGTAGCTCTCAGACGAATCCAACCGGTCCATCATCGGGCTCTAACCGCGTGAGCCGAGGTGGCAGTTGCTACTTCAACGCGCAGATCTGCCGCGTTTCGGTTCGGGGCTACTGGGCGCCCGACCACCGCGGCGGCGGCAACCTCGGACTGCGCCTCGCCCTTTAGTTCCTGCCCTTTTTCACAATAAAGACAAATAGAACGCCCCTCCCCATCAAGCCCTATCGGCCGAAGGGGAGGGGCGTTTTTGGCTTCCGCCGTTGTTTCGTGGCCTTCGGAGCTTTGTTTCGCAGCCTCCGTAGCGTTGCTTCCCGGCCTCCGTTGCCTCGCTGCGCGGCCTCTGGGGAAAGGCTTCGCAGCCTCCGGATGAAGAGGCAACAGGCTCCTTCACCGGCAGCATTAGCATTTTTTAGGATATTTGATTGAAATATTTGGGCATTCAGCTTTTTTTTCGTAACTTTGCAGCCGATTTTAAGATGCGATTCACTGGTTCCGTAGCTCAGTTGGATTAGAGCAACTGCCTTCTAAGCAGTAGGTCTTGGGTTCGAACCCCAACGGAATCACAAAGAGAGAGGCGGTGGTCTCTCTCTTTGCATTCCTGCAGCTGCTGATTTTTGCAACAATCAATGCAAAAGTATTAATTCGGATACTTTTTCTTGAATTTTCTTTGCGAATAGTATTCTTTTTATTACCTTTGTACCCACAAAACGAATATTAATGAAGTCGTATAAGGTAATAGAGGTGATAAGAATGCTTGAGGCAGACGGATGGTTTGAACTGAAGCAGAAAGGAACAGACCACCGCCAATTCAAACATCCCACCAAGAAAGGGAAAGTGACGATACGGGGGCACAAGAGCGAGGTTCTGAGCCAATTCTTGCTAAACAGCATTTGGAAGCAAGCAGGATGGAAATAGCCTCATCTCCTTTATATAAATCTAAAAGCTACAATTATGGAAACTATCAAAGTAAATGTGTCGTGGTGTGACAAGAACTTCGCTGCTTCATTAGGAGACAACGTGCCCGGAGCCGTCGTCCTTACAGCCAAGTCATACGACGAGCTGGTGGACGAAGTGCGGGAAACGCTAAAATTCCATATCGAGGGAATGGTCGAGGACGGCGACGACGTGCCACAGTGGCTACTCAATGGCGACTATGAATTCGAGTACCATCTCGATGTGGCCGCATTGTTGCAGATGTGTTCGCCTTATGCTACCATTGCTGCCATCAGCCGAGCCTCTGGCATCAATCCGCATCTGCTCAGTCACTATGCCAATGGCATCAAGAAGCCGCGTTCCGGGCAACGGCAGCGTATTGTAGATGGGCTGCACAAAATCGGCCACGAGCTGATTTCCGTAGTGTAATGAAGAAACTACAAGCCGCGTCATTCCGTATATGACAATGCGGTAATTCATAATTTTAAGAGCTCGAAAAAATCCCCAACTTGTGAAAGTCGGGGATTTTGCTTGTTTATGGCACCGCCTCTCTCTTTGCATTCCTCACACTTGAAAGCGAATGTAGGAGCGGTCGTCGAAGGAGCTGTTACCGGTGTAAAAGCCTTTAGTAGCCAGAAATTCTTGATAGCAGAGCGGGTCGCTGAGACGAAGATGGTCGATGTAAGCCTCGCTCTCAGCCAACGTAGGACAGAGGCGGGGATAGCCGTCGCTGGCCAGCACGATTTCCCACGGCTGGAAGTCGAGGGTGACGGTGCGGACGTGGGCAAAGGGGATTGGGAACCCGTCGATGACGGCGTAGTCTACGTTTTGACGATGCATCGTCTCAATCATTCGTGGAATAATGGTGGGACGGGCTGTGTCGTCGGCTAAGAGCTGCTCTTCGGTGGCAATGCCTTCGGCAATGAGCCGATGTATCTCCGCCGACCGCATCCGAGCCAGCTCCTCTTCATAGGGCTTGGGATTGTCGTAGAGCTGGCCGCCAATGAGGCACTGGCAGTCGCCGATGAGCCACACCTCGCGCTGCAAGCGACTGAACACGACGGCACTGGCCGTCAAACGGTCTTCGGGATGACTGGCGAGCTGGGGCAGCTGGGAATGGCGGTAGTGGGCGCGGATGTAAGCGGTTACCCCTCGGCAGAACTGCTGGCAAGTAATAGCGGACGACATACGCCGGATGTACTTCCCGACAAGCCGTGCGGCATAGCGGCCGTTGGAGCAGAACAGGCTGTGACGGCGGTTGGACTTGCTGGTGCTTCCATCGACGACGGCGATGAAGTCATCGGTGATGACGATGAGATCCTCGCTTTTCTTCGCGGGATTCTTTGGGACGACGAGTTGTTCGAGTATCTGCATTGGTAGGAGCATTGCCTCTTTTTGCGGAGGGAGCGTGATGGATGGGAGAGAGTGGGGGACAGAGCTCACGGATAAGGTCTGGCCGGCCTATACGACGGAGCGACTGCTCAATGGCACGGCGCTCCTCGGACTTGTACCAGAAAAAGAACTGCCGCTGCGCCAGCTTCTCCTTCGGTGTCTTGGCACTGAAGACAGGCTGCAGGGTATAAGGGTGATAGCCTGTGTACCACGTCTCCGTGCTGACCGTCATCGGGGTGGGAGTGAAGTCCTGCACCTGTTCCAGCTGGAAGTCAAGCCGCTTGGTGAGAACGGCCAGCTGAGCCATATCGGCCTCCGTACAACCGGGATGGCTGGAAATGAAGTAGGGGATAATCTGCTGGTGCAGGTGCTCTTCGCGGTTGATGCGGTCGAAGAGCCGCTTGAAGTCATAGAACTGCTGGAAAGGAGGCTTGCGCATCAACTGGAGCACGTTGTCACTGATGTGCTCGGGAGCTACCTTCAGCCGCCCGCTGACGTGGCGGCAGATTAGCTCACGCGTATAAGCTGCGGCGGAGCGATTGGCGCGCTCGTCTTTACTCTTGTAGAGCAGCAGGTCATAGCGCACGCCGCTGCCAATGAAACTTTTCTTGATGCCGGGCACAGCATCCACGGCACGATAGATGTCGAGCAGTGGGCCGTGGTCGGTATTGAGGTTGGGGCAGACCTGTGGATGGATGCAGCTGGGACGCTTGCACTTGGCGCAGCGTTCCCGATCGCGTCCTCCCATTCCATACATATTAGCCGACGGCCCGCCGAGATCGCTCAGGTAGCCTTTGAAGTCGTCCATCTGCGTAACCTGTTCCACTTCGCGCAGGATGCTTTCCTTAGAACGGCTGGCAATAAACTTTCCCTGATGGGCAGAAATGGTACAGAAGGCACAGCCGCCAAAGCAGCCACGGTGGATATTGACCGAGTGGCGTATCATCTCATAGGCAGGAATGCGCTTGTTCTTGTACTTGGGGTGAGGAACGCGCGTATAGGGCAAGTCGAACGAGGCATCGAGCTCGGCCGTGGTCATAGGAGGATAGGGAGGATTGACGACTGCATATTGGCCCTCAACCTCTTGAATCAACCGGCTGGCGTACATCTTGTTCGACTCTTCCTCTATATGGCGGAAATTTTCTGCCTGTGCCTTCTTGTCGCGCAGACATTCTTCGTGGGAGTGGAGCAGGATATCGGTGGGCTGCAAACCGCCACAAATGGACGCACGACTTGAAAGATACACAATCTGAGGCAGGTCGTGAAGGGCTTCTATCGGCTCGCCATTGGCCAGCCGATGGGCAATCTGGACGATGGTCTTCTCGCCCATTCCGTAACTGATCAGGTCGGCCGGTGCATCGCAAAGCAGGCATTTCCGCAGTGCATCCTGCCAATAGTCATAGTGGGTCAGGCGGCGCAGCGACGCTTCAATGCCGCCAAGGACAATAGGGACATCGGGATAGAGCTGGCGCAGGATGCGCGAATAGACGATGGTGGGATACTCCGGGCGCAAGTCGTGACGGCCATCCGGGCTGTAAGCATCCTCGGAACGTAGCCGACGGGCTGCCGTGTACTTATTGACCATCGAGTCCATACACCCCGGTGAGACTCCGAAAAAGAGGCGCGGGCGCCCCAACTTACGGAAGTCGCGGAAGTCGCCGTGCCAATCGGGCTGAGGGACGATGGCCACGCGGTAACCGGCTGCCTCGAGCGTACGCCCAATCACCGCTGCCCCAAACGATGGGTGATCAACATAGGCGTCGGCTGAGAAGAGGATAACGTCTACCTCTTCCCAGCCACGCAGTTCGACTTCCTTTTTGGTTGTCGGCAGGAAATCGGTCAGAAGGAATCTCTGACCGGTCTCTGTCTTTTGCTTCTCACCCTTCACTTAAGTTAGTCGTTTCTGATTAATTAAAGGGAGTGCCCTGAAAAGCGCGCCGCGTCATTCCCAGATTGTCATTCCCCCGATTCTTCCAGTTGATGAACAGCAGGACAAGCTGTTGCAGTCCATAAGCCTTCATATTGGGATGATAGATTACGTCGAGGCAGAGGTCGAGCAAGTTCTTGTCCTTACCTGCTTCTGACTCAAGAAGCGAGCGGACATTGAGCTTCAGCTTGGCCAGCACCTGATCGTCGACATAGCCATTGCTGTCAATTAAGTCGCGAAAGAGCTGGTACTGCTCAATGGTCTGCAAATGTTCTTCATTAATCTCAATGTTTCGCGTACCCGAAGAGTTTGCCTGAATCTTGTACATAGTCTTTTTGTTTTTTAAAAGGTTAGTTATTTATTGTTTTCTTGTATCATTGGGGAGGAGGAACTGGAGGATGCCCCGCATTACGGAGGCCCGCCGTTTCTCGCTCTTGATGCATTCAAAGGGGAAGCCAATGGTAAACGCCCGGTAATCTGAGCCATTATAGGCAATGCAGGCGTCTTGGCCGTCGGCATAGCGCAGGGCTGCATAGGCCGGGGTGACGGGTTGCAGTGCGTCAACGGATGTGGCAGCATAGTGCTGTTCGTTCAGCTGGTGATAGAAAGACATTGTGGTGCCCATTCCGAAGACCGTGTCATTAGGCTGCCGGTAGCATCCCGTGGGGCGGCATTTCAGGACGGAAGCCAAGAACTGCTGTTCGGTCGTTGTCCGCATATCGCTGCCGACATAGGCCCCGCTGACCAGCAACGAGCCGCCACGGGAAACGTAGTGCTGCAACGCCTGCTGCATTGCAGGAGTGAATGTCTTATAGGCGACAAGGCTATGGCCATCGTTCTTCTCCAATCCCAGTATGAGGTCTACCATTGCATAGTGTGACAGTTTTATGTCTTGCGCTTCGACGGCTTCGCTGGAACAACTTACGACGTTATAGCGCTGGGCTGTCTGAATGGCCTCGGTATGAGTGGCCACATAGTTGAAATCGTTGCCTGCTACAAACGTTCCGGCCAGCTCGTCGCTGCTGTAACCTAATCCGCCCTCGCCCTCTATACCCATACGAGTGCGGTCGAAGTCAATCTGGCGACCCACCCATCCTGCAGTCGGGCCGTAGGTGATACCGGGGTCTTCGTCCATATCAAATCCCTGCTCCGTGGAGGTGTTGCGAATGGCCGGAGCCGCCAAGCGGTGGAAGCCATTGACGACCAGCACCGTCTGCTGCGCTGCAGGATGGTACAGTGCCGTCAGCTCTTCCGAAGGGAAGCTCTGTCCGCCGCGGTTGACTGCCGCGACCCTGAAGCGATAAAGCGTCTGAGGCTCCAGCTTCATCTTATAGTTGTGGTGGGAACGGACATATGTTCCATTGTCATAGCCACCTTTCCCCTTAGCCATATATACGACATAGCCCGTAGGCTTGGAAGTAGACTCTTGAGGGTCGTCTACCGGTTTCCAGCTCAACATAATCTCGTTCTTTCCCGTAAACTCGACCTTAAAGTGGCTGGGAGTCAATGGCGCTACGACGAAAGGAGTGCCGTGCTGGTCGTTGATATAGCGCAGAATCGTTTTGTAAATAGAGCGTGCGAGCGTGAAACGGAAATTAGGGTCCTGCCCGAACACCATATCAGGGAAGTTCTGGTGTGACATTGTTTCCAAGATGGCACTCGGTACTGCGGGCAGTCTCGTCTCCGAGTAGTTGCGGTCATAGAGTGCCCGCCTATTCCATTGGCCATATTTGTATTTCAAATCAATCACTTCATTGGCCAACAGCGCATCGGCAAAGTCTCTGGAGGCTAAGCGCGAGATGCCGGCATCAAGAAGTCGGTTGTTGTGATTCGTGGTGCAGATAGACAGCGGACCGATGAGCCCTGCACCATCTTTTGCAAAGCCTGCATCACTATGGACAGCCAACGAGAGCTCAATGGGGACTTTCCTGCCATCAATAGTCGGCATATAACAGGAGCCGCCACCTATGTAATTGGTCATCAATGAACGCACGTTGATATCATCGGCATAGTCATCGGCACCGCTCTTACTGCTATATATGTTGTAGGGCATACCTGCCCACTGGGCATAATATCGGGCACCTTCGAGACTTCGCGGGAAGCCGCTGACACTACCACCGCGCTGGATATTACCCATTCCGCCACCGAAACGTACGGCATCGGTCGTGACAATGCCGCTATGGTTGCTCTGGTTAGTCACCGTTACCCGGTTGTACTCACTGCTACCAGCATCAAAGTCGAATGTACCAAGATAGACCCACGTGCTGCCTCCCATCTGCTGATTGACGTGGAACTCCGTTTTCTCCCCCTTATGCCAAACCGTATATTTGGCATTGTCGATGCTGTTGGGCACAGTCTGATAGCTTACATAGACAGCGTAACGGCCTGCCTGAGGAATGTTGGGCTGGTATGAAACCATACTGTACCGGTATTTGCTGCTGGTCGTCTTCGTCTGTCGCGCCGTTCCCATAGTGAATGGATTTTCACCATCATTATACTGACCAGCGTGGAAAGCAAAGCCGGGAAGTCCCGTGTCCTGCCACTTCCCGTGTGCACTTACTTCAATATAGCTGCTACCAGAAGCATTGTCATTGTCAACGATGACCTCGTTCTTCTGCCAATCCCGCTCGCGGGGAGTGAACACATTGGCACCGGCATTCTCAAGCATCGGAATCAGATAGGGAACGACAATGGTCTGGGTGAACAGGTCCTCGGTGGTTCCGAAGAGCTTCGGACGCTGCCATTTCCACATACCTTTTGCCTGATCATAATAGCAGCCGTGACTGGCCCACAATGCAATATGCCTGCCTTGCAGACCGTGCGAGTATGTGACAGGCGCAGAAGCGTTGGTGACCCACGGCTCACCATCGTAGCCAATGCTCCCCCACAGACGCGATGGGTCTGCGCGGTTTGACAACCGATTGGGAATCAGCTCGTCAATATCCAATCCATTCGTTATGATGGTCAGCTTGTACTTGTTGTAAGGTTTGGAGATCTCTTTCCTAAGTTGTTTATAGATATAGGTGTTGGTTTCCTGAGAGAATTCCTGTTCGGCAAAATATTCATCTGCTGTCACTACCAATGTCTGGGTGGTGTCATTTACCTGAAAGCCAATCAACCGTGACTGACGCACCAACGTCTGGCTCCGGGGCTTGTATTTGGCAAAGAACTTCTCAATGTCCTTTCCCAACGTTCCTCTGTGTTCTGCCGTCTGAGCCAGCATCATCAACGGGACAAAGATACATACGACAGTGATGACAACCGCTTTTCTCATAACTCTCCAACAGTGAAATTCTCAGGCTTCTTGCCTTTAAATTCCTTAAAATACAACTTGATTTCGCGCATCTGTGACTCAAAATCCCCATTTGGGACAATCGTCTTGGTGCACTGAATGAGTTTACGCTCATAGTCCAACCCATACAAAAGAATAGGTATCTGGGCTTTTAAAGCAATATAGTAGAAGCCTTTTTTCCATTCTGCCGTGGCAGACCGAGTACCCTCTGGCGTAATACAGAGATGGAAGACGTCGGCTCTTTTGGCCGTTTCTGCCATATTGTCGGTCATACTGGTATGCTTCGTACGATAAACCGGTATTCCGCCCAATGAGCGAAATACCGGCCCGAGCGGCCAAAAGAACCACTCTTTTTTCATTAAGAAATTACTCTTGATTGACTCAGCACCGGCATATAACTGCCCGATTACAAAGTCCCAATTGCTGGTGTGAGGTGCCAAACAGATAATATACTTGTCAGGATGCGGCTCCGTTATATTCACAGTCCATCCGTTTCTCTTATATAATATCCTGCGGCAAAGCGACTTCCACATTTATTCTAAATTATTAATTTGGTCGACAATCTCGCTGACTTGTGCACTGAATGAGTCTCTGAGATTCTTAAAGTATTTCTTGGCCGGCATTCCGGGTTCGACGTGGGAGATGCGGCCGACGTAGTCTTTCTCCATCTTGAGAATGGACGAAATCAGTGCTTCGGCATTCGCACGGCTGGGCTTGTCATTGTAGAGCGACGCTGCCACACATTCAGCAAAAAGCTCTTCACAGATTAAGTTGATGGTTTGTTTTAGAAATCTTCTTTTAGCCATAATTGTTTGTCCTCCTATATTTTTTAATTGTTTGCATCGTCAAAGATAAGCAAAATATTCGAGATACAATGACTTTCATCACAAAAAAATATTAAAAAGGCGATTTTGAACGGGCATAATTCTTATTTTTATGGGATATTTCGTACTTTTGCATCCTGAAAACAGGGAAGCATCCCATTTGTTTTAAGCTAAGGTCAATATTCATTAACAATAATAAAAACAGAAACTGATTATGGAAAAAAGTGCATTGCAGATTGCAAGAGCTGCTTATCAGCCCAAGTTGCCGAAAGCTCTTCAGGGTGCTGTTAAGGTAAAGGAAGGTGCCGCTACACAAAGTGTTGGCAATCAGGAAGAGATTAAACAGCTCTTCCCCAATACCTATGGTATGCCTATTGTCGAGTTTGAACCGAGCGATGTGGCAAACAACAAGAAAATGAATGTCGGTATCATTCTAAGCGGCGGACAGGCTCCCGGTGGCCATAACGTCATCACCGGTCTTTTTGACCAGATTAAGAAACTGAATCCCGAAAACCGCCTTTTTGGCTTCATTCTTGGTCCCGGCGGATTGGTAGACCATAATTATATGGAACTTACAGCCGATATTATTGACGAATACCGCAACACCGGCGGATTTGATATGATTGGCTCGGGGCGCACAAAACTGGAGAAGATTGACCAGTTTGAAAAGGGTCTTGAAATCATTCGCGAACTGGATATCAAAGCTATCGTCATCATTGGCGGCGACGACTCGAACACCAATGCCTGTGTGCTGGCAGAATACTATGCAGCTAAACAGTATGGCGTTCAGGTTATCGGCTGTCCGAAAACCATCGATGGCGACTTGAAGAATGACCAGATAGAGACTTCTTTCGGTTTTGACACGGCTTGTAAGACGTATTCAGAGCTGATTGGTAACATTGAGCGCGACTGCAACTCTGCCCGCAAGTATTGGCATTTCATCAAGGTGATGGGCCGTTCGGCCAGCCATATTGCCTTGGAGTGCGCCCTGCAGTGCCAGCCTAACATCTGTCTTGTCAGCGAGGAAGTGGAGGCTAAGGATATGACACTCAACCAGATTGTGGACCAACTGTGCGAGGCCATCGCTTATCGTGCAGCTCAGGGTAACAACTTCGGTACGGTAATCATTCCTGAAGGCCTTATTGAATTCATTCCTGCAATTGGCCGTCTGATTCAGGAACTGAACGACTTGCTGGCCGCCCACGGCGCAGACTATAAGGATCTGGACAAGCAAGCACAGCGCGAATATATTCTCGCTCACCTTTCGAAAGAGAATGCAGCTACCTTCGAGACACTGCCCGAAGGCGTTGCCCGACAGCTGTCGCTCGATCGCGATCCCCACGGAAACGTTCAGGTATCACTCATCGAAACAGAGAAATTGCTGTCAGAGATGTGCGAAGCCCGCTTGGCAGAATGGAAGAAAGAGGGTAAATATGTGGGCAAGTTTGCAGCCCAGCACCATTTCTTCGGCTATGAAGGCCGTTGCGCAGCTCCCTCAAACTTCGATGCCGACTATTGCTATGCACTGGGAACCAGCGCTGCCCAGCTTATCGCTAATGGCAAGACGGGATATATGGCCATCGTGAAGAACACGACCGCCCCTGCTGCCGAATGGATTGCCGGCGGTGTGCCCATTACGATGATGATGAATATGGAACGTCGTAACGGCGAGATGAAGCCTGTGATTCGCAAGGCATTGGTAGAGCTCGATGGTGCTCCTTTCAAAGCATTCGCTGCCCGGCGCGATGAGTGGGCAAAGGAAACGCGCTACGTCTATCCCGGCCCTATTCAGTATTGGGGTCCCACAGAGGTATGCGACCAGCCCACCAAGACGCTGGCTCTTGAGCAGAAATAACACTTTATAAGATGTTTGACCGACCACAGATTCTATAGATTCTCCCAAGGAAATCGTACGGAGTCTGTGGTCGGGAGAAACATCCACCCAATGTCGAATAAGCAACAAATGCCGACACCCAATCACCAGAATCGCCAGACGGCACAGCGGAAGCCGTCGACCAAGCGCAAATACACGTCACCCGTCCGTCGCAAACGGCCGAGTTTTTTTGTGCGCCTACTTCAGCGACTGCCCGGTTGGGCTTGGTGGTTGGGAGGCGCATTGATTGTGTTGGCCTATGTGTGGGTGTTCTACTATTTTTTTGTAGGTCCTTTTGGATTCCGATGGCGCGCGCTTTATGGTGACATCAGCTATCCTGATGGCTACGAGATTCACGGTATTGACATCTCTCACCATCAAGGTAAGATTGAATGGGAGAAGCTTCGCAACAACGGTATGATTGAGAAATGTCCCATCCGCTTTATAATGATAAAAGCCACTGAAGGTGCTACACAAATAGACCCACTCTTTAAGGAGAACTTCCATCAAGCCCGTGAATGGGGATTCACACGTGGTGCCTACCACTTTTACAGCACTCATTCTACCGCGGCAGAGCAGGCACGTCACTTTATTCGAAATGTGAAACTCGAGGATGGAGACCTCCCCCCAGTGCTGGATGTGGAGCATAAACCGGGAGGGCAGACCGACGAAGCATTTAAAGAGAGCATACAGGAATGGCTTCGCATCGTAGAAGAGCATTATGGCGTGAAACCCATCATCTACACCTATTATAAATTTAAGATGCGCTATCTCAGCGACCCGTATTTCGATGACTATCCCTACTGGATAGCCCATTATTACGTTGATAAGGTAGAGTATACAGGGCGTTGGAAATTCTGGCAACACACTGATGCGGGTCGGCTTCCCGGCATCCGTGGCTATGTAGATCTTGATATTTATAATGGTTCCTACTACGATTTACGAAAGATGACCATCGGGGCTCGCGAAAGTATTGGTGAAGATGCCTATCAGTAGCCACGGACGAGGGGCTATACATACCGTTTTATCAAATCAACGAAGCGGGCGCCGTATTTCGCTTTCTTATGTTCACCTATGCCAGCAATATTACCAAATGCATTAAGCGTAGTGGGCTTGATGGTCGCCAATGAGTGGAGGACTTTATCGCTGAACACGATATAAGGCGGGAAGCCTTCTTCGTCGGCACACTGCTTACGAAAGGTACGCAAGGCTTCAAAAAGCTTGGGGTCTTCCGTTCCCGATGTCGTTGGCAAACCGGGAATCGTAATGGATGGTATCTCCAGTTGCATCCGTCGTCTCCTCTTCGGCTCAGCCTTTAGGCTTTTGTCTATGTGGCACAGCAGGGCCGTCTTGCGTCCATAGAGCACTTCATTGCCACTCTGCGTAATCCTTACAATATCGTTTTGGTCGTATGCAATTTCGACGAATCCCATTTGTAGCATTTGTAGCAGATAGTCTTTCCAGTCATCAGTGCTCAATTCGTTTCCCACCCCAAAGGTCTTCAATGCATCATAGTGATGGCGAATGACGACACTGGAGCGCATTCCTCGGAGAATCTCAATAATGGTATTGATTCTTATTTGTTCGTCCGTACGCTTTATGGCACTTAGTGCCATCTGTATATAGCGAGTGCCATCGAAACGCTGTGGCGGATTTTCGCAAATGTCGCAGTTATCACAGTCGTGGTCGGTCTCCTCACCGAAGTAATTCAGCAGGATACGCCGTCTGCACACACTTGACTCTGCATATTGGCGAATACGGTCTAACTTGGCCATATTGATTTGCTGTTGCCCACTGTCCTTTGCAAACTGGGACAGCTGAATGACATCGGCCAAAGAGTAGAACAAAATGGTTTCGGCCGGTGCACCGTCACGACCTGCACGTCCTATCTCTTGATAGAAGCTCTCAATGCTTTTAGGCAGATTGTAATGAATAATCCAGCGTACATTGCTTTTGTCTATGCCCATTCCGAACGCAATCGTGGCACAGACTACTTGCAAGTCGTCTTGCTTGAAAGCCTCTTGCGTCCGGTTGCGCTCAACCGAATTAAGACCGGCGTGATAAACATCTGCCTGAATCTGTTGGTCACGCAACAGCTGCGCCATCTTTTCTGCATTCTTCCGGCTCAGGCAATAGATGATTCCCGCATCAAGAGGACGTGCCTTCACGTAATTCGCGATAAACCTTTGCTTTTCTTTCTCGCTATACCCGCGTTTGACTGACAAACTTAAATTAGGACGGTCAAAACTGGAAACGAAGACTCGTGGCGACCGTAATGCCAACTGACGTACGATATCATTGCGCGTAATCTTGTCGGCCGTTGCCGTCAATGCAATGATAGGAACCTCGGGAAACTCACGATGCAAGATGTCCAACTGGGTGTATTCTGGCCGGAAGTCGTGTCCCCACTGACTGATGCAGTGTGCTTCATCTATGGCAAACAGTGAAATCTGGCAATGATGGAGTAATGCCGGAATTTCAGATTGCAGACGTTCGGGTGAGACATAGAGCAACTTGAGTTGTCCTGTCGTGCATTTACGGCGGATTATCGTCTCTGCAATATGATCATTTCCACTGTTAAGCGCTTCTGCCTCAATGCCATTGGCTTTCAATGCCTCGACCTGATCTTTCATCAGTGAGATGAGCGGAGATACGACCACAGCCATTCCATTCATAGCCAATGCGGGAATCTGATAGCAGAGACTTTTCCCACCGCCGGTCGGCATTAACACCAGCGTGTCGTTTCCACCCATTACAGAATGAATAATTTCTTCTTGTTGGGCACGGAACGAATTGAAACCATAATATTGCTTCAGAATACTTTTAATGTCCATTACATCTTATTTTTGCACAAAGTTATTACTTTTTTACCAAAAAATGCACCCAACAGACATTTTGTATCAATTTTTTTTATTACATTTGCTGCGCAATCGATCGTTTATCAACCATTTTATTTAATCATTGGGTATGGCAAAGTATAATATCAGGGAAAAACGAGAGCGAGAAGCGGTGTACCGGAGTTTGATAAGTCCCAAGATGATGGACGAACTGAGAGACAAGATTTTGAACGTCATCGTGATGCAGAAGAAATATAAGGACAAGAGATACTCGGCCAAGCGTCTGGCTGAAGATCTTGGCACCAATACCCGTTATATCTCAGCTGTGATAAACGTGCGATTTCGTATGAACTACACTTCTTTCGTCAATAAATTCCGTATTGAGGAAGCAACATCCATTCTTGTGGATCACCGATACCAAGGATTGCGGATGGAAGAGGTCAGCGATATGGTCGGTTTTGCCAATCGTCAGTCTTTCTATGCTTCATTTTATAAACTGATGGGGATGACACCACGTGACTACCGCATCAAGCACACACCACAGCAACCGCCCCAGTAAACAAACCCAACAAAGAACAAATAGCACAGAGAATTTGACAGGAACTATGCAGACAGATACTTTCAGTTATCAAGACGAGCGTTTTGCAGATTTGCAGTTGCTAAGATACCGTTTAAATGGGTTCGAGCAGCTGAGCCTACGCCAGAAAACACTCATTTACTATCTCTCACAGGCAACACTTTATGGTCGCGACATCACATTCGACCAGTTCGGCCGATACAATCTGCGTATCCGCAAGATGCTTGAGGCCGTTTATACCGCTCCTCAGATTTCCCATCAGACAGAAACGTTTCGGCAGTTGGAGGTCTATCTGAAACGTGTCTGGTTCTCCAATGGCATCTACCACCATTATGGCTGTGAAAAATTTGTCCCGGGTTTCTCGCCCGACGGATTGCTTGAGCTGCTGAAGCAGGTTGAACCGCATCAGTTACCATTACGCTCAGGAGAAACACTGGATGAATGGTGCAAAGAATTGTTCCCTGTGATTTTTGACCCCCAGATACTTCCCAAACGCGTCAACAAAGCTGATGGAGAAGATCTGTTGCTGACTTCAGCCTGTAATTTCTATCAAGACGTGAATCAGCAAGAAGCAGAAGACTTCTACAATGCTCAGAAAGCAGCTGCAGAACTTTCTTCACAGCCCCCGTCGTTCGGTCTGAACACGACGCTGGTAAAAAGAGACGGGCAACTGCGAGAAGAAGTTTGGACCGTCAATGGACGTTATGGCAAGGCCATCGAAAAAATCACATTTTGGCTGAAGAAAGCCGCTGGAGTGGCAGAGAATGAACGCCAACAACGAGTTATCCAATTACTAATCGACTATTATGAATCGGGCGACTTGAACATCTTTAATCAATATTGCATTGAGTGGGTGGGCGAGAATGAAGGACAGATAGATTTTGTCAATGGATTTATCGAAGTGTATGGCGATCCTCTTGGTCTGAAAGGATCGTGGGAGGGAATTGTGGAATATAAGGATGTAGAAGCCACCCGACGTACGCAGACTATCAGCCAGAACGCCCAATGGTTTGAAGATCATTCGCCCGTAGACCCGCGTTTCCGTAAGCCCACTGTCAAAGGAGTAACAGCCAATGCCATCTGTGCAGCAATGCTGGGTGGCGACGAATACCCGTCGACCGCCATTGGTATCAATCTTCCGAATGCAGATTGGATTCGGGCACAATATGGAAGTAAGAGTATTACTATCAGCAATATCACCGATGCTTATAATAAGGCAAGCCGTGACAGTGGTTTCAAAGAAGAGTTCGTCAACGATCAAGATACCATACGCTTGATAGAGGAATATGGTGATTTGTGCGACGACTTACATACAGATTTGCACGAATGCCTCGGTCACGGCAGCGGTCAGTTGTTGCAGGGAACCGATCCCGATGCACTGAAAGCCTATGGTAATACCATAGAAGAGGCTCGAGCTGATCTGTTTGCATTGTATTATATTGCAGACAGAAAACTGATTGAATTGGGACTTTTACCCAATGCCGATGCCTACAAGTCGCAATATTACACCTATATAATGAATGGGCTAATGACGCAATTGATACGTATTCAGCCCGGCCATCAGATAGAAGAAGCTCATATGCGCAACAGAGCACTGATTGCCCGCTGGTGTTATGAGAATGGGGACGCTATCCAATTGGTGAAGCATAACGGGAAGACCTATGTTGAGATTTCTGACTATCAAGAATTGCGCACTCTGGTGGCACGCCTTTTGGCAGAAATACAGCGTATCAAAAGTGAAGGAGACTATGAGGCTGCCCGAAATTTAGTGGAGAACTATGCCGTCCACGTAGACACAGGCTTGCATCACGAAGTGCTAAGCCGCTATGCGAAATTGAATCTGGCTCCATATAAGGGATTTATCAATCCTGTTTTGACACCCATCTATGAAAATGGAAATATCATAGACGTGAAGGTAGACTATACAGAAGGATATGCACAACAGATGCTTCGTTATAGCACTGAATACGGAACGCTCATTTGACCAAAAGGATGAAAAACGAGGAAATCCAGCAACAAATAAAAGAGATTAAGCAATCATTCCGTCTGATAATGGATGGGCAGATTGCCCAGTCTATGCGCCAGAAAGGAGTGGATTATAGGCTCAACTGGGGAGCATCGTTGCCACTGTTGAAAGAAAAAGCGGCGGAAATCGGGAAAAACTATGACTTGGCCATTGAACTTTGGAAAGAAGATGTCCGTGAATGCAAGATTCTGGCAACAATGCTAATGCCAGCGCATCAGATTCTGCCAGAAGTAGTAGACATCTGGATGGAGCAGACCACGCAACAAGAAATAGCGGAGCAAGCTGCATTTAACCTCTATCAGTATTTGCCGTATGCGCCGGAAAAGGCTTATCAGTGGATGGCTTCTGACAAAGAATTGCATCAGCTGTGTGGCTTTAGCGTAATTACCCGTTTGTTTATGAATCAACAAGAACCTAACGAACGCGGCATCAACGAATATCTCGATCAGGCTTTAGCCGCTCTCGAGGGGCCGTTCCCCTCTGTACGCAAAGCAGCAATGCAGAGCATTATTCGCTTTTCTGAATTGGGGTTAGTGTACGAACGACTGGCAAAAAGCGCATTGAAAAGAATCAATTTAGAACTTTTTTAAATTAATATGCCCATAATATCAATAAAATTCCGTAATTTTGTACGGCTTATGATGATGATGACAAAATGAAGGAAAGTGTAAAGGCATCCGTTAAACAGATTCTGACCAATTATCTGGAACTGAACAATCACCGCAAAACGCCAGAGCGTTTTGCGATATTGAATGCAGTATATAGCATAAGCGGACATTTCACTTTAGAGGAATTGGGCGAGAAGCTCTGCAATGAGTACAATTTCCCGGTCAGCAGAGCTACATTATATAATACGCTGAAACTTTTTATGGAGCTTCGTCTGGTCATACGCCATCGCTTTCAGGGTTCTACTAAATATGAAGCCTGCTACGACAACAACAGCCATAGTCATCAGATTTGCACGGTATGCGGCAGCGTAACAGAAATCAAGTCTCCTGAGATTAATGAGGCCATAGGGAATTTGCACCTCAGACGCTTCCGTAAGGATGGCTTTTCGCTTTATATCTATGGCATTTGCAGTTCCTGTCAGGCCAAGATAACTCGCAGAAAGACAAAAGAAAAGAAACAGAAAATTATCAAAAACAGAACAAATGAATAAAGGTAAAGTTGATGTCCTGCTCGGTTTGCAGTGGGGCGACGAGGGTAAAGGAAAAGTGGTTGACGTGTTGACTCCCAAGTACGATGTGATCGCTCGCTTTCAAGGAGGCCCAAATGCTGGCCATACACTGGAGTTCGAAGGTCAGAAATACGTATTGCGTTCTATTCCTTCTGGTATTTTCCAAGGCGGGAAAGTGAATATTATTGGCAATGGCGTAGTGCTGGCTCCCGATCTTTTTATGGATGAAGCCAAAGCCTTAGAAGCCAGTGGACACGAGTTGCGTAGCCGCTTACACATCTCAAAGAAAGCACATCTGATTATGCCCACCCACCGTGTACTGGATGCTGCCTATGAAGCGGCGAAAGGCAAGAACAAAGTGGGAACTACCGGAAAAGGTATTGGCCCGACTTATACAGACAAAGTGTCACGAAACGGATTGCGTGTAGGTGATATACTGGAAAACTTCGAGCAGAAGTATGTCGAACGGAAGGCACGTCACGAGCAGATACTACGCTCATTAAATTATGAATACGATATTACGGAAGTTGAGAAGAAGTGGTTAGAAGGAATAGAGTATCTGCGCCAGTTCCCGATAGTTGATTCAGAACACGAGATTAACCAAATACTGAAGAGCGGTCGGAGTGTGCTCTGCGAGGGCGCACAAGGCACAATGCTTGATGTTGATTTCGGCTCTTATCCTTTTGTGACCTCTTCAAACACTATCTGTGCTGGTGCTTGCACCGGACTGGGAATCGGTCCCAATCGGATTGGTGATGTCTATGGTATTATGAAAGCATATTGCACTCGTGTTGGTGCCGGCCCATTCCCCACAGAGCTGTTTGACGAGACTGGAACCCGAATCCGAGACCTCGGCCACGAATATGGTGCCGTCACAGGACGCGAACGCCGATGTGGATGGATTGACCTCGTAGCCCTAAAGTATTCGATAATGGTCAATGGAGTTACTCAGCTCATTATGATGAAGAGTGATGTGCTGGACGGATTTGACACAATCAAAGCCTGCGTGGCCTATAAGCAGAACGGGGTAGAGATTGACTATTTCCCCTATAACATCGAAGAAGGCATCGAACCCGTTTACAAAGAGCTCCCCGGGTGGAAGACGGATATGACAAAACTGACCAGCGAAGAACAATTCCCTGAAGCGTTTGTCAACTATATCCATTTCCTCGAAGCAGAATTAGAAACTCCTATCAAGATTATCAGCATTGGTCCTGACCGTGCGCAAACCATAGTAAGAAAGTAAATGGCACAGAAACCTAACATCCCTAAAGGTACGCGAGACTTCTCTCCCATAGAGATGGCTAAGCGTAACTATATATTCAATACCATCAGAGAGGTATATGCGCTCTACGGATTTGAGCAAATAGAGACGCCTGCTATGGAAACGCTGCAGACACTGATGGGTAAGTATGGTGAAGAAGGAGACAAATTGCTGTTTAAGGTATTAAACAGCGGTGATTATCTCAATAAGATCTCCGACGACGAACTGACTGCGCGCAACACGTTGCATTTAGCTGCCAAACTTTGCGAAAAAGGACTGCGCTACGACCTCACGGTTCCTTTTGCCCGCTATGTGGTAATGCACCGTGAAGAATTACAGCTGCCTTTTAAACGGTATCAGATTCAGCCTGTATGGCGTGCCGATCGCCCACAGAAAGGGCGTTATCGTGAGTTTTATCAGTGTGATGCTGATGTCGTCGGATCTGATTCTCTGCTCAACGAAGTGGAATTGATGCAAATTGTTGACACCGTTTTTAGTCGTTTTGGTATTCGGGTACAGATTAAGATTAACAACCGCAAGATTCTGACCGGCATTGCCGAAGCAATCGGTGCAGCTGATAAAATCATCGACATCACCGTCGCTATTGACAAGTTGGATAAGATTGGTATCGATAACGTCAATGCCGAATTGCGTGAAAATGGCCTGAGTGAGGCACAGATAGAACAGCTACAGCCTATCATCTTGCTGTCAGGCACTAATGACGAGAAGCTTTGCGTCATTGCTGAGGTATTGAAGAATTCTGAAACAGGACTGAAAGGCATCGAAGAGACGCGGTATATCCTCAACACATTGAATCTCATCGGATTGAACAATGAGATTCAGCTTGATCTTACATTAGCACGTGGACTGAATTACTACACGGGGGCTATCTTTGAAGTCAAAGCACTCGACGTGCAAATAGGTAGCATCACAGGCGGAGGACGCTACGATAATCTGACTGGCATTTTCGGAATGCCGGGGTTGAGTGGGGTAGGAATCTCGTTTGGCGCAGATCGTATCTACGACGTTCTCAACCAGTTAGACTTATATCCTAAAGAATCAGTCTATGGCACTCAATTACTCTTTATTAATTTTGGTGAGCACGAGTCTGCTTATTGCCTACCTATTATTCAAAAGGTACGCGCGCGCGGAATCCGAGCCGAAATATACCCCGATGCAGTTAAAATGAAGAAGCAGATGGGGTATGCTAATGCCAAACATATTCCATTTGTGGCACTGGCCGGTGAGAATGAAATCAATGCCAAGAAGTTGACACTGAAGAATATGGAGACAGGCGAACAGCGTCTTGTTAATGTCGAAGAACTGATTGAGGCCATATTATGAAGAAACTAATATTCGCTGCACTTGCATTGTTCGTTCTTTCTTCGTTTCAGCAGGAACGCAGAACGACCATTTTTATGATTGGCGACTCCACGATGGCCGATAAGGACATCAGCAAGGGAAGTCCGGAACGAGGGTGGGGAATGGTGTTGAAATGCTATTTCGATGACAATATCCGTATAGACAATCACGCCCGTAATGGCCGTTCGTCCAAGAGTTTCATTGACGAGGGGCTATGGGAGAAAGTGCGCCGTCAGATACATCCCGGCGACTATGTCATTATCCAGTTTGGCCATAATGACGAGAAACCACAGCCACAACGCCATACTGATCCCGGCTCGACCTTCGACTATAATTTGCGTCGGTTTATCCGGGAGACACGCGAGCAGGGAGGAATCCCCATATTGATGAATGCCGTGGTACGTCGCAATTTCCAGAAAGTGGCAGTCAAGAACGATGATGACGAAGCCCTGCGCAACACTACTTATCAGCAGCAAGCACCCGAAGAGGGCGACTCGCTGGTTGAGACGCACGGAATGTATGTCGTTGCTCCGCGCGATATTGCCCGTGAGATGAATGTGGCATTTGTTGATGCTGACAGCATTACGTTCAACTTGGAACAGCGTTTGGGGGCTGAATCTACTAAACAGTTGCATATGTGGCTCAAGCCCGGAGAGATTGCATCGATTCCTGCAGGCCGTCAAGACAATACACATTACAATGTAAAGGGTGCCCACACTGTGGCTCGCCTGCTTCGCGACGCCATTGTTGCAGAGGTTCCTATTTTGCAGAAGTACACGCTCAACTACGACATCGCGGTCAGCAGCGAAGGGCGAGGAGACTATATGAGTCTGGACGAGGCCATCCGGGCGGTACCGGCAGGTCAATCGGCAACAATCCAGATTCTCGATGGAACGTGGGACAAACCCGTGCTGCCTCGTAAAAGCAAAATTCAATTCATTCTTCGAAGGAATGCCAACTGGAAGTAGACAGTCTTTTAGACAAAGTATAAATACAAGCATAAATCCCGCGAAACATTTGCGGGATTTATTTTTTATCCTTATCTTTGCTGAACAATCAATGTTTTAATAAAAGCAAATACACTTATGAAGAAAAAATTTATTTGCGCCGTATGTGGATATATCTACGAAGGCGATGCTGCTCCCGAGAAATGTCCAATCTGTAAGGCTCCTGCCTCAAAGTTCTCTGAACTGAAAGACGATGGTGATGTCACCTACGCTACGGTTCATAAGATTGGCGACGGCAAGCCCGAGGGTGTCAGCGAAGAGATGATTAATGACCTCCGTAACCATTTCAACGGTGAGTGTGGCGAGGTTGGTATGTATTTAGCAATGGCTCGTCAGGCAGATCGCGAAGGCTATCCCGAGATTGCCGAGGCATTCAAGCGTTACGCATTTGAAGAAGCTGACCACGCAAGCCGCTTTGCTGAGCTGCTGGGCGAGTGCGTATGGGACACGAAGACCAATTTGGAGAAGCGAGCTGCTGCAGAGGCTGGGGCTTGTGAAGACAAGTTCCGTATTGCCAAGAATGCAAAGGCTGCCGGTTTCGATGCCATCCACGATACCGTGCACGAGATGGCCAAAGACGAAGCACGCCACGGGGCTGGCTTTGCTGGTCTGCTGAAACGCTACTTTGGTGACAAGAAGTAAGCCTACAGCACAATAAAAAGAAAGAATGGTCGTTTTATCTACGTATGATAAAGCGACCATTCTTTTTGATTCTGATATTTGTTGTGGCTGTCTTGGCAGCTTGCACCGACGACGAGTCGTTCACGACAAGTCGCTCCGAGCGACTGACCTTTTCTGCCGACACCGTACGACTGGACACGCTGTTCAGCACAGTTCCTTCGTCTACCTACACTTTCTGGGTCTACAACCACAGCACAGACGGCCTGCGTTTGAAACAGATACGCTTAGACCGTGGAAATCAATCGGGTTATCGAGTGAATGTGGACGGAACCTTTCTTGGTCAGACCACAGGCTATCAGGTAAATGACCTCGAAGTACGTAAAGGTGACAGCCTCCGTGTGTTCGTAGAACTGACCTCCGTAGAAAATCACGCAGAAGATCCTTTGCTTGTGGAAGACAATCTTATCTTTACGCTGGAGAGTGGGGTAGAACAACGCGTCAATCTTAGCTGTTATTCGTGGGACGCCATCAAACTGACAAATCCTGTCATCAGTCGCGACACGGTGATAGAGAGCACCAAGCCCATTGTAGTCTATGGAATGATGCGGGTCGACAGTGCTGCCACACTGACCATACACAACACTTCACTCTATTTTCACGCGAATGCAGGAATCGATGTCTATGGTCAGTTACAAACAGGGGGCGAGCGTGTACTGCTGCGAGGCGACAGGCTGGATCATATGTTTGACTATCTGCCTTACGATCGCGTCAGCGGCCAGTGGCGTGGCATCCATATCTATCCCTCATCAAGTAAGAATGTTCTTGAACGCACGGAAATCAGAAATGCTGAATACGGCATCCTATGCGACTCGGCAGCGGTGGATTCCACAACGCTCCGTCTACTGATGCGCGAATGTGTCGTTCACAACGCCAAAGGACCGGGCATACAGGCGTTCAACACGCTACTCGGACTCTACAAATGTCAAATCAGCAATACGCTGGGAGACTGCGTTGCCGTGTATGGCGGTGGTGCCCAGCTGCTCAACTGTACGCTGGCTCAGTTCTATCCCTTCTCTGCCAACCGCGGCGTAGCACTCCGATTTGCCAACTACTATGAAGGGTATAGCTATCCGCTGGCCTATCTTGTCTGCCAACGATCACTCATCACAGGCTACGAAGACGACGTAATACTGGGCGAAAGCCGTGACTCCACCGTGGCCTACGCTTATTACTTTGAAGATTGTCTGATGCGTACGCCGATACCCGAAGATACCACGGTACTATTCCGCAATATCATCTGGGAAACGCCGAAAGACTCTATCAACGGAAAGAAGCATTTCATACGCATTGACGAGGATAACCTCAGCTATGACTTCCATTTGGATTCCATTTCACCCGTCTACGGAAAAGGAGTCGGTTGCTATTGAATCTCAAAAATCAGAGAAGGTGAGAGGCATCAGCGGCCTGATACCGTCAACAACGTAAACATACTTCCTGCCATAAAGCAATAAGCGAACAGGGCGCTGGAAGCGGGTCTCAGTCTCAATAATGACCTGACGGCACGAACCGCACGGGCTGATTGGCTCGTCTTGTAGTTCACCCGTCTCTGTACGCGCAGCAATGGCCAGCATCTTTACTGGTTGGTCGGGATACATTGCACCAGCAGCGAAGATGGCAGAACGCTCAGCACAAATGGTTACGGGGAAGGCTGCGTTCTCTTGATTACAACCGATGACTGTTTCGCCGTTTTCGAGCAGCAAAGCGGCCCCCACACTGAATTTGGAATAGACTGAATAGGAACGGCTTGTGGCCTCGATGGCCCGTTCTATCAATGCTTGTTCACTTTCGGTCAGTTCCTCCATTTGTGCCACCTGTATTGTAGATTTAAGTTCCAGTTCTTTCATTCTGTTTTGTTTTAGTTATTGATTTCCTTTGCAAATCTACATTAAATATTCGAGATTTGCAAGCAACCGCCCCAAATTTTGCATCACTCAATGCCTCGTTGCAATGGCCGTCACACAAGGCTGCCGCAATCTCTGTATGCAGAACTAAGAACAAGTGGTACGCAATTACGTATGTCCAAGAGCAGCAAAAATCACGAAAGAAAAGAGCTATTGGCGAAATTTCCCCTAAATCTACACGTAAATTTCTTCTCTCTGTCCATAGAAAGAGAATTAATTTCGTATCTTTGCAGTCGTAATAAACGACAGAAAGCGAATGAAAAGAACGTTTGTAGCCGTGGCATTGTTGTTGGTCTCGCTCTGTGCAGGAGCGCAGATTAAATGGAACCAACGGTATCAAGAGTATTTCGACCAATATAAAGACGTGGCAATCCAGCAGATGCTGCGTTACAAGATTCCCGCCAGCATCACACTGGCACAGGGCGTATTTGAGAGTGGGGCTGGGCAGAGCGAGCTGACGCGCCGAGGCAACAACCACTTTGGTATCAAGTGCCACGGATGGACAGGGCGCACAACGTACCACGACGACGATGCGCGCAATGAGTGCTTCCGTGCCTACGGCACGGCCTATGAGAGCTTTGAGGACCATTCCAAGTTCCTCACAGGTAGTCGCCGTTACAGTCCGTTGTTTCTGTTGAAGCAGACCGACTACAAAGGATGGGCTCGTGGCCTGAAGGAATGTGGCTACGCCACCAATCCACAATATGCCCAGAAGTTGATAGAAATTATCCAGTTGTACAAACTGTATCAGTACGACACGGCAACAAGCTATGACCACTTCTATGCTGAGCGCATCCAACAGGGTGACGTACGCTACCAGATTCACGAGTTCAACCAGAACTACTACGTCATTGCCCGTCGGGGCGACACATTCCGGACAATCGCCGACGAGGTGGGTATTTCGTATCGCAAGTTAGCACAATATAACGAACGCGATAAGCGCGATGTGCTGGAAGAGGGTGACATCGTATTTCTCAAGAAGAAGCGCACGAAGGCCCCCAAGTCATATAAAGACCATCTGCACTATGTAAAAGCAGGAGAGTCGATGTATAGCATTTCGCAGAAATATGGCATCCGCCTAAAGAGTCTTTACAAGCTGAATCACCTCTCGCCTTACTACCAGATTCGTGTTGGCGATGCATTGCGGCTGCGATAAGCTGACCGAGAGGAACCGTGAAAACATTTAAAAGCCCCGACTGCTATTGTGATTGCAGTCGGGGCTTTCGATTATCTAATAATTATTGGATTTGTCCATCCGGTTTACACGATACCCTGAGCCATCATAGCCTTAGCTACCTTCATAAAGCCAGCCACATTAGCGCCCTTTACGTAGTTGATGTAGCCGTCGGGCTGCGTTCCATACTTCACGCAGTTCTCGTGAATGTCGTTCATTATACGCTTCAGATAGTCGTCCACTTCTTTAGCCGTCCAGCTCAGTCGTTCTGAGTTCTGGCTCATTTCCAGACCGCTGACCGAAACACCGCCGGCATTCGAGGCCTTACCCGGTGCATAGAGAATCTTAGCATCTTGGAAAATCTTGATGGCCTCAGGCGTAGAAGGCATATTGGCACCCTCAGCCACAGCAATCACTCCATTGTCAATCAGGGCCTGAGCCTGCTCGCCGTTGATTTCATTCTGCGTAGCGCAGGGCAGGGCGATATCGGCTTTCTCGTGCCACGGACGCTCGCCAGCGTGGTAGACGGCATTGGGATATTCCTCTACATATTCCGAAATACGTCCACGTTCTACGTTCTTCAGCTCCATCACGTAGTCGAGTTTTGCCCGGTCGATACCATCCGGATCGTAGATATAACCATCAGAGTCACTCAGCGTCAGCACCTTTGCGCCCAACTGGATGCACTTCTCAGTAGCATACTGAGCCACATTGCCAGCACCTGAGATAAGTACGGTCTTGCCTTTCAGCTCAATGTTACGCGTAGCCAACATAGAGAGGAGGAAGTAAACGGTACCATAACCGGTAGCCTCAGGACGGATGAGCGAACCGCCGAAGGGAATTCCTTTACCCGTAAGCACGCCTTGGAACTGGTGGGTCAGCTTCTTATACTGGCCAAACAGATAGCCAACTTCGCGTCCGCCAACACCGATGTCGCCTGCAGGAACGTCCTCATCAGGACCAATATGGCGATAGAGCTCGTTCATAAATGCCTGACAGAAACGCATCACTTCTGCATCGCTCTTGCCGCGCGGCGAGAAGTCGCTACCACCTTTTGCGCCACCCATTGGCAGTGTGGTCAACGAGTTCTTGAAAGTCTGCTCAAAAGCGAGGAACTTCAGGATACCAAGGTTCACTGACTTGTGATAACGCAATCCTCCCTTATACGGGCCGATGGCGTTGTTATGTTGAATGCGGTAACCCATATTGGTTTGCACATTACCTTTGTCGTCGGTCCACGTTACCCGGAACTCAATCACACGGTCGGGAATGCAAAGACGCTCAATGAGGTTCGACTTCTCGAACTCTGGATGTTTGTTGTACTCTTCCTCAATCGTGGGAAGTACCTGACTGACGGCCTGGATGTATTCCGGCTCATTGGGGAATCTCTGCTTCAGGCTCTCAACAACTTGTGCTGCATTCATAATCTTTTTCCTTTTGTTGGTTTATACTATTGAAAATTCTATTTGCTTGATTTCGTTTGCAAAGTTATAGCTAATTTTTGAAATGCCAAACAATTTATCAAGAAAATTAATAAAAAACTTTCTTTTTGTCACTTATTGACGTAAATCAATCGAAAAATGACAGAAACGAGTGCTTTGTTTGTGCTCGCAAACAGCACAAAGACAGCGGACATACTATTGAGACTCAGTATGTCCGTTCGCCATTTGATGCCTGACAAGGGCTGGAAGTGACTATTGGATATTGAATGTCAGTTCCTCGCGCGCAGGTTCCTTATCTATATGTATGACAGCTCCCGAGACGAGATTGCCGTTGACGATGAGTTCCGAGATGCCATCTTCGATGTAAGTCTGGATGGCACGTTTCAACGGGCGGGCACCGAACTGTACGTCATAGCCTTTCTCTGCCACAAAAGTCTTGGCCGTTTCGGTAAGTTCCATTTCATAGCCGAGGTCGCCAATACGTTTGCGCAACCCTTTCAGTTCGACATCAATAATGCGCTTGATGGCTTCGAGGTCCAGCTGGTCGAACGTAATAATCTCATCCAGACGGTTCAGGAACTCCGGCGAGAACTGCTTCGACAGCGCTTTCTGCACGATACTGCGGGCGTGTTCTTTATCCTGTTCGTTCAGCATCAGACTGCCTGAGCCGCCGGTATTGAAGCCAATACCACGTCCGAAATCTTTCAGCTGACGCGTGCCTGCATTCGAAGTCATTATAATTACCGTGTTGCGGAAGTCGACGAGACGACCGTTACCATCGGTCAGCCGTCCCTCATCCAGCACTTGCAGAAGCAGGTTGAACACGTTGCCGTGGGCTTTCTCGATTTCGTCGAGCAGAACGATAGAGTAGGGATGACGACGTACACGCTCAGTCAACTGGCCTCCCTCTTCATAGCCCACATAACCCGGAGGGGCACCAATCAGTCTGCTGACATTGAACGACTCTGTATATTCGCTCATATCCACACGGATGAGTGCATCGGGCGAGCCAAACATAAATTCGGCCAGCTTCTTGGCCAGATAAGTCTTACCCACACCAGTC
This sequence comes from Prevotella sp., assembly GCA_017476785.1. Taxonomy (GTDB): domain Bacteria; phylum Bacteroidota; class Bacteroidia; order Bacteroidales; family Bacteroidaceae; genus Prevotella. Next base: position 7,917 of record JAFUZD010000098.1, on the reverse strand, counting down.
GGGCCGAGGAACATAAACGCACCAATGGGATGGTTGGGATCTTTCAGCCCCACACGGTTGCGTTGGATGGCACGAACCATTTTGTCAATGGCCGTATCTTGTGCTATCACGTTCTGTTTCAGTTCTTCCGCCATTCCCTTCAGTCGGACGCCTTCTTCGGCGGCCATTCGTTGCACGGGCACGCCTGTCATCATCGAAACCACGTCCTGCACCTCTTTTTCTGTGATGGTCTGTCGGTCGTCGGTCTCACCAGTGCTCCACTTGCGGTTCAGTTCCTTCAGCTCGCGTTCCAATTCTGTCTGACGGTCGCGATAGGAAGCAGCCAACTCGAAGTTCTGGTTTTTCACGGCCTGCTGCTTCTTGTCCAATATCCTATTGATTTGTTGCTCTATCTCTGTGATTTCCGGCGGGATGCTGGCTGCACCGAGATGTACACGCGAGCCCACTTCGTCCATCGCATCAATAGCTTTGTCGGGCTGGAATCGGTCTGTCACATAGCGTTCTGTCAAATTGACACACGCAGCCAATGCTTCATCTGTATAGCTGACGTGATGATGATATTCATAGCGGTCACGGATATTTTTCAGAATTTGTAGCGTTTCTTCCGCATTTGTCGGCTCTACGAGCACCTTCTGGAAACGCCGTTCCAACGCCCCGTCCTTCTCGATGGAATTGCGGTATTCATCGAGCGTAGTGGCACCGATGCATTGTATCGTGCCACGAGCCAGTGCCGGTTTAAGAATATTGGCAGCATCCATCGTACCCGGTGCAGAGCCTGCACCGATGATGGTGTGAATCTCGTCGATGAAGATTATCACATCTGGATTTTGCTCCAATTCCTTAGTTAATGCACGCAGACGCTCTTCGAACTGCCCACGGTACTTGGTACCAGCCACCACGCCTGTCATATCCAGCGTGACCAGCCGTTTTCCGAAAAGCATCGGACTGCAATGTCTGTCAGCAATAATCTGTGCAAGTCCTTCGACTATAGCACTCTTTCCCACTCCCGGTTCACCAATAAGAATGGGGTTGTTCTTCTTGCGTCGCCCCAATATCTCAATGACGCGCTGAATTTCGCGCTCACGTCCCACCACGGGGTCCAGTTTGCCTTCAGCAGCCATTCGCGTAAGGTCGGTGCCAAAGTTGTCGAGCACAGGGGTCTTTGATTTCTGCTTGCTGGCAGGCTGTTGAGCCACATCGGCCGGCCGATTGTTGGCATTGCCTGCATTCTGATGCTCTTCTTCGTAATCCTCTTCGGGCAATCCGATACCATCACGAATAGAGAGCAGGGTAAGTGTATCTTCGTAGTTCATATTGTTGAATTCCAGAATTTGTTTTGCTCCGTTGTCCACGCGATCGTGCAGAATGGCCAACAGCAGATGTTGCTCGTCCACGCGAGTGGTCCGCTGTATACGCGCCTCAAGCACAGCCAGTTTTAAGATGTTGCTCGCTTTTTCATTTAATACTAAATCATTAGTATGCAGAGGGGAGGTGATGTCTTCCTCTCGCACGCGCATTTCCAACTCCGTCTTGACCGACTGCAGGTTGATTTCCAGCCGACGAAACACATCGACCACGGGACCTTCCTTCATCCGCATCATTCCCAGCAGCAGATGTTCCGGCCCAACGGTCGAGGATGCTAATCGCGCAGCTTCCTCACGCGAATAAGCCAGTATTTCAGACACTTTTGGTGAAAATTGACTCGTCATATTTCTTCTGAATTATTGAAAAGTTGGATTGGTTGAAACGTTCTTGTAATGTCACGTCATTAATGAAGCAAACATCGTGCCAAACAATCCGAAGCCCTCTTCGCGTGAGGGGGCATAGCACACATAGGGAAGACACAGGGAAGAAAATCTTGCGAGAATTTGTTCGTGACAAATCCTTAAATTCTTCTAAAAGGCTTGGCAGTATCACGGAAAATATGTAATTTTGTGGCTTGAAAAAAGCCCCAAAACGCGTCAGCGGGGCTAAAAATGGCCTTAAACGCGTTGTGAGACGTAAAATCAGGAGCTTGAAAGCGGAGCGTCAGAAAGCTGAGAGGCTCATTAAACGATTGGCTACTTGAGGAATCATAAGTAAAAAGAATCATATCATATAGAAAATGGATCAGACATTTGACAACGACAGAATCATTAAAATCAACATCGAGGAGGAAATGAAATCCTCCTACATCGACTACTCGATGTCGGTTATCGTGGCTCGTGCACTTCCTGACGTGCGCGATGGCTTCAAACCCGTCCACCGCCGTATTCTGTACGGAATGATGGGTATCAACAACGTGTCTACACAGCCTTATAAGAAATGTGCGCGCGTCGTAGGTGAGGTGCTTGGTAAGTATCACCCTCACGGCGACTCCTCTGTATACGGAGCACTGGTACGTATGGCACAGGATTGGAATATGCGCTACACGCTGGTCGACGGACAGGGAAACTTCGGAAGCGTTGACGGAGATTCGCCCGCAGCAATGCGATACACTGAGTGCCGTCTCTCGAAAATGGGCGAGCACATTATGGACGACTTAGAGAAAGACACCGTAGATATGGTCAACAACTTCGACGACTCACTGCAAGAGCCGTCGGTGATGCCGACTAAGGTGCCCAACCTGTTGGTCAACGGCGGCAATGGTATTGCCGTGGGTATGGCCACCAATATGCCGACCCACAATTTGGGCGAGGTCATCGACGGATGCTGTGCCTATATCGACAATCCCGACATCGACACAGAGGGACTGATGCGCCACATCCCCGGCCCCGACTTCCCTACGGGGGCCTATATCTACGGTCTGCAAGGCGTGCGTGATGCCTATGAAACGGGTCGTGGACGCATTGTGATGCGAGCTAAGGCTGAGATTGAAAGCGGCGATACACACGACAAGATTGTGGTGACGGAGATTCCCTATGGTGTGAATAAGGCCGATTTGGTGAAATACATCGCCGATCTTGCCAACGAACACAAGATTGAAGGTGTTGCCAATGTAAACGATGAGTCGGGACGACAGGGTATGCGCATCGTGGTTGACGTGAAGCGCGATGCCAATGCCAATGTGCTGCTCAACAAGCTGTTCAAGATGACAGCCCTGCAGAGCTCGTTCTCGGTCAATAATATCGCACTGGTCAAAGGCCGCCCGAGACTGCTGAGTCTGAAAGAATGCGTGAAGTATTTCGTGGAGCATCGTCACGACGTCACAATCCGTCGCACACAGTACGACTTGAAGAAAGCACAGGAGCGTGCCCATATACTGGAAGGATTGATTATTGCCGTGAACAATATCGACGAGGTGGTTCACATCATCCGCAACTCCAAGACGCCCAGCGATGCCCAGCGTAATCTGGAGCAGCGTTTCGAGTTGGACGAGTTGCAGTCGAAGGCTATCGTGGATATGCGCCTCGCTCAGCTTACTGGTCTGCGTGTAGATCAGTTACATCAAGAGTACGATGACTTGATGAAGCTCATTGCCGACTTGCAGGAGATTCTTGATAATCCCGAGCGTTGCAAGCAAGTGATGAAGGAGGAGCTGCAGGAAGTGAAAGAGAAGTATGGCGATGCCCGTAAGACGGAAATCATCCCATTCGACCACGAGTTCAATGCGCTCGACTTCTATCCCGACGACCCCGTGGTCATCACCATCTCGCATATGGGCTATATCAAGCGTACCAAGCTCGACGAGTTCCACGAGCAGGGACGTGGTGGAGTAGGGGCAAAGGCTGCCCGCCATCGCGACAACGACTTCACCGAATACATCTATCCCGCTACAATGCACAACACGCTGCTCTTCTTCACCCAGAAGGGACGCTGCTATTGGCAGAAGTGCTATGAGATACCCGAAGGCGACAAGAACTCAAAGGGACGCGCCATCCAGAATATGCTCAACATCGAGCCCGACGATCAGATTAATGCCGTATTGCGCATCAAGGACTTTGAGGACACCGAGTTCCTTCGTTCTCATTATGTCGTATTCGCCACCAAGCAGGGCATCATCAAGAAGACGTGTCTTGAGGCCTACAGCCGTCCACGTGCCAACGGAGTCATTGCCATCAACATCAACGAGGGCGACCAAGTAGTGGGTGTACGCCTGACCAATGGCCATAACGAATTGCTGTTGGCCAACCGCAATGGCCGTGCTATCCGTTTCAACGAGCAGGATGTGCGTACGATGGGACGTGTCAGCACTGGTGTACGCGGAATGAAACTTGACGGTGGCGACGACGAGGTGGTCGGCCTCGTCTGCGTGAACGACCCAGAGACGGAGACCATAATGGTGGTCAGCGAGAACGGATACGGCAAGCGTTCTGACATTGAGGACTATCGCAAGACGGCACGTGGTGCTAAGGGCGTGAAGACACTCTCGGTTACTGAGAAGACGGGACGGCTGGTTGCCATTAAGGTGGTGACTGATGAGAACGACCTGATGATCATCAACAAGAGTGGTATCTTGATTCGCCTAAAAGTTGCAGACGTCCGCGTAATGGGACGTGCAACGCAGGGCGTCCGCCTGATTAACCTCACAAAGAAGAACGATACCATTGCCAGTGTCTGCAAAGTGATGAGTTCACAGGACGACGAAGACGTCAATGATGCAGAAACCGCAGAGACCGTTACGGGTGAAGAGTAAAAGAAATAAATGTTTAACCAATAATACAAAGAACTTATGAAAAAAGTAATGATGATGGCTTTGATGGCAGCAGCTGCCACAACAGCCTTTGCACAAGACGACCTCGTAAAGCAGGCATCCCGCGTGGATGACTATGCACAAGCCGTCGAAATGATTACGCCGGCCCTCACCAACGCCGCAACCGTGGATAAGGCGAAGGCTTGGAACACACTGGCCGACATTGCAATGCGCAAATACAATAAGGAAGACGAAGCACGACTGACTGGGTCGGTGACCAATGCCAAGTTCGATCAGGTAGGAATGGTAGCTGCTTTCACCACAGCACTGAATGCCGCTGTGAAATGTGACGAGTTCGACCAGCTACCCAATGAGAAGGGAAAGATTAAGCCGCGCTTCCACAAAGGCAACGTCAGCCGTATGAAGCAGCCGCGCGTAGCACTCATCAACACGGGTATCGACCTGATTAATGCACAGGAGAACGAGACGGCTTTGGCATTCTACGAGGCCTTCGTCAGCAGTGCCAAGTCGCCGCTGTTCGCAGAAGAGAAGCCCTCTTATGTAGAGCTGGCATCGCTCTATGCCGGTATCTCGGCCTACAACCTGAAGAAGTATGACGTGGCCAAGAACTATCTGACCATTGCACTGAACGACACTGCTCAGGAAGTAAAGGCACAGGCACAGCGCTATCTGCTGCCCTCTATGGCCAGCACGCTGAAGACCCCGCAGGACACCGTGAATTACATCAACGACCTGAAGGGACTGCTCACCGCCAATCCCGACAACACTCAGTTCTATGGTGCATTGGGCGACATTCTCTATCAGACCAACAAGATTGACGAACTGCGTGCCCTCACGGCTGCTCATCCTACCAGCGAGCTGAGCTACTTCTACAATGGCCTTATCGCACTCGACATTGACAAGAAGAACGATGTGGCTATCAGCGAATTCAGCAAGATTCCCAGCTCGTCGGTATTCAATCCCATTGCTACCTACAACCGCGCCCGTGCCCGCTATGCACTGGTTGCCGAGTTTGCCGAGCAGAACAGCGATGCACGTACGGGTCGTATGACGCCGGCCAATGAAGCAAAGTACAAGGAACTGGTGATTGCTGCCAAGAACGAGTTCGAGAAGGTGAAGGAGCTCGACCCGAATCAGGAGAGCTTCCGCTGGCAGTATCTGCTCCAGAATCTGACTGACGTTCTGGGCGAACTGAACAAGTAAGCCCGGTGACGACAGTAGGACGTCAATAGTAGTAACGGGCATACAACCGCAGCCCGTTACTACCTTTTTATTTTTAAGGTATATGAGAAAGATTATCACGATAACAGCACTCCTGTTGGCTCTCCTTTCCGCTGACGCGATGGCGCAGAAAAAGGAGATTGCACAGGCACGCACCTACATCAAAAGCGGTAAAGACTTCGATAAGGCTGAACAGCTGATGGTCAGCGTATTGCAAAACGACTCTGCCGGACGACACAACAAGCGCGTCTATCAGTTGCTGTTCGAGAGCGTTCGCCTGCAATACGAGGCAGCCAACGAGAAAGTGTATCTGAAACAGAGCAACGACACGGCAGCCATCTGCAACCTGACGAGTCGTCTTTTCGCCGTCGCTACCTTGCTCGACTCCGTAGATGCATTGCCCGACCGCAAAGGGCGCATTCGTCCCGAATACCGAAAAGGGAATGCGGAAGAGCTGAACACCCTGCGTCCCAATCTCTATCTGGGCGGAACCTACAATATCAAGCAAGCCGACTATCTGACCGCATTTCGTTTCTTCGACCTCTACATCGGTTGCGACAGCCTGCCACTCTTTACTGGCTACAATTACCGACAGACGGATGCCTTCATTCCCGTGGCAGCCTATTGGGCTACGTTCTGTGGCTACAAGCTGGCTCAGCCGACGCTGACGCTGAAGTATGCAGAACAGGCTTTGCGCGATACGAGCAAGACTTCCTACACGCTGCAATATATGGCCGAAGCCTATCGCATTGCCGGCGACACGGCGGCCTATGTGAAGACACTGACGCAGGGCTTTCAAGCCAATCCGGAATTTGTCTATTTCTTTCCGCGACTGATTGAGTATTACACCGCCGCCGGACAGTTGGAGCGTGCCTTACAGACTGCCGAAGAAGCGTTGCAGACCAATCCGCACAGCGAACTGTTCCTCTTTGCCAAGTCTACCACGCTGCTCCATCTCCAGCAATATGATGAGTGTATCGCTGTCAGCGACACGCTCATTGCGCGGAATGACTCGCTGGCCGAGCCTTATTTCAATGCCGGAACCGCTTGCCTCAACCAAGCCCTTGCGCTGGAGCAGAAACAGAACCCACGCTTATACCGCAACCCCATACGCCAACTCTACCAGAAAGCCCGCCCATATATGGAGCACTATCGTCAGTTGGCACCCGACGAAAAAGACAAATGGGCCCCCGCTCTTTATCGCATCTACCTCAATCTGAATATGGGGAGACAGTTTGAAGAAATCGACGGCATCCTGAACCGAAAGCAGTGAGCCACTGCCCTATATGCTAAAAAATCGAAAATAAACACGCGCAATGTGTTTGTTTTCGATTTTTTTCTTATCTTTGTGGAAACTTAAAGAGAATCTAAAACTAATTGTAACATTATGGAAAATAACGCTCAGCTTATTGCCCAGTGTGAGGCACGGGCAAAAGAATGGCTTACTCCGGCCTTCGACGAGGAGACACGCAAAGAAGTACAGGCAATGCTTGACAATCCTGACAAGACTGCACTCATCGATGCTTTCTATCAGAATCTGGAATTCGGAACCGGCGGTCTGCGCGGTATTATGGGAGCAGGCACCAACCGTATGAACAAGTACATCGTAGGAATGGCTACGCAGGGTTTTGCCAACTACATACTGAAAGCATTCCCCGGCCGCACCGACCTCAGCGTTGTCGTGGGTCACGACTGCCGCAACAACGGCCGGATGTTTGCCGAGAGTGTGGCCGACATCTTCTCGGCCAACGGCATTAAGGTCTATCTGTTTGAGAGTCTGCGCCCCACGCCCGAGATTTCGTTTGCCATCCGCCAGCTGGGTGCACAGGCCGGTGTCAACGTGACGGCCAGCCACAACCCGAAAGAGTACAACGGCTATAAGGCTTACTGGGAAGACGGCGCACAGGTGCTGGCTCCCCACGATGTAGGCATCATCGAGGAAGTGAACAAAGTGACGATTGACGATGTGAAGTTCGAGGGCAACAAAGACCTTATCGAAATCATCGGCGGTGAGATGGACTGGGACTATCTGCAGGCCGTAAAAGAGTCAATGGTCGATCAGG
>JAFUZD010000097.1 GCA_017476785.1 Prevotella sp. | reverse complement strand
GGGTTGTAGGTGGGTTCCGAGTTCCGGTTAGGTTTTTCCACGATTTTTGCTTCTATATGGGAAAAATGTTGTAACTTTGTAGCCAAATACGCAAAACTGAAAGAAAATGAGGAGAATAATGAACAAACAGCAAGTTCTGACACTGGCACTGACGGCTATCGTAGCTGCCACTGCAACCGCCAAGCCACGCACGCAGGAACAGCTGCAACAGGCGGCCGTACAGGCCATCAACGAACACCGTGCCCACCTGCGGCTGGCTCCGCGCCACGACGTGCCGAAGGAGCTGAAGCGAACGGCAGGCTATGCCCTCATCGGCTATGAGAACGGCAGCTATGCCGTTGTGGCCACGGACGACGTGGCCCCCGAGGTGCTGGGCGTCTCTGAAACGGCCTACTCTGCCGGCCGCAACACCAATCTGGAGTGGTGGCTCAACGCAGTGGACCAAGTGGTGACGCAGGCTGCCGCCAGCGGCACGCCCCTGACCACCACGAAGCCCGACCCGGACAAGTTTCCCACTGCCGTGCCGCAGCTGCTCACCACGACGTGGGATCAGGACACCCCTTACAGCAACTACTGCCCCAAGGCAACCAATGGCTATGAGCGCTGCCTGACGGGCTGCGTGGCCACGGCAATGGCACAGGTGCTCAACTACTTCCGCCAGCCCGAGCACGGCATCGGGCAGCGCACCATCTACTACCCCTCGCTCAGCGAGACCTACAGCGGACAGCGCACGGCGGTGACCACCGACTTCAGCGCCCACTACTACGACTGGGACAATATGCTCGACAGTTACAGCTATGGCAACTACACGCAGACACAGGCCGACGCAGTGGCCCAGCTGATGCTCGACTGCGGCGTGGCCGCCGATATGATGTACGGTCCGTCGAGCTCGGGCGGCAGCGGTGCTTACAGCGACGAGGCGGCTGCCGGCCTGCGCACCTACTTCGGACTGGAGGGTGCCACCTGTCTGGTGCGCGAAGACTATACGGAGGCACAGTGGATGGAACTGGTGTACAATGAAATCAGCACCAACGGACCCATCTACTACGGCGGTGCCGACCTGCGCCCGTGGGTCTACGGAGGCCACGCCTTCGTGCTCGACGGCTATCGCGAGGACGGTAAGGTGCACGTCAACTGGGGCTGGAGCGGCGATGACAACGGCTACTACGACATTGCCCTGCTCAATCCCTCGGGCTATCAGTTCAAGGACGAGCAAGATATGATTGTGGGCATCGAGAGTCAGGCCATACAGGCCGAGCTGGTGCAGCCCGTCGTTGAGCTGACGCAGGCCGGGCAGCTGGTCAGCGAGCTGAACGACGTGAATATGGAGTACGTGAGCGAGCTGACCGTCAGCGGTCCCATCAACTCTACCGACCTGAAGGCACTGCGCCGGATGGCCGGTGTCGACTCGGTGGGCGTGAGCACGCACGGACGGCTGAGCAAGCTGATACTGAAGGACGCCCGCTTCGTCAGCGGCGGTGCTCCCTACCTGATAGAGAGCGGCAACAGCTACACCACGCAGGACGACGAGCTGCCCTATAAGGCCTTCTACGGTGCGACGCGGCTGCGCAAGCTGGTGCTCCCCGAGACGCTGAACAGCATCGGCGACGGTGCCTTCGGACTGACCATCATCGACTCGCTGGGCACCGTAGGCAGCGACGACAATGCGCAGCAGACCTACGACATCGTCGACGGCATCATCTACTCGCGCGCCGAGCCTAACGTCATCATCGGCTCACTGCCCTCGGTGGCTGGCGAGCTGACCATCGGCAGCGAGGTGACCGAGATTCATCCCTATGCCTTCGCCGGCCGCAACCTCAGCAAGGTGGTGTTCCCCGAGTCGGTCAACAGCATCGGCAAGCAGGCCTTCTACAACTGCCGGATGGTGGAGACCATCCGCGTGGAGAACCGCGAAGTGCCCACGGTGGGTGCCAATGCCTTTGCTGGCATCGACTCCACCTACACCAAGCTCTACGTCCCCGCCGGCACGAAGGACACCTACAAGCGTGCGCAGGGCTGGAAGCGGTTCAGCAACATCGCTGAGTTTGGCACCACGGTGAAGGCGCGCAATGCCAACCGCTACTACGGCGACCCCAACCCCAACTTCGGCTATACGCTCAGCGGCGACTATGTGACCGGCGTTGCCGAGCTCACCTGCGAGGCCGACGAGCTGTCGCCCGTGGGCACCTACGACATCATACCCTCAGCCGGAACCATCACGGCCAGCGGCCTCACCTTCGTCAACGGCACGCTGACGGTGAAGAAAGCCCCGCTGACGGTCAGCGTGGTCAGCGTCAGCCGTGAGCAGTGGAGCGAGAATCCAGAGTTCGAGCTCGTGTTCGACGGTCTGAAGAACGGCGAGACGGAGCCCGAGTGGATCAGCCTGCCCTACATCAGCACGGCGGCCACGGCACAGTCGGCCGTAGGCCAGTATGCCATCACCATCAGCGGCGGCGAAGCCCGCAACTACACGCTGACGCTGCAACCCGGCATCCTGACCATCACGGAGAACACGACGGCCATCCGCGACGTCCGTTCCGACACGCGTACGGAGCCCATATTCACCCTCGACGGCCGTCGCATCAGCGGCACGCTGCGCCCGGGTGTCTACATCCGCAGCGGCAAGAAATATGTGGTAAAATAGGCGCAAAGGCTTGTAAATCGTAGGATTTTCTGTCAATTTAGTAATAATTTGTCGGTTTTTCTTGCGGCATTCAAGAAAATTGATTATATTTGTAGCCGATAAGCTAAGTAAGAATTAGCAGTAAATCGTCTTTTACCATCTATATCTTTAGGCTGCATCCCTCAGTGACTGATCGGTGCAGCCCCTTTTTTATCTCGGAGCGCTCGGAGGACTCTGAGCTCTCAGAGAACTCAGAGAACTCAGAGAACTCAGAGAACTCAGAGAACTCCGAGCACTCCCGAGAACTCCGAGAACTCCGAGAACTCCGAGAACTCCGAGAACTCCCCAAAAAAAAGAAAGCAACAATGAAAAAACTGAAAACACTGATTCTGATGTTATTCGTAGCAGCAACGGCAATGGCCCAGAAAGGCACCGACATCGCACTCTGGCCCGAAGGAGCCCCTAACGACAACGGCAATGAACGGGAGAAAGCTAAGGTGACCGTCTTCCTACCCGAGGCGCGGCGCGCCACGGGACGCGCCATCGTCATCTGCCCGGGCGGCGGCTACTCGCATCTGGCGTGGGAAAAGGAAGGCACGGCGTGGGCCCCCTTCTTCAACCAGCAGGGCATCGCCGTCATCGTGCTGAAGTACCGAATGCCCAACGGCCATCTGGAAGTGCCCATCAGCGATGCCGAGGAAGCCATCAGGCTGGTGCGCCGCAATGCCGCGCAGTGGAATGTCAAGCCCAACGACATTGGCATTATGGGCTTCTCGGCCGGCGGCCATCTGGCCTCGACCATCGCCACCCACAGCAAGGGCGACGCCAAGCCCAACTTCCAAATCCTGTTCTACCCCGTCATCACGATGGAGCCGGGCATCACCCATCAGGGGTCGCACGACCTGCTGCTGGGCAAGAAACCGAAGAAGAAGCTGGAGCGCGAGTACAGCAACGACCAGCAGGTGACGCGCGCCACACCGCGGGCCTTCATCGTGCTGAGCGACGACGACAACGTGGTGCTGCCGGCTAATGGCGTGAGCTATTATCTGGAGTGCTACCGCCACGACGTGCCGGCCACGCTGCACGTCTATCCCACGGGCGGCCACGGCTGGGGCATCCTGCAGTCGTTCGACTATCACTTCGAGATGATGGGCGAGCTGAAGGCGTGGCTCCGCAGCTTCTGACCGACGACAGGCGGTGCTACGGCTGCACCGGCAGCGTGGCACCGCGCAGCACGGAGAGATAGCCGTCGACCTCAGCCAGCACATAGACGGGAACCCCCGTCGTATCGGCCGACTCGGCCAGCGACAGTGCCAGTGCGCCGATGCGGCGATGCTCATCGGCCGTGAGGCGTTCACCATCCAATTCCTTCTCGCTGACGGCGAGGAGGAATTTTGTTTGTTGGCGCATTATGCGCAGCAGCTGGCGATTGCGCGGCGAATTGATCTGATGATTATCTAAGGTCTGCCGGATTTGCGTCAACAGGCGCAAGGCCGACTTCCAGAAACGAATGTCGGGTTCTACGTAGCCTGACACTACGGGCGGATGGGGCGTGGCAGAACGCCGTGGGCGCGCCTCGCCGCCCTCGGGCACCATCCGCAGCACCAGCGTGTCGGCCGGCACGGCCGTTGCTGACCGCTGCGCCACCAGCTGGCGGTGCTGGCGCCAGCCCTCCGACAGCATCAGGAAGGGAGCACCGGGCTGCCGCTGCGAGAGGCGCTGCATCATCTGCCGCCACTGCGAGTGCACGGTGACGCTCCACTCCTCGGCGTCCTGTCCGGCCATCTCCGCGCGCGTCAGCTCCATTGTCTGCCGTAGCTCCTGCATCTTACGCTTGTTCTTGAGCAACTTGTCGATGGGCATATCCTGCCGGCGGATGGCCTCGTAGAGATGGGTCAGCGTGACCTGCGCCGTGGCACCGTCGAACTGTGCCCCCAGCAGGTAGAGCTGCTGGTAGGCTTGGCGCACGCCGGGCTGGCTGCCTATGGTGTAGGCCAGCAGGGCGTCTTGCAGCAGCTCGTCGTCAGTGGGCTGCTCCAGATGAGCCGCCAGCAGCTGTGCCCGTCGGGCTGCTGTGCCAGCCAGCGCAGGTTCTTTGCGGCCGTCTCGCGTATCAGCTTGCTCTTCTTCCACTGGCGAGCCGTCTGCTGGGTGGCCTCCTCGAGCAGCAGGCGCAGCAGGCGCGCCTCCTCGGTCAGCCCGTTCAGCTTCACCTCGGCCGTCAGCTGCGCATAGAAGCGGTTGAACAGCAGGACGTAGAGGTCGGTGCCGAGGAAGGTAGGCATCCACTCGTCGGCATTCTGCCGGTAGAGTCGCTGCATTGACTGTCGCCCATCGGCCACGACAAAGCCCTGACGCCCCAGCATCTCCTGCTGTTGGGGCGTCAGGGCTTCCATTTGATAGGGGTTGACCAGATTGCGCAGATGGGGCCGGCCGTCAATGAAGTTATGGCCGTGGGCCTGCGTCTCGCGCAGCTTCAGCCGGCGGATAAAGGCCTGCTCCTCCTTCGTATAGCTGAGCGGCAGGTCGCGCCCGCGCAGCTGTTCGCGCTGGCAGCGCTCCGTCAGCCGTGACTGATACCACGAGGTGCGCAGGAAGAGAGCACGCAGGCTGCCGTCGGCAAAGGCATAGCCCTGACGGGCTGCGAGGGCGCTACGCAGCACGCGGGCCTCACAGAGCGAGAGTCGCCGCGTGTCGATGTTCATATTGACCGCCGTACCCAGCCGCTCCACGTCGATGCGGGCATCGCCCTTCAGCAGGGTCGCGGGCTGCTGTGCGGCCAGCCGTAGCGGCAGTGCGGCAGCGAGTGCCAACAGGCAGCAGAGTGCAGGTCGTCTCATCAGAGCAGTCGGCGGATAGCGGCATCGACGTCGCTGATCTGCTGCGAACGGCCCACCAGATTATTGTCGCGGTCAATGAGGAAGAACTCGGGCAGTGCCTGCACGTTGTACAGCTGGATGACGGTCGAGGCAGCTCCCTCGGGCTCGCGCACGCTAATCCACGGCAGGGCAGCCGTCTGCTGCTTCCAGAAATGCTCGTCGCCGTCGAGCGACACCTGATAGATTTCCAGTCCCTGTGTGTGATACTTGTTGTAGAGCTCGCGCAGCAGCAGGATGCGCTTGGGCGAGTCGTCGGTGCCAAAGGCGTGGAAGTCGAGCAGCACCACACGTCCCTTCAGGTCGGTCAGGTGGCGCAGCTGGCCGTGGTTGTCGGTCAGTGCGATGTCGATGAGCCCCGTGGTGGTCACCTTCGAGGCATCGATGGTGCGGGCATTCTCAGCTGCCACGATGCGCTGGTTCTTCACACCCGTGATGGCGATGTTGCGCAGGTTCTCGCTGCGCTCGGCACCGGGGTAGAACGTGTCCCAGCTGGTGGCCACGGCTTGGAAGGCCTTGATGTCTTCAGGGTCGGTCTTCGGGTTGAACAGCAGCCAGTCGCCCAGCGTCTGGAACAGGGCAAAGTAGGCATAGGGCTTGCCCGGTGCGCTGAAGATATAGGTGCGCTTCACCTCGTCCTTATACTGGCGGATGATGCTCAGGAGGCTGTCGCCGGCGGCATCGACGCTCAGCGAGGGGTCACGCTGTATGGCCAGTGCCTGCTGCTGCAGGCGCATCTGCCGCTGGGCCAGCTCGCGAATCTTCAGGTTGTCGTCCGAGCCCTCCACCTCATACTCGGCCGCCATCGTGGGATAGGCCGCGCGTACGGTGACCGTCTCGGTAGAGTCGATGCAGAGATTGATAATCTGGCCGGCGATGCGCAGGCGATAGAACTCGGGAGTCGCGGCCTGCGCCCCGCTGAAGCTGAAGGTGCCTTCGGCTCCGAGACGCACGGAATCGATGGTGACGGGACCCGTCAGACTGACGTTCTCGAGGTAGAGCACCGAGTCGGCGGCTTCGCTGATGGTGCCTTCCACGTGGAATTTCTTCTCGCTGCACGACAGCATACAGAGCGCGGCCAGTGCGGTTATTACGTATTTCTTCATTGTCGGTTGGTTTTAATTTCGTTTTGCAAAGATACTGACTATTTGGCAAATAGGCAAACGAATTGCCGAAAAAAGGTGGCGAAGAGCTTTATCCGGAGGTTCTTCGGAGGCTGGGAAGCTTTTCTCCGCAGGCCGGGGAGTGATGCTCCGCAGCCTGCGGAGCGACGCTCCCGCGGCCGCGGAGCATCGCTCCGGAGGCTGGGGAAGGGCCGAGGGGAGTGATTCTCGGAGCTCTCGGAGGGCTCGGAGTTCTCTGAGTGCTCCGAGTTCTCCGAGTTCTCCGAGTTCTCCGAGGTCTCCGAGTTCTCCGAGGTCTCCGAGGTCTCCGAGCACTCCGAGCGCTCCGAGCCCTCCCTCGAGCCCTCCCCCATTTTTAGGCCGCTACGCCTTTGTACATTCAGATTATTTCACTATCTTTGCAAGCACAACCACCGTATTATCCTAAAAACATCATCCATAATGATGACCGACTTCAGAAGATACTTGACGGCTGCCGTGCTGGCCGTCGCCACGACCGCCAATGCACAGAACATCGGACTGGCTGTCAGCCACCGGGCACCCGACTCTACCCTCGTCACCAACTTCTCGCTCGGACTGCGCTCGCACACCGACTCGCTGCGCGGCCTACAGCTCAACCTGCTGGGCAACTCGGCCAACGTGGGAAGGGGCGTGCAGGTGAACGCCATCGGCAATATGGCCGGACGACTGGACGGACTGCAGCTGAGCGGACTGATGAACGCCGCCATACAGCCCATCCACGGCGTGCAGCTGGCCGGCATCACCAACATCGCTGCCGGCGTGGACCGCGGCGTGCAGCTGGCGGCACTGCTCAACGTGTCGTCGGCCACGATGCGCGGCCTGCAGCTGGGGGCCTACAACTATACCGACTCGCTCAGCGGCTCGCAGGTGGGACTGGTCAACGTGGCCCGCAGCCACCCGCGCGGCTGGCAGATAGGTCTCGTGAACTACACACGCGACACGGTGGCCCACAAAATCGGACTGGTCAACGTGAACCCGAACACGACGGTGGACCTGATGCTCTACGGCGGCACCAGCTCAAAGCTCAACATCGCCGCGCGCTTCCGCAACCGCTCCACGTACAGCATCATCGGCCTCGGGACGCACTATATGGGACTGGACAAGAAGTTCTCGGGAGCCCTGTTCTACCGGCTGGGCCAGTATTTCCACCTCGGCGAGCGATGGACACTGGGCGGCGACATAGGCTACTACCACATTGAGACCTTCGAGCACCACACGGCCGACCGCCCTCAACGCCTCTATTCGTTGCAGGCACGCCTCAACGCCGACTACCAAATCAGCCCCCGGCTGGGCGCCTATGCCGCCGTCGGATTCGGCGAGACCCGCTACTACCGCCACAACAGCCACTACCGCAGCCGACCGCTGGTGGAGGCGGGACTGACGTGGCGCTACAACCGCAGCGGACAGCACGCCACGGGCCTGCCGCCACGCAGCGACGAGGAGCCCGCCGACGGACTGATGGCACCCGCCGTAGCCAAGCGGCCGTGGACGGCCATCGCCGAGGCTGCGGGCGTAAACGTGCTGGTGCACTGCTTCGACCGCTTCGTCCTCAACGAAGACTTTGCCCAGACCACGCTGCACACCATCCGCCACA
This sequence comes from Prevotella sp., assembly GCA_017476785.1. Lineage (GTDB taxonomy): Bacteria > Bacteroidota > Bacteroidia > Bacteroidales > Bacteroidaceae > Prevotella. The sequence continues at coordinate 28,103 of JAFUZD010000097.1, read as the reverse complement.
ACTTCCGGCAGGGCTTCGTGTGGGACAACGACCAGTTCTCCACCAACCTCTTTGCCCACCCCTACCACGGCAACCTGTACTACAACTCGGCCCGCTCCAACGGCCTCTCCTTCTGGCAGTCGGCCCCCTATGCGATGGGCGGCTCGCTGATGTGGGAGTTCTTCGGCGAGATAGAGCCACCCGCCATCAACGACCTCATAGCCACCACGATGGGCGGCATCTGCATCGGTGAGGTGATGCACCGCGTCAGCGACATCATACTCAACGACCGCCAGCGGGGCTTCGGACGCTTCCTGCGCGAGGCGGCAGCCACCATCATCGACCCGATGAAGGGCTTCAACCGCATCATCACCGGACGGGCGTGGCGCTACGATGCGCAGCACTATCTGTACCACGACCACGCACGCTATCCCGTGGACCTCGCTATCTCCTTCGGCGACCGCTATCTGGCCGACAACGGCGCACTCTTCCGCGGCGAGCACAACCCCTACCTGAACTTCTATCTGGAATACGGCGACCCGCTCAACGAGGGCGAGCACAACCGGCCATTCGACTTCTTCGACGCGGAGGTCACCTTCGGCCTGAGCGGCAACCAGCCCATCATCAACGGACTGCATCTGCTGGGCCGCATCTGGAGCACGCCGATGATTTCGGGAAAGGGCGTCAACGCCGAGGTGGGCATCTACCAGCACTTCAACTACTACGACTCCAAACCCGTCAAAGACGGCAGTGACCTGACGCCCTACCGCATCAGCGAGGCCGCCGCACTGGGCCCGGGCATCATCTTCCAGCTGCCCGAAGTGGGCTCGCTGACGCGGCTGGAGCAGCGCGTCTTCCTGAGCGGCATCCTGCTCGGCGGCACCAAGAGCGACTACTACAACATCATAGACCGCGACTACAATATGGGCAGCGGGTTCAGCATCAAGTCGAAGACCCACTTGGAGCTGCGCAACTTCGGCCGCTTCATCCTGCACGCCAAATACTTCCAGCTCTATACGTGGAAGGGCTACGAGGGCAAAGACCTCGCCACCATCGACCCCATCTACCTCAACGCACAGGGCGACCGCGGCAATGCGCGCCTGCTGGTCGTCAACCCCATCGTGGAGTTCGACGTACGCCAGCAGCTCAGTGTGGTGCTGTCGGGCTCCTACTTCACCCGCCGCACTCACTACAAATACTACGACGACATCAACGCGCGCACCTTCGAAGTGAGGCTCGGACTGGCCTATCACCTCTGATAACGCCTGACAAGTGCCCACCAGCCGCTCGTCAAACGCTCGACAGCTGCCCGCCATACGCTCGGCAGCCGCCCACCAAATGCTCGGCAGCCGCCCGTCCGGTCCCCCGCTTGACCCGCTGAAACGCTGCTGTGCACGCACACAAGATGTTGATTTAGGTCAAGAAGAACGCCTTTTTTGGCCTTTTCGCCCTTACAATCCATTGCCATTTGGTCAATCCTGCTTACCTTTGCATCGTCAAAAGGACAAAAAAGTTAGAAATTTGTTTTAGGTTAGTAGTTATATTTATAGTTTTAGGTTTTTAGTTATTGGTAATTAGATTTGTTTCGCAGTAGATAGGTAAGTTAGTACTAAGGTAAAGACAAAAGATTGGAAAAAGGATAACAATGATGGGGCGTGAGCTCCTTAATATCAGAGAAAGATAGAAACAAATAAGCGGTGCAGCCGTCGGAAAGAGTTCCGATGGCTGTATCTTTTTTGCACCGCTGCCCGTTTTTTCGGGCTGCAACGTGCGCTTTCTCAATATTTTTGCTTATCTTCGCGCCATCAAATCCTATCAAACTACTAAAACAACAAGCCGAAATGGAAAGCAACAACCACTCTATTCTGCATAAGGACGGCATCAGCTACGTGCTGCCTTTCATCCTCGTCACGTCGTGCTTCGCCCTGTGGGGCTTTGCCAACGACATCACCAACCCGATGGTCAAGGCCTTCTCTAAGATATTCAGGATGAGCGTGACCGACGGCGCGCTGGTGCAGGTGGCTTTCTATGGAGGCTACTTCGCAATGGCCTTTCCCGCTGCGATGTTCATCCGCAAGTATTCCTATAAGGCCGGCGTGCTGATGGGGCTGGGGCTCTACGCCATCGGCGCGCTGCTCTTCTTCCCCGCCAAGCTGACGGGCACCTACTATCCCTTCCTCATTGCCTACTTCATCCTGACCTGCGGCCTGTCGTTCCTCGAGACCAGCTGCAACCCCTACATCCTGTCGATGGGCAGCGAGGAGACCAGCACGCGGCGGCTCAATCTGGCACAGTGCTTCAACCCGATGGGCTCGCTGTGCGGAATGTACGTGGCAATGAACTTCATCCAAGCACGCCTCAACCCGATGTCGACCGAGGAACGGGCCCAGCTGAGCGACGCCGACTTTGCAGCGATGCGCGACAGCGACCTGTCGGTGCTCATCGGCCCCTACCTGATGATAGGCCTCGTCATTGCCATTATGTTCTGCGTCATCTGGTTTGCCCGGATGCCCCACAATGCCGACCAGAACCACAGCATCGACCTCGGCCCCACGCTGCGCCGCATCTTCGGCATCAAGTATTACCGCGAGGGCGTGGTGGCACAGTTCTTCTACGTGGGTGCGCAGATTATGTGCTGGACGTTTATCATCCAGTACGGCACGCGCGTGCTGATGAACGAGGGAATGACGGAGCAGGCGGCCGAAGTGCTGTCGCAGCGCTACAACATCATAGCAATGGCCATCTTCGTGAGCAGCCGCTTTGTGTGCACCTACTTCCTCAAGTTCGTCAATGCCGGTGCGCTGCTGGCACTGCTGGCCGTCGTGGCCATCGCGCTGTGTGCCGGCGTCATCCTCATCGACGGCCGCTGGGGACTCTACTGCCTCGTGGGCGTGTCGGCCTGTATGTCGCTGATGTTCCCCACCATCTATGGCATTGCCCTGCAGGGACTGGGCGACGATGCCAAGTTCGGCGCGGCCGGCCTGATTATGGCCATCCTCGGCGGCAGCGTGCTGCCCCCGCTACAGGCCAGCATCATCGACCAGCAGACCATCGGGTCGATGCCGGCCGTCAACGTGTCGTTCCTGCTGCCGCTCTTCTGCTTCATCGTCATCACCGTCTACGGCTGGCGCACCTTCAACCGCACCAGAACCGCTGCCTAACGCCCCTATGCAGGGCCTGCCCTGCCGGCCGGACCCTACGAAAAATCGGCAATCCTGCACTGCTTTCGCGAAAAAAGCGTACCTTTGCAGGCAATAAGAATTATGGTACTGAATTACATCTGGATAGCATTCTTCCTCACTGCCTTCATCATCGCAGTGGTAAAGCTGGTGTGCTGGGGCGACTTCGATGTGTTCCCGGCAATGATTGACGCCACGTTCTCGTCGTCGAAAACCGCGTTTGAGATATCGCTCGGACTGACGGGCGTGCTGGCACTCTGGCTGGGCATAATGAAGATTGGCGAACGGGGCGGCGTGGTCAACGTACTGGCGCGGGTGCTCTCGCCCATATTCACCCGCCTGTTTCCTGACATTCCGAAGGGCCACCCCGTGACGGGCAGCATCTTTATGAACATTGCCGCCAATATGCTGGGGCTCGACAATGCCGCCACACCACTGGGGCTGAAGGCGATGGAACAGCTGCAAGAGCTGAACCCGAAGAAAGAGACGGCCACCAACCCGATGATAATGTTCCTCGTGCTGAACACCAGCGGACTGACGCTCATCCCTGTCAGCATTATGGTGTACCGCGCACAACTGGGTGCCGCACAGCCCACCGATATCTTTATCCCCATCCTGCTGGCCACGTTCTTCTCGACCGTGGCGGGCATCATCATCACCTCGCTCTACCAGCACATCAACCTGCTCAACCGCACGATGCTGGTCACGCTGGGCCTGCTGAGCCTCGCCGTGGCTGCCGTCATCTGGGGATTCGGCCAGATGGACTCGGTGCTGATGAACCGCGTGAGTACCACGTCGGCCAACATCCTGCTGATGACCATCATCGTAGGCTTCATCATAGCCGGTATGCGTAAGCGCGTCAACGTGTACGACGCCTTCGTAGAGGGGGCTAAGGACGGCTTCCAGACGGCCGTGCGCATCATTCCCTATCTGGTGGCCATACTGGTGGCCATCGGCGTGTTCCGCGCCTCGGGAGCGATGGATATGCTCATCAGCGGCATCCAGCGGACGGTAGAAGCCGCCGGACTGGACAGCCAGTTTGTGGGCGCACTGCCCACGGCACTGATGAAGCCCCTCTCGGGCAGCGGTGCCCGCGGAATGATGGTCGACGCAATGACCACCTACAGGGCCGACTCGTTCGTGGGACGCCTGAGCTGCGTGTTCCAAGGCTCCACCGACACGACGTTCTACATCCTCGCCGTCTACTTCGGCAGTGTGGGCATCCGCCATACGCGCCACGCCGTGGCCTGCGGCCTGCTGGCCGACTTGGCCGGCATCATTGCCGCCGTCGGCATCTGTTATCTGTTCTTCGGAAATTAAGAAAGAAATATGGCAAATCTCAAATCGCTCGCAAAAGATACGGCGATCTACGGGCTGTCGAGCATCGTGGGCCGCTTCCTGAACTATCTGCTCGTGCCGCTCTACACGGCCAAGATGGCCACCGACGACTACGGCATCATTACCAATCTATACGCCTACACGGCACTGCTGCTCATCCTGCTGACCTACGGAATGGAGACCACCTTCTTCCGCTATGCCAACAAAGAGGGGCAGGACGCACAGCGCGTCTACTCCACCACGCTGATCAGCATCGGCACCACGTCGGTGCTCTTCGTCGCACTGGTGTTCCTTTTCCTGCGCCCGCTGTCGGGCCTGCTCGGCTATGCGGACCACCCGCAATACGTATGGGTGATTTTTACCACGGTGGCCATTGACGCCTTCCAGTGCATTCCCTTTGCCTACCTGCGCCAGCAGAAGAAGGCACTGAAGTTTGCTGCGCTGAAGCTGCTCTTCATTGTCCTCAACATCGCGCTCAACCTCGGCTACTACGTCTTGATGGACGGCCACGACGTGGGCTACGCCTTCTACATCAATCTGGCCTGCACGGCCAGCATCACGTTCTGCTTCTGGCGCGAGCTGACCGGCTTCCGCTACACCTTCGACGCAGCCCTGCTGCGCCAGATGCTCGGCTACGCGTGGCCCATCCTGATACTGGGCATCGCCGGCATACTGAACCAGACGGCCGACAAGATACTGTTTCCCTACCTCTACCACGGCAGCGACGCCCGCGACCAGCTGGGCATCTACGGCGCGGCCTCGAAGATAGCAATGATTATGGCAATGATTACGCAGGCCTTCCGCTATGCCTACGAGCCTTTCGTCTTCGGTAAGGCGCAGGAGCGCGACAACCGCGAGACCTACGCCGCAGCAATGAAATACTTCATCATCTTCACGCTGCTGGCCTTCCTCGTGGTCGTGGGCTATCTGGACATCCTGAAGTATATCATCGGCCGCAGCTTCTGGAGCGGACTGCGCGTGGTGCCCATCGTGATGGCCGCCGAGATAATGATGGGCGTCTACTTCAACCTGTCGTTCTGGTACAAGCTGACCGACCGCACCGTCTGGGGGGCGTGGTTCTCGGGCATCGGCTGCGCCGTGCTGGTGCTCATCAACGTCGTCTTCGTGCCGCGCTATGGATATATGGCCTGCGCGTGGGCGGGATTTGCCGGCTATGCCACGGCAATGACGCTCTCTTACTTCGTTGGCCAGCACTACTATAAAATCAGCTATCCGCTGCGCGACATTGCCATCTACACGGCACTGGCCCTGTGGATGTTCTTGCTGATGCGCTATGCCGGCCGCCACTTCGAGCTGCCGACAGCCGGCCGCATCGCCTTCAACACGCTCTGCATCGCCGTGTTCACGGCCGTCATCGTGAAGCGTGACTTCCCGCTGCACCAGCTGCCTGTCATCGGAAAACATTTTAAATAACCATACCAAACTTATGAAAAAGATTCTGTTATCACTGATGTGCCTCATATCGCTCGCCGCTAAGGCCGACGAGGGAATGTGGACACTCTACAACCTGCCGCAGGCTATCTACGAACAGATGCAGCAGGAGGGATTTGAACTGCCGTACAGCTCGCTCTATGAGGGCGAGGGAGCCATCAAGAACTGCGTGGTCAACTTCGGCGGCTACTGCTCGGGCGTGGTGGTCAGCCCCAACGGGCTCGTCTTCACCAACCACCACTGCGGTTTTGAGTCCATCCGCAGCCACTCCACCGTGGACCACGACTATATGCTCAACGGATTCGTGGCTAAGTCGTACGCAGAGGAGCTGCCCAACGAGAACCTCTTCGTCAGCTTTATGGTGAATCAGGTAGACATCACTGAAGCACTCGACTCGACGGGCTTCTACGAGCTGAACTTCTACGAGCAGGAAGCCCTCATCGACTCGCTGCAAAGCGACTTGCAGCGCACCCTGCGCGAGACCGACTCCACGCTGCGACTGGAAATCAAGCCCTTCTATGAGGGCAACAAGTTCTACGCCACCACCTACCGCGACTTCCCCGACGTGCGCCTCGTGTTCGCCGTTCCCAAGTCGATGGGTAAGTTCGGCGGCGACACCGATAACTGGATGTGGCCACGCCAGACGTGCGACTTCTCCGTGTTCCGCATCTACTGCGACCCCGTAACGGGCGGACCGGCCGAGTATTCGGAGAAGAACGTGCCCTATCACCCCACGTCGTGGGCACCCGTGTCGCTCGCAGGCTATCAGCCGGGCGACTTCGCAATGACCATCGGCTATCCCGGCTCCACCTCGCGCTACCTGTCGAGCTACGGCATACAGGAGCGCCGCGACGCAATGAACGCCACCTATATCCAAGTGCGCACCATCAAGCAGGAGATTATGCGCCGCCATATGGACGCCTCGGCTGCCGTGCGCATCAAGTATGACTCCAAGTACGCCCAGAGTGCCAACTACTGGAAGAACTCCATCGGAATGAACAAGTGCATCGACAGCATCGGCCTCATCCAGCAGAAACGCCAGTATGAGGGCCGCATCCAGCAATGGCAGGACTCTACCGGACAGCTGAAGGGCAAGCTCGACTTCACCCTGCTCAAGTCGCTCTACCAGCAGCGCTTCAGTGCCCTGCGCGCCCTCTACTACTGGAGCGAGACCTTCGGCCGCACCGACGAGCTGTCGCGCCGCGCCCGTGTCGTCAATATGGGTATCGAGGTGAAGGGTCCGAAGGACAAGAAGAACAAGCAGTATATCGAGTTCAGCGACAACACCGACACGTGGGACGCTGCCACCGACTGCGAGATACTGGGCGCACTGCTGAAGAACTATCGCGAGCAGGTGCCTGTCGACTACCACCCTGCCTTCTTCAAGACCATCGACAGCCAGTTCGGCGGCGACTGCGACCGCTATGCCCAGTACCTCTATAAGAAGTCGATACTGCTGAAGACCGGCAAGCCCATCTACGTCAACCGTAAGTCGTACACCAAAGACCCGGGCGTACAGATGGGTCTCGACCTCATCGAGACACTCAGCGTCATCCGCTCGCAGATTGGTGCCGCCAGCGTAGCCATCGACGAGCAGGAGCGCTATCTCACCGATGCCAAGATGCAGATGGAGATGGATATGCCGCTCTACTCGGATGCCAACTTCACGATGCGCCTCTCGTACGGACAGATTGGCGGCTACGTCCTCAACGGGAAGTCGTCGGGATTCTTCACCACGGCCGAGAGCCTGCTGGACAAGATGCATCTTGGAAATGAAATCAGCGACTATCTGGTAGAGCCCGAGATGATGGACTTCCTCGGCAACACCAGCCTCGAAGGCTATACCGACCCCAAGTCCCAAACGATGCAGTGCTGCTTCCTCTCCAACAACGACATCACGGGCGGCAACTCGGGCTCACCCGTATTCAACGGTAAGGGACAGCTCATCGGTCTGGCCTTCGACGGCAACTGGGATTCGCTCTCGAGCGACATCTTCTTCGACAGCCAGCTGGCACGCACCATCAGCGTCGACATCCGCTTCGTGCTCTTTATGATAGACCGCTGGGGCCACGCCGACCGTCTGATTCAAGAGATTGCTGCCAAATAAAGCCGGCCGCCATACCCCACTGCCCGGAAACGGCACAGAAAAACCTCCCGGCCTCCCCTGTCAAAAGGGAAGCCGGGAGGTTTTTTGCCCTCTTTCGTTTGGCCATTTCAGCAATTATTGCGATATTTGCACGACGAAAACAACGAGACTGAATGAACGGAATCAACTTGTCGGCTTTCTTTGTTGGCGCAGCCACAATGTACTTCGCGATGTATGTCGCCCGCATCTTCGCGATGGAAAGCCGTACACGCTGGCAGACCATCCTCGGCTACATCTTTGTGCTCTGGACCCTGCTTAACCTGAAGGATATCCTCATCACCTTTCCCAGCCTGTACACGCCGCAGATGCTCAATGCCATTATCATCTGCGACGGATGGTCGGCCATCAGCTACACCGTGCTCGTCTTCGAACTGACGCAGCCCCGATGGACCACCAAGAGCCGCCTGCTGAAGCTCTGCATACCCTTTGCCGCCTTCACGCTGCTCTACGCAGTGTGGCCGGTGGAGCGCGTAGTCCAAGCCTACGTCTGCTTTCTCTTCGTCTATGCGTGGACCATCGTGTTCATCGCTTACTTCCGCGCGCGCCGCTACATTCGCTACATCCGCGCCAACTACTCCAACATCGACCGCCTTGACATCAGCTGGCTGCGCATCGTGTTCCTCTTTGCCATCATCAGCCAGCTGGCGTGGCTGGCCACGTCACTGATAGCCAACAGCATTGCTGACACCATCTACTACATATCCACCATCGTGATGTGGCAGGTTGTGCTGCATTACAGCTGGGACATCAAGCCCATAGAGATAGAGGATGACACTGAAAGAGAGACGGACGCTGAAAAAGAAGATGACGCTGAGAGAATGCCCGTGCGCGAATATACCTTCGTCCAACGGCTGGAGGAACTGATGGAGCAGGAAGAGCTTTACTTGAAGAAAGACCTGACGCTAAACGAGCTCGCTGCTGCCATCAACACCAATCGCACGTATCTGAGCGACTACTTCAGCACCGTATGCCAGCAGACGTTCTACGACTACATCAACCACCTGCGCATCTACAAGAAGAGCATTCCCCTGATGGAAGAGCACCCGGAGTACACTATTGACCACATTGCCAACAAGAGCGGGTTCAACAGCACGTCGACCTTCCGCCGCGCCTTCTTCAAGATAACGGGGCAGCGCCCCAGAGACTACCACCCCTGACTGCGCCGAATCAACCGACGGAATGGCCGGAGGCGACAGCTCAGTCTTTCTTGCGCTTGGGCTTACGACGTGCCCATCCCTCTTCGCTGAAGTCGGGAAGAGGGCCTTTCAACTTCATTCCTGCAGGATTAAGGAACTGCATCCAGTCGTCCTTCGTATAATGAGGATGCTCCTTCGGCTGGCTCTTCGCGGGCTTGGAACGGCGCGGACGGTCGGCATAGGGAGCGCGGTCTGACGGACGAGACGAGCGCTTGGCCGGCGTGCGGCCACCCTCGTCGCCATCGTTGCAGCGCACCTCGCGCCCACGGTAGCGCGTGCCATTAAGGGCACGCATCACCTTAGCGGCGTCGTCTTCGGGCACTTCGAAGTAGGCAAACTTCTGCAGCAGGTCAATATGCCCCACGGCCACGTGGCCCGCCACGTGCTTGTTGATATACTGCATCAGCTCGCCGGGATAGAAACCGTCGGTCTTTCCGAGGTTGATGAACAGCTTATGGTAGCCCTCCGACACCTGCATCGGGCCGCTCTTCTTCTGTCCGCGCGCCCCTTTCTCGTCTCGCGGTTTCTTCTCGCGGCTGTTCACGGGCGACAGCTCGGGCGCATCGGCATAGTAGGCGAGGAACTTGCCAAACTCCAGCGACACAATCTTCTTTATCAGGTCTTCCTTATCCACATACTCAAAGTAGCGGTCGATTTCCTGCATAAACGGGGCTATCTGCTCCTCGTCCACGTCGACCTTCACTATCTGGTCCATCACCTTATAGAGCTGTTTGGTGCAGATTTCCTGCGGCGATGGGATGATTCCCTCCACAAAGTCCTTACCGATTTCCTTCACGATAGCCCGTATCTTGTGCTTCTCGCGGCTGTGCACGATACAGATGGACGTGCCGTTCTTGCCGGCGCGCCCCGTGCGTCCTGAGCGGTGGGTGTAGTTCTCAATGTCGTCGGGCAGTCCGTAGTTGATGACGTGGGTCAGGTCGTCCACGTCGAGCCCACGTGCGGCCACGTCGGTAGCCACGAGCAGCTGCACCGTATGCTGGCGGAACTTCTGCATCGTCAGGTCGCGCTGCTGCTGGCTCAGGTCGCCGTGCAGGCTCTCGGCGTTGTAGCCGTCGCGTATCAGCTTGTCGGCCACCTCTTGCGTTTCGGCCTTCGTGCGGCAGAAGATGATGGCGAAGATACGCGGATAGTAGTCCACGATGCGCTTCAGTGCCAGATACTTGTCCTTAGCGTTTACCATATAATATACGTGGTTCACGTTCTCGGCACCCTCGTTGCGGCTGCCCACCACAATCTCCTTATAGTCTTTCAGGTATCCTTTGGCGATGCGCTCTATCTCGCGGCTCATCGTGGCCGAGAAGAGCAGCGTGTTACGCTCGGCCGGGATGTGCTCCAGAATGGCGTCAATGCTCTCGGAGAAGCCCATATTGAGCATCTCGTCGGCCTCGTCGAGCACCACGTTGTAGGCCGTGTCGAGGCGCGCCACGCCGCGCTTCATCAGGTCAATCAGTCGGCCGGGAGTGGCCACGATGACCTGTGCGCCCTTACGCAGGGCGCGAATCTGCTGCTCAATGCTGGCTCCGCCGTAGACGGCCTCGATGTGAATGCCGTCGATATACTTCGAGAAGTCGCGCAGATCGTCGGCTATCTGGAGGCAGAGCTCGCGCGTAGGGCTCAGGATGACGGCCTGTGTCTCCTTACGCTGCGTGTCGATGCGCTGCAGCACGGGAATGCCGAAAGCGGCCGTCTTGCCCGTTCCCGTCTGTGCCAATGCGATGATGTCGTTCTGATTGCCCAGCAGGTAGGGTATCACTTCCTCCTGTACGGGCATCGGATGGGTAAATCCCAGTTCTTCAATGGCGCGTCGAATCTGCTCGCTCACGCCCAGTTCTTCAAATGTCTTCAAAATCAATGTGTTATTATTCGGCTGCAAAGGTACGAATAAATTGAGAATTAAGGATTAAGAATTGAGAATTATTTCGTAACTTTGCAACAGTATGAAGATCTGTATTTTCTGTTCGGCCAACCACCAGATAGACCACGACTTCTTCTCGATGACCGAGGAACTGGGGCGGTGGGCAGCCGCAAAAGGCCACACCATCGTGTTCGGCGGTGTGAACCAAGGACTGATGGAGCGCATCGCACGGGCCACGAAGGAGGCGGGCGGGCGCACCATTGGGGTCATCCCGAGAATCGTGGAGCGCTACGGGCGCACCTCGCAGTTTGTCGATGTGGAGATTCCGTGCGACTCGCTGCACGAGCGCAAGCAGCTGATGGAAGCCCAGAGCGACGTGTTCGTGGCACTGCCGGGCGGCATCGGCACGCTGGACGAGGTGTTCAGCATTGCGGCGTCGGCCACCATCGGCTATCACCAGAAGCGCGTCATCCTCTATAATATGAAGGGCTTCTGGGACTCGCTCATTGCAATGCTCGACGACCTGCATAGGCAGGGCGTGACGCGTAAGCAGTGGCGCACGTACATTCAAGTGGCCAACAACTTAGACGAGCTGGCACAACTGCTGGAGGAAGAGGGCACGGAGAAGGCTGCAGAAGCGTGAGCCGCTGCCCGACAGAGGGCGGCAACCGTCCCAATGCAAAAGGGCCTTACAGAGTCAATCGCTCTGTAAGGCCCTTTTTGTGTAGGGATTGCCATTGCAGTGAGCGCACAGGCCTACTTCAGCCGCTCGGCCATTGCGCGTCCCAGTGCCTCGCACTGTGCCTTCGTCTCGGGGGTCAGCGACTGCTTAATCTCCACGGGCTCGCCCACGGGTTCATAGTGCAGTTTTTCCTCATTCCATCGGGCAATTTCGCTCACTGCCTTCGATGCCCACCCGTAAGAACCGAACCATCCGAACAGGCGGTTCTTGATGTCCTTACCAGCCAACTCAGAGAGCAGCACGTCCATCTCGTGGTAGAGGGCGGTATTGTAGGTGGGGGCGCCGACAATGAGGCCGCGGTAGCGGAACACGTCGCGGATGATGTAGGAATGGTGGGTCTTCGACACGTTGTGCACCACGATGTTCTTCACGCCGGCCTCCGAGGCAGCACGGGCTATCACTTCAGCAGCGCGCTCGGTGTTGCCGTACATCGTGCCGTAGCAGATGACGAGTCCCGGCTCGGTCTCATACTTCGACAGCCGGTCGTAGACACCGATGACGCGGTCGATGTAGGCGTGCCAAACGGGACCGTGGGTAGCGCAGATGTAGTCCAGCTTCACGTCGGCCAGCTTCTTCAGTGCGTTCTGCACGGGCGTTCCGTACTTGCCCACGATGTTGGAGTAGTAGCGCTCCATCTCGTCCCAGAAGACGTCGCAGTTGATTTGCTCGTCGATGACGCCGCCGTTGAGCGCGCCGAAACAGCCAAAGGCATCGCCGCTGAAGAGCACCGTCTCTCCCGTTTGTTGCGACTCAGTCGCAACAGACTGGCAGAGGGTCACCATCGTCTCGGGCCAGTGGACCATCGGGGTGAGCACGAAGCTCAGCTTCAGGGCTCCCAGCTCGATGGAATCGCCGTTTTTCACCTCCTCCAGCCCCTCGGTCAGGCCGTAGAAGCCCTGCATCATCTGGAAAGTCTTCTTGTTGCCCACGATGCGAATGTCGGGGTAGTATTTGCGGATGAGGGCCAACGAACCGCTGTGGTCGGGCTCCATATGGTTGATGACCAGATAGTCGATGGGGCGGTCGCCGATGACTTCACGGATGTTCTCGATGAATTGGGTAAAAAAGTCCACCTCCACGGTGTCAATCAGACAGGTTTTCTCGTCGTCAATCAGGTAGCTGTTGTAGCTGACGCCATAGGGCAACGGCCACAGTCCCTCGAAGAGCGACTTGTTGCGGTCGTTCACGCCCACGTAATGGATGTTGTTGGTTATTTGTTGCATCGTGTGTAAAATTGGTGTAAAAAATAATCGTTGAATCACTCGTTGGTTACAAAGCTCGGCAGTTCCGCCTTTTTCCGGGCACCGAACTCGATGGAAACGCTGTTGTTGATGCTGCTGCAGCACTCGGCCGAGAACTGCTGGGCAGAGTGGATGACGCGATCCCACTGGTCATCGGTGAGCCGTCCGTCTATATGGCTGCGCCTGATGCCGTTGCAGATGAGCCCGTAGAGGAAGCCCGCATTGAAGTTGTCGCCAGCCCCAATAGTGCTGACGGTATCGGTCTGCGGCACGGGGTACTGCTTGCTGAAGCCGTCTTCGGCACGCAGCTCCACGGGGTCGGCACTGCGGGTATAGATGAACTTCTTGGTGTAAAACGAAATCTGCGAGCGGTAGACGACGTCGGGGTCGGTCTTGTTGAACATCACCTCGAAGTCCTCGGACGAGCCGCGCACAATGTCGGCCAGCTCCAGATTCTCGAGGAAGTTGGACGTCAGCTTCACCACCTCGTCGCGATGGGAGGCGCGGAAGTTGACATCATAGTAGAGAATGGCACCGCGCTGGCGGGCGTACTCCAGAAAGCCCTGCACCTGCGGACGGATGACGGGATTGAGCGCATAGTAGCTGCCGAAGAGCACGATGTCGTCGGCCGAGACGTCGGGATACTGGAAGTCCAGCCGGTCGTGCGGGTGGTCTTTGTAGAAGATGTACTCGGCATCGTTGCGCTCGTTGAGGAATGCCAGCGAGAGGGGCGACTTGGAGTCGGGATACACGTTGATGTAAGAAGCGTCGACGCCATTGTCGGTGAGAAACTGGATGATGCCCCGCCCCACGCGGTCGTTGCCCGTCTCGCTGATAAACGAGGTAGGTATGCCCGAGCGGCCGAGCGAGATGATGGCATTGAACGTGCTGCCACCCGGTATGGCACTGACGGGCTGGTTGCCCCGGAAGATGATGTCGAGAACGGTCTCGCCTATTCCTATTACTTTACGCATAACGTCTAAATTTGCTGCAAAGATAACTATTTTTTTTGAAAAATAGCTACCTTTGCGCCCAATATGACGACTTACAACACACATACGCTGCCCAACGGCCTGCGCATCATACACCGCCCATCGGACGCCGATGTGGTCTACTGCGGCTATGCCATCGGTGCCGGCTCGCGCCACGAGGCACCGGGCGACGAGGGACTGGCTCACTTCTGCGAGCACGTCAGCTTTAAGGGAACCCGCCGGCGCAGTGCCCTGCAGATACTGAACTGTCTGGAGCGCGTGGGCGGCGACCTGAATGCCTTCACCAATAAGGAAGATACCGTCTACCACGCCGCCATCCAAAGCCGCCACATCCGCCGCGCCGTAGACCTACTGAGCGACATCGTGTTCCACAGCGTCTATCCCGAAGAAGAGACGCGCCGCGAGGTGGAGGTCATCTGCGACGAGATAGAGAGCTACAACGACTCGCCGGCAGAGCTGATTTACGACCGGTTCGACAACCTCGTCTTCAGCGGTCATCCGCTGGGGCACCCCATCCTCGGCTCGGCCGACCGTGTGCGCACCTATACATCCGACGATGCGCGCCGCTTCACCCGCCGCCACTATCGCCCCGACAACGCCGTCTTCTTTGCTTATGGCAAGCTGGACTTCGGCCGGCTGGTGAAGTGGCTGGAAGCCTCGGAGCTCTCGGAGAACTCCGAGAAGTCAGAGAACTCCGAGAACTCCGAGAACTCCGAGAACTCCGAGAACCCCGAGAACTCCGAGAACTCCGAGAACTCCGAGAACTCCGAGAGCCCCGCGCCCTCCGCGCCCCTTTCCCCCCACCATCAAGCCCACGTGATGCTGGGCACCCGCGCCTACAGCCATAACGACGAACGGCGGACGGCCCTCTATCTGCTCAACAACATCCTCGGCGGACCGGGAATGAATGCCCGCCTCAACCTCTCGCTGCGCGAGCGCAACGGGCTGGTGTACACCGTGGAGAGCTCGATGGCCAGCTACAGCGACGCGGGCGTATGGACCACCTACTTCGGCTGCGACCACGCCGACGTGAACCGATGCCTGCGGCTGGTGAGACGCGAGCTGGACCGCGTGATGCAGCGCCCCCTCTCGGACCGACAGCTGGAGGCGGCCAAGCGCCAGCTGAAGGGGCAGATAGCCATCGCGGCGGACAACCGCGAGCAGTCGGTACTCGACTTGGCCAGAGGCTTCCTGCACTACGGCACGACGAACGACACGGCCGCCCTCTGCGAGCGCATCGATGCGCTCACGCCGCAGCAGCTGCAAGACGTGGCACAGGAAACGTTCGAACCAGCCCAACTGATGCACCTCGTCATCTGACGGGACGGCCGCGCGCTGAGAGAATTCTCGCGAGAATTTCCCGGATTTTCGCGAGAATTCCAAAAATTCTCGCGAGAATTTGCACAAAAAAGAAACTCCGCAGCGAATCCGCTGCGGAGTTTTTGCTTGTTGGAAGGGCTTCCCGACGCTCCAGATGCGGGCGTGGATGCTCAGATGCAGGCGCGCAACTGTTGTCTGACGACCTTACGCGCCAGCCCCAGCCGGTGCTCCACCGACTTATAGGCCTCGCCCGTCTGCTGGGCTATCTCGCTCACCTTCATCCCACTGTAAATATGCAGGCGATACACCTCGCGGCATTTCTCGGGCAGGCGGGCCAGCGAACGCTCCATACGCTCCATCACCTCAGTAGCCGAAAACACCGATTCCATCGACGTATCGGCATAGTCCCTGCCACGCAGATAGTGCTCATACTCCGTCCATACGCGACGCCGGCGATAGTGGTCGGCAATGGCATTGCGCGCCATCGTGTAGACCAGACAGGGCAGCGTCTGCTCCGTGGTCAGCCGATGGCCGTCGAGCAACCGCAGGAAGAGCGTCTGCACAATGTCTTGCGCCTCGGCCTCGTCGCCCAGACGGGCTGTGACGAAGCCTACGAGCTCGCTGCGGTTCTGGGCGTAGTAGTGGGCTATGAGTTGATAGTTATTCATTGATGACTTTTTGAATCGTTCCATCCTCGTTGTAGTAGAGGCGCTGCACCTTCAGCGAGCGCAGCCACGTGGTATCGTTGGAGGGCACGCAGTCGTGATAGAACAGGTACCACTGCCCATCAAACTGCGCAATGCTGTGGTGCGTGGTCCAACCCACGACGGGGTCGAGGATGACTCCCTGATACGTGAACGGCCCATAAGGCGAGTCGCCCGTGGCATAGCAGAGGAAGTGGGTGTCGCCCGTGGAATAGGAGAAATAGTATTTGCCGTTATACTTGTGCATCCACGAGGCCTCGAAGAAGCGGTGCGGGTCGCTGGCCTTCAGCGGCTCACCGTCGGCTCCGAGGATGACAACGGGGCGCGGAGCCTCGGCAAACTGCAACACGTCGTCGGTCATCCGGGCCACGCGACTGGGCAGCGGCAGCTCGTCGCCCTCGGGCAGATGCTCGCACTTCAGTGCCTTATTGTCCTTATACCACTGCAACTGACCGCCCCAGATACCGCCGAAGTAGACGTATATCTGGCCGTCGTCGTCCTTAAAGACACAGGGGTCTATGCTGTAAGAGCCACGAATGGGGTCGGCCTGCGGGCGGAACGGCCCCTCCGGACGGTCGGCCACAGCCACGCCGAGATGGAACACGCCGTTGTAGTCCTTAGCAGAGAAGATGAGATAATACTTGCCATCCTTCTCCACGACATCGTTGTCCCACATCTGTTTCTCGGCCCACGGCACCTGCTCTACGTCGAGAATGACCCCGTGGTCGGTCACTTCGCCCTCGGCCACATCGCTGAGCGACAGCACGTGGTAGTCCTTCATCTGGAAGTGTCCGCCGTCGTCGTCGAAAGCCTCGCCGCTGTCACGGTCGTGCGAGGGATAGATGTAGAGTCGGCCATTGAACACGTTGGCCGACGGGTCGGCCATATAGTCTGACGGAAAAAGATAACGCGGTAATTTCATAATCAGTAGTTTTTTATCGATATAAGTTGATAATTTCGTTCACGACGGGCTTCGGCTGATAGTCGCGGTCGAAGAGCAGCGGATAGTTGGTGCGCCCGTGGATGGGGAAGTCGTTGAGCCACGAGTTGGCATCGCTCACTCCCCATAGGTTGATGCGGCCCACGTGGTCGCGATACTTGTAGTAGAGGCGGAAGAACTGCATATAGCGCTCGGTGAAGGCCTGCTGCACTTCGGCAGGCAAACCGCCCTTATAGGGATTCAGCCGCTCGTCGTACTGGAAGTTCTGCTCAATGCCGGCGCCGCTGAACTCCCACGGATTGGGCAGCACACTGACATCCAGCTCGGTGAAGTTGACCTTCACGCCCTGTGCGATGAAGGCCTGTATGGACTTCTCGTATTCAGCAAGGTCGGGATACTTCAGCCCGTTGTGGCTCTGCATTCCCACGGCGTCGATGCGCAGCCCCTTACGCTTCAGCCGCTCCACCAGCCGGCACACCGTGGCTCGCTTGCCCGGCTGAGCCATCGAATAGTCGTTGTAGTAGAGCTCAGCATCGGGGTCGGCAGCGTGGGCGGCCTCGAAAGCGATGTCGATAAACTCCTCACCTATTATATTATAAAAAGGTGACTTGCGGTAGGAGCCGTCGTCCTCGATGGCCTCGTTCACCACGTCCCACCCGTGGATGCGGCCCTTATAGCGCCCAACAACGGTGGCGATGTGGGTCTTGATGCGCTGGATGAGCACCTCACGGCTGACGGGTTTCCCGTCGGGACCGACGTGAAACCACTTGGGACACTGCGAATGCCAGACGAGACAATGGCCTATGGGCACCAGCCCGTTCTGCTCACAATAGTTCACAAACTGGTCGGCCGCGGCAAAGGAGAACACCCCCTCTACGGGCTGCAGCGACTCCATCTTCATACAGTTCTCGGCCACGGCCGTGTTGAAGTGGGTGCGCATAATGGCCGTACAACGGGCATCCAGCCCCGCCGACTGGTGCTGGTTGAGCGAAGAGCCGATAAGGCTGTACTTGCCCACGGCCTCTTTCAGCGTGGTCTGGGCAGGCAATATGGCGGTGGTCAATACGGCGGCAAGGAGCGCGGTCAGTCTGATCGTCTTGTTCATAATGGGTCGTTAAGTTATTGGTTACGCTTTTCTATCTCGATATTGATATTGTCTATCACTTCGTCTGTCAGCTCGTAGCGCGAGATGATGAACATTGCCAGCAGGAGCAGCAGGGCAGGAATGATGCACACCAGCCAGCGAATGCCCTCCTGAGCCAACGGTGTCTGGCTCTCTAAGTCGTTCATAAAGTAGGCACCGGCGGCATTGCCCACCGACATCATTGCAAAGGCGGTGATGAAGAACAGGGCCACCACGCGCAGCGGACGGTTGTGGAAGAACTCGGTCCAGAGGTCGCTCACCTTCACGTTCTTCGTCTCGCTCTCATCCATCACCACGCGCTCTTTGGTCTGCGAGAAGCAGAAGAGCAGCAGTGCCAAGCCTACCAACGCATAAATAAGCATCGTATAGAACCACGCACTCGGACTGGTGGGCAGCGTGCTGGCTTCCTGCGCAGCAGCCTGATAGCCCGTATAGGCCAACACGGCACCGGGCACCACACCGCCAAGTGCCATTCCGGCCTTATAGAAAATGCCCGTCAGCGCGTTGACAATGCCTGCAATGCGCTTGCCGCTGGTGTACTCGGCATACGAGATGACCTCGGGAATGAGTGCCCACATATAGCCCGTGGCCACGATGACACCCGTAGACTTGATGAACTGGGCAATGTAGACCAGCGTGATATGCTCCTTCACCGTGCCCATCCGACTGATGACGTAGAGCATCGCCATACCGACAATGGCCACTGTGAGAAAGATGTAGAACATATTCTTCTTGCCCACCTTCTTCTTGATGGCGGGCACCAGCGGCATAAAAATAAACGAGGGCAACGAGCCCAAACCCATAAACAGCGCCATCTCCGTGGGCAAGTCCTTAGCCGCGGCGAGGATGGCCACGAGGATAGGCACGCCGGCCGAGACGCACAGACCGCCCACATTGGCCATAAACATACGCACGGAGGTGAGGATGGTTATCTCGTCCGTGTCGCGAGTCAGCGATGAGTTGAGGGCACCATAGGGTACATTTATTAAGGTATAGAGCATCGAAAGCCCCACGTAGGTGACGTAGGCATAGATGAGCTTAGCCATATCGGTCTGCCCCTCCATCCCGTTCCAGAAGCACAGGATGGCCAGCACCGTGAGCGGAACGCCTGCCAACACCAGATAGGAGCGGTACTTGCCCCAGCGAGGATTGTGCTTGTCGATGTAGGTGCCTACCAGCGGATCCCACAGCACGTCAACCAGTCTTACCACCAAAAACATCGTGGCGGCCACGCCGGGGGGCAGTCCGTAGATATCCGTGTAGAAGAACAGCAGATACATACAGATAGTCTGGTAAATCAGGTTTTGTGCCAAATCGCCCGAGCCAAAGCCGATGCGCTGCAGCCAAGACAACTTATAGAAGCCTTTGGTTTCCTGTGCCGTTGTTTTAGAATCCATAAAAGTTGAGTTCGTTAATGTTTTCTGATTGCAAAGATAGCATTAATTTCCCATTTTAATGTTTTAAGACGTAACAGATTTTTTTGCTGGGGTGTCATCCGGCCATATTTTATCTGTTTTTTTCGTTTCCATCGGCAGAAAATGCTTATTTTTGCATCACTACAAACCAAAACAGCTCTGTTATGAAACGATGTCTCTTCGTCCTGCTCATCGCCGCAGCCTGCTCGCTGACGGCCAGTGCCAAGATTCTGCTGCCACAGCTCTTCCAGTCAGGAATGGTGCTGCAGCGCGGCAAGCCTATCCCCGTATGGGGCACGGCCGATGCCGGCGAGCGCGTGGTCATTCGATGGCAGAAACGGCAGTACGCCACCATAGCCGACTCGGCCGGCCATTGGCGCATAGACTTGCCCAAGATGCGTGCCGGAGGTCCTTACACGATGCTTGTCGGCGACGAGGTGCTGACCAATGTCTACGTGGGCGACGTGTGGCTCTGCTCGGGCCAGTCGAATATGGACGTGCACATTGAGCGGGTACATCCCCAATACCCCGACGTCGACTTTGGCTATACCAACGAGCGCATCCGCCTGTTCCGCGTGAAGACCGACCGCGACACCCACGGGCCGAAGAGCGACGTGTTGACCACGCGATGGGACGCAATGTCGCGTGAGAGTGCGTGGAACTTCTCGGCCATCGGCTATTTCCTCGCCCGCCGGATGTATGAGGCCACGGGCGTTCCGCAGGGCGTCATCTGCAACTCGCTGGGTGGCACACCCGTCGAGGCGTGGATTCCCGCCGACTCACTGCGCGCCGACTTCCCGATGATGGTGGAACAGACGCGCCTCTATCAAGACGACGAACTGGTCAGCCTGAGGGCACAGGCCGACCAACGGGCCAACGACCGCTGGTTCCGCCTGCTCAACGAGCGTGACTCGCTGCTGTTCCCCAGCACGCCGGTTGACGACTCCTCGTGGCCGCTGGTC
The DNA here is from genome assembly GCA_017476785.1 of Prevotella sp. GTDB lineage: Bacteria > Bacteroidota > Bacteroidia > Bacteroidales > Bacteroidaceae > Prevotella. Next base: position 7,477 of record JAFUZD010000097.1, on the reverse strand, counting down.
AACCAGTACGAGCCCTTTGCGTCGCCCGCCACGCTCCGCCATCAATCCTCCGCCAACTTCTCCGGCTCTCTGTGGCTGCGCCAGCACATACAGATCGACGCCGCCCACGCCGGCCGGCCCGCACGGCTGCTGCTGGGCACGCTCTACGACCAAGACTACACCTACGTCAACGGGCGCGAGGTGGGGCGCACCTATTATCAGTATCCGCCACGCCGCTATCAGATTCCGGCCGGACTGCTCCGAGAGGGCGACAATGTCATCAGCGTCCGCTTTGTCAATAAGTATGGACTTCCGCACTTCATCCGCGAGAAACCCTATATGATGATCTTCGACGACACGCACGACACGCTGCGACTCTCAGAGCAATGGCGCGCCCACGTCGGTGCCGCAATGCCGCAATGCCCGTCGGGTGGCACGTCCATTCAGAACCTGCCTTCGGTGCTCTACAATGCAATGCTCCACCCGCTGGCACCCTATGCCGTGGCGGGCGTGGTGTGGTATCAGGGTGAGTCGAACACAAGCGACAACCTCGCCTCGCCGCTCAACAACGGCCCTTCGGTCTACGCGCCACTGCTGCGCAAGCTGATGGCCTCGTGGCGCGCGCTGTGGAACGAGCCGCAGCTGCCCTTTGCCATCGTACAGCTGGCCAACTTTATGCAGCCCACCGACCAGCCGCAAAACAGCTCGTGGGCCCGGTTGCGCGAGGCACAGCGCCGCGTGGCTGCTGAGGACCCGCGGGCCGAACTGGCCGTAGCCATCGACCTCGGTGAGACGGTGGACATCCATCCGCTGCGCAAACGTGAGGTGGCCGAGCGCATTGGGCGCTGCTTCGACCGGCTGGTCTACGGCAAGCAGGTGGTGCTGTCGCCCCAGTTGGTCAGCACGGCTGTTGAGGGCAGTAACATCGTTCTCACCTTCGACCAGCCACTGCGCGAAGGAGCACTCTACGAATGGGAGCTGGCTGGCAGCGACGGACGCTACCATAACGCTGAAGCAAGGGCCAGCGGCCGCCGCATCACGCTAAAATCGCCCATTTCATCGGCCGTTTCCGTCCGTTATGCGTGGAAAGACAACCCACTGCGTGCCAACACCTACGGCCTCAACGGCCTGCCACTCGCACCTTTCGAGGCACCGTTGTAACGCCGCCGACAGCCTCAAAAGCCCTCAAACCGCACTCATCGCCGAGAAAATGAGAGTGGTATGAGGGCTTTTTTGCGGATTCACTTGGCCATACCCCGGGATTTTATTAAATTTGCAGCAGGCAAAACGCACAGAAAGAAACAAATCAAAAAATAACTAAGGAATATGAAACGAATACTGATGACGGCTGTACTGACCATTGCAGCAATGGCAACGGTGACGGCTCAGAAGACACAAACACGGAGTAACGGCTATCCCTACACGCAGGTGCCCTTCACGCAGGTGAAGCTGACGCCCGCCACGTTCTGGGGCGAGCGCGTACGGGCTGCCCGCGAGGTGACGGTGCCGCTGGCCTTCAGCAAGTGTGAGAGCGAGCACCGCTACGAGAACTTCAAGATGGCGGCCTACACGCTGCAGCACCCGGGACACGCGGGACTGCAGACCGAACAGTGGGACGTGGCCTGCTTTATGGGCTTCTCGTTCGACGACACGGACGTCTACAAGACCATAGAGGGTGCCAGCTACATCCTGCAGACCTACCCCGACGCACAGCTGACCCACTACATCGACTCGATACTCGACATCGTGGCTGCTGCTCAGGAGCCCGACGGCTATCTCTACACTGCCCGCACCATCAATCCCGCGCATCCCCACCCGTGGTCGGGAGCGAAGCGCTGGGAGGTGGAGGAGGTGCTCAGCCACGAGCTCTACAATCTGGGGCATATGGTAGATGCGGCCTGCGCTCACTATCAGGCTACGGGCTCGCGCAAGTTCCTCGACATTGCCTGCCGCTATGCCGACTGCGTCGTCCGCGAGGTGGGCCCGAATGCGGGACAGGCCTGCGTAGTGCCCGGCCATCAGATTGCCGAGATGGCACTGGCGCGCCTTTATCTCATCACGGGCGAGCAGAAGTATCTGGACGAGGCCAAGTTCTTCCTCAGCTACCGCGGCAAGACGAAGATTCACGACGTCTACTCGCAGAGCGACAAACCCATCCTCGAGCAGACTGAGGCGTGGGGACACGCCGTGCGCGCCGGATATATGTATGCCAGCATTGCCGACGTGGCCGCCCTGACGGGCGACTCGGCCTACATCCGCACCATCGACCGCATCACGGAGAACATCATCTCGCGCAAATACTACCTCACAGGAGGTGTGGGCGCACGCCACGCCGGCGAGGCTTTCGGTGCTGACTATGAGCTGCCCAACCTGACGGCCTACAATGAGACGTGTGCCGCCATCTCGATGGTCTACCTGTTCCACCGTATGTTCCTGCTCCACGGCGATGCCAAGTACATCGACTGCTTGGAGCGCACGCTCTACAATGGCGTCATCAGCGGTATGTCGGTCGACGGCGGACGCTTCTTCTACCCCAACCCGCTGTCGTCGGATGCCAAGTATCGCTTCAACTCGGACAACACCATCACGCGCCAGCCGTGGTTCGGCTGCGCCTGCTGCCCATCGAACCTGAGCCGCTTCATCCCCTCGCTGCCGGGCTATATCTACGCCGTGCGCGACCGCAACCTCTACGTCAACCTCTTTGCCGGCAACACTGCCACCATCCCTGTTGGCGGAAAGGACGTCGTGCTGGAGCAACAGACCGGCTATCCGTGGAACGGCGACATCACGCTGAAGATTGTCAAGACGGCTGCTAAGGACTTCCGCTTGATGGTGCGCATCCCCGAATGGGTGCAGGGAAGCGTGGTACCGTCTGACCTGTACAGCTATGCCGACGGCCGACAGCTGGCCTATACCGTCAGTGTCAATGGCCAGCCCGTGGGCGGACAGGCATTGCAGAACGGCTATCTGCCCATCGACCGCCGGTGGAAGAAAGGCGACGTGGTCAGCATCCACTTCGATATGCAGCCGCGCACAGTGGTGGCTAATGCCAACGTCAGTGCCGACCGCGGACGCATCGCCGTAGAGCGCGGGCCGCTGGTCTACTGCGCCGAAGCACCTGATAACGGCGACGTCAACGTGCACCACGCCTTCATCACGCCCAATGCACAGATGACGCTGCTGCCCGATATGAGCATCCAGAACACCGAAGGCGACGGCCGGAGCTTCCAAGTTGTCGGCTTGCAGGCAGCTGCACAGGAGCCCATTCGCGGTGCCGACGGCCGCCTGACGTTCCGCGACATCCAGCTGCGCCTCATCCCCTACTACGCGTGGAACCACCGCGGTGTCACCCGGATGGACGTATGGCTCGGCCTCTCGCCCGACGCATTGGATGAGTAAAAGCGGCAAAAGGGGGCGTTTAAAACGAGAAAAACGGGGCTGAGAGGCAGAAAAATGGGAAAAGAAACGATAAAAGAATGATAATATTTCGGCTTTTCGTTGCTGGTTTCCCATTTTTTTGTTACCTTTGCAACCGCAAAAGCATTATTGCTATGCGTTGCATAGGAGCGTAGCTCAGCTGGTTTAGAGCGCTTCAGTCACATTGAAGAGGTCATCGGTTCGAACCCGATCGTTCCTACTCTTTTATAAAAGAAAGCCGTCCGCACATCCTGATGAAAGGGATATGCGGACGGTTTTTTCTATGCCCAATGCTTAGCGTGCAGCAAAGAACTGGCCTTCGCCGGCTGCCATACGGGCATCGTAGACACCCTGCTCGTTGAGCGAGAAGGTCTTCTCCTCACCGTTGATGACGGTCTGGATGGTGCCGTCGCCGTTGAAACGGAAGATTTCCTTCGTGATGCCGTCCTGCGTCATCGACCACGAGTCGTTCTCGGCATTGTGGGTGAAGAGGGTCACTGCACCGTCAGGAGCCTTCACCTCGTAGCCGTTCTTCAGCGTGGTCACGGCATAGTAGCGGCCGTCGTTGCCCAGCACCTGCTGCGTCTTGCCCACATTAGAGGCCACGGGATTGCTGCCCGACCAGAACTCGATGGTGTTGAGCACCAGTGAGTCGATGACCAGACAGATAGGAGCCACGATGGGAGTGATGATGAAACCGATGACGGCGTTGACAAACTTGCTGCTGGTCATCTGGGTTTCCCACTTGGCAAACTTGTTGAACAGGCTGTAAGAGCCGATGCACGAGCTGGCTGCGAGGCTGCCGATGAGCAGGAAGGCTGCCACTTTCAGATTGATTTTCTTCATTGCTTACTTAGTTTTTGATGGTTAATAATATAATGTTCGCGTTAGCTCAGAGGTAGAGGATGGCCTCGGGCCCCATACAGAAGAGCAGGTCGAGGATGGAGAGGTTGGGTAGGAAACCCAGTTTGTGGCCGAACACCTGCCAGTAACGCCGCGGCACAAACTCGGGGTCGGCCTGCGGATGCTTGGCACTGATGACGGAGCGGAAGTCGCGGAGCCCAATCCCGTCCCCGTCCCCTCCCATAGGGAGGAACCCACCCCCATCCCCTCCCGACGGGAGGGGCGTTTGGTTTGTTTCTGCGCTTGTGGTAGCTAAGCCCCCCTCCCGTCGGGAGGGGATGGGGGTGGGTTCCTCCTGTGGGATGAGGTTGGGGGTGGGTTCCTCCTTTGGGTTGGGGGCGGGAATGTCCAGCAGCTCGCACATCGTCCAGCAGATGGCCTCGTTGAAGTCAAGCAGATAAGTGAACTTCTGCTCGAAGAACGGGCGGATGTCGTCGGCATAATAGTCGAAGAAAGGGCTCTCGCTGTAAGCCGTCTGCAGGGCATTCCAGTGCACCCGCCGCCACGCGTTATGGTCGCTGATGCGGATGTCCCTTACGAGTGGGGCGTGGAGCGTGGAGTGTGGGCCATTGTGCTCCACGGGCACGGTGAGCGCCTGCGGACCGTTGGGGGCTGCAATGATGCAACGGTTGCGATAGCTCTGCTTGCGATAGGGCTCATCGCCGTCTATCAGGCAGCGGTCATAGCGGTGCAGCTTCTGGTACCACTGCACGGGGCCGAAGTAGGTGGTCTGAAGCAAGGCCGTGGTCATCGCAGCAGTCGCTCCTTTCTGAATGCTTGGTGCAGCGGCTTTGAGGCGTCAATGCTGTAAAGCACGCCCATTACGCGCCCAATGATACAATGTTCGGGAATGAATCCCTGATGGCGCAGGTCGACGGCACTGCCCGGCGTGATGGCCTCCAGCCAGTAATAGTCGGTCTTGGCACACGATATGCGGCCGGGCACCACGGCCGGTCCGTCGGCCATTGGCAGCGTGTCGCCGGGAATGGCACGGCACCGTCCGATAAAGACGCCGCCCAGCGAGTCCGTCGGCAGCTCAAAGGCCACGATGTCGCCTCGGCAGACGGGCTGCCGCCCGATGCGTCCATAGGGCACCAGCCCCTCGCCGCCCACGCGCAGTCCATAGCTCCAACGGTTCACGACGATGCGGTCGCCGCTGACGAAGTGGGGGCTGAGCGCATTGCCGGGAACGGAATATACCGTGAATGCTAAGGCCCGCACGGCCACCATCAGCAGCAGTGCTGCCGCCAGTGCTAGTGAGAATCTTAGCATTCCACGCATCACGTAAGAGTTTGTTTATTCCTTATTTAATATTGTCCACGCAACGGAACAGGCGGCTCCACCTCACCCCGTTGATGCCGCGGCGGTCGGGGTCGCTGCTCCACCAGATGAAGATAGGCTTTCCCACGATGTGGTCTTCGGGCACGAAGCCCCAGTAGCGCGAGTCGAGCGAGTTGTGGCGGTTGTCGCCCATCATCCAGTAGTAGTCCATCTTGAACGTGTACAGGTCTGTCTGCTCGCCGTTGATGTATATCTTGCCGTCCTTCACCTCGAGCGTGTTGCCCTCGTAGGTGCGGATGCACCGCTCATAAATAGGCAGCTCGTCGAGCTTCAGCTTCAGCGTAACGCCCTTCTTCGGAATCCAGATGGGGCCGTAGTTGTCGCGTGTCCAGTGCTTATTGCCATTGAGCGGATAGATGTCCAGCGTGCTGGCATCGCGGTTGAGCGTGACGCTCTCTACGAGGTCTTTGCGCTTGCGCAACTCTCTGACGGCCCGGCGGGTCATCGGCATATAGCCCTGCGTGTTCAGGTCTCTCAAGTCTTCCATCGTGATGCCCAGCTCCTGCATCAGCTCGTCGGTGAGGCGCTGCTTCAGACGGACGCGATAGGAATACTGCACGTTGTCGGGCTCTTTGTTGCGCTGGCCGTTGAGATAGATGATGCGGTTCTTTATCTGGAGCGTGTCGCCGGGCAGTCCCACGCAGCGCTTCACGTAGTTCTCGCGGCGGTCGGCCGGTCGGGTGATGATATCGCCATAGACGGCAGGATTGTTAGCCACCTCGTGGCGTCCCGCCTGATAGACGGTCTGGAAGTAGCGTTGCAGCTGCTCCTGCGAGAGCGAGTCGGGATGGGGCCGCTGGGGTGTCAGCTGATAGCCGAGCGAGTAGCAAAGCTGGTAGAAGTCGTAAGGCTGATACTGCGGTGCGGCACAGAGCGTGTCGCCGGCAGGATAGTTGAATACGACGATGTCGTTGAGCTTCACCTTACCCAGTCCCTTTACGCGCCGGTAGTCCCAGTGGGGCCACTCAACGTAGCTCTTCAGTTCGACGAGGGGCATCGTGTGCTGCGTGAGGGGCATCGTCAGCGGCGTCTCGGGGATGCGAGGGCCGTAGCTCACCTTCGACACAAAGAGATAGTCGCCCACGAGCAGGCTCTTCTCGAGCGACGAGGTGGGGATGACGTAGTTCTGGAAGAAGAACAGATTGATGAAGTAGACGGCCACGAGGGCAAACACCAGTGCGTCGACCCACGACATCAGCCAGCGGACGGGGCCTTCGGCGTCCTTCCACCACTGCCAGCGTATCTTCTTCGTGATGTACACGTCGTAGATGAAAGGCACCACCAGCAGCCCCCACCACGAGCGCACCCAGAAGAGGAAGAGCAGGTAGAGTGCCAGCACGACAATGAACTTGGTCCATTGTTTCTTCATATTCAATTGTTGTTTGGTCTTGTCAATCATATTTCTCTTTTTCTTTATTTTCTAATTTTGAGCTTTGAGGAGTGGGCTTTGAGGAGTGGGCTTTGAGGAGTGGGTTTTTAGGAGTGTAGGAGTGATAGGAGTGCAGGAGTGTAGACGTATGTTCCGAGCCACAGTGCTATTGTCTACACTCCTACACTCCTGCACTCCTACCCTCCTAAAAATCACTCCTACACTCCTTAAAAACTTCTATACTCCTTAACACTCCTGCACTCATAAAAATCACTCCTTAAAACTTCTATACTCCTTCAACGACTCCAGAACTCCCAAAAGCGCCCCTGCCATTCCCTCTCTAAAACTTAAACATATCCGAGATGGTGAGCAGGCCACTGTGCTGCTGTGTGTATTCAGCTGCCAGCACGGCACCGAGGGCAAAGCCGCGGCGCGAGTGGGCATCGTGGGTGATGGTGATGAGGTCGG
>JAFUZD010000096.1 GCA_017476785.1 Prevotella sp. | reverse complement strand
CGACGGGATAGATCAGCAGCGAGATGACGGCCGAGTAGATGACGTACATCGAGAACTTGGTGCGCTCGGCCATTGCACCGCTGACGATGGTGGCCGAGGTGGCACAGAACACGGTCTCGAACATCAGGAATCCCTCCACGGGCAGGTCGCTCTTGTAGAAGCTGAGGTCGCCCCAGTTGGGTGCCCCGATGAATCCTGCTCCGTCGCTGCCGAACATAAAGCCGAAGCCGACGAAGAAGAACAGGACGGAGCCGAGCATAAAGTCGACAAAGTTCTTGAAGAGGATGTTGGCCGTGTTCTTGCCACGCGTGAATCCCGCCTCGCACAGGGCAAAACCGGGCTGCATCCAGAACACGAGCATCGCTGCGAGCAGCATCCATACGGTATCGAGTGATAATGCTATTTCGTTCATAATCGTTGTGTTTTAAATTTTGTGTTTGTGTTGTCTTGGTCTTTGTCGGCACCCCTCGCCTCTCTCCGGAGCCTTTGGGAGCATTTCTCCAGAGCCTTTGGAGCATCGCTCCGGAGCCTTTGGAGAATCACTCCGGAGCCTTTGGAGAATCACTCCGAGGCCTTTGGAGAATCACCCGGGGGCACCTGTTATCCTATTTTTCCTGCTCCGCATTATAGAGGGCAATGTCGCCCTGCTCGCCCGTACGGATGCGGACGGCATTCTCTACCGGTATCACGAAGATGCGGCCGTCGCCAATCTCGCCGGTATGGGCAGCCTGCTGGACGGCCTGCACCGTGCGCTCCACGTTCTTGTCTCTCACCACGATACTGACCAGCGTGCGCTCAATGCAGCTGGTATCGTACATCACACCGCGATAGATGCGCGCCTGACGCATCTTGCCCTCGCCCCGCACATCGTAATAGGAGAACCATTCGATGTCGGCTTGCAGCAGTGCTTCCTTCACATCCTCAAACTTGGTCTTACGGATGATGGCTTCAATCTTTTTCATACTTTAACCGTTTTAATCCTCACTTTCTGTGTCACTTTGTAACGTTACCGCTGCAAAATTACGCCAATCTGTCAGAAAACTCACCGGATTCGTTCCTTTTTGGTCTTGAAATTTCGGTTTTACTTCCTTTCTGTTTGTTTTGTACTATATTTGCTTACGAATTGAAATAATATGAGGCAGAAATGCATCAATTTGACATTTTAGCCCAAAATGTAGATAAAAACGTATTCCTTCTTGCGCTTTTAAATATCTTTTTGTTGTATCTTTGCACCGTAATCAAATCAAAAAGTAAGCAAAAATGTAAAAAGAACGACAAAATGACAACACGAGTACACTTCACAAAGATGCACGGGGCGGGCAATGACTACATCTACGTAGACACCTCTTTATATAATATACCCGACCCAGCTGCGGCCGCCCGACGATGGAGCGCCCCGCATACAGGCATCGGCAGTGATGGACTGGTGCTCATCTCAGAAGCAGGTATCCCCGAAGCCGACTATGCAATGCGCATCTTCAACGCCGACGGCAGCGAGGCGATGATGTGCGGCAATGCATCGCGGTGCATCGGCAAATACCTGTATGAGAAAGGGATAACAACGAAGACTGCCATCCGTCTGCTGACCCTCTCGGGCATCAAGACGCTCCGGCTGACGGTGGATGGCGGCAACGTGGAAAGCGTGGAGGTGGATATGCTCAAGCCCGCGCTGCACAACAAAGCGCAGTTTCTGGGCAGCAACGACGGTAAGGAGGCGGTGCTCGGCGCTGGCGACACGGAGTTCTGCGGCACGTTCGTATCGATGGGCAACCCCCACTTCGTCATCTTCACCGACGACATTGCGGGCATTGACGTCAGCCGCTACGGACAGTTGCTGGAGTACAACCCCGCATTTCCCGAGCGTTGCAACATAGAGTTCGCGCAGATACTGCCCGACGGGCGCATCCGCACCCGGGTGTGGGAGCGCGGCAGCGGCATCACGATGGCCTGCGGCACCGGAGCCTGCGCCACGGCCGTGGCGGCCGCCGTCACCCAGCGTGCCCCGCGACAGTCGGAAATCATAATGGACGGCGGCACGCTGAGCATCCGGTGGTGCGAGACTGACAACCACGTCTATATGCGCGGGCCGGCAGCTTTCGTCTTTGAGGGCGACACCGACCTCTGACCGCACCCAAACAAAAATCAAGAAAAAGCAACACTTCAACACAAAAAACAACCAACGATATGGCATTAGTAAACGAACACTTCCTCAAACTGCCGAACAACTACCTGTTCGCCGACATCGCCAAGAAGGTGAATGCCTTCCGAACGACGCACCCGAAGGCCGACGTCATCTCGCTCGGCATCGGCGACGTGACGCAGCCGCTGTGTCCCGCCGTCATCGAAGCGATGCACCGCGCCACCGACGAGATGGCGCAGCAGGGCTCTTTCCGCGGCTACGGTCCCGAGCAGGGCTACGACTTCCTGCGCGAGGCCATCCTGAAGAACGACTTCCTGCCACGGGGCATCCATCTGGACATCAGCGAGATCTTCATCAACGACGGTGCCAAGAGCGACACGGGCAATATTCAGGAACTCGTCAGATGGGACAACAGCATCGGCGTGACCGACCCCATCTATCCCGTCTACATCGACTCCAACGTGATGATTGGCCGGGCCGGCACGGTGGAGGACGGCCGATGGTCGAACGTCATCTATATGCCCTGCACTGCCGAGAACCACTTCACGCCGCAGATTCCTGACCGCCGCGTGGACATCATCTACCTGTGCTATCCCAACAACCCCACAGGGACGGTCATCTCGAAGGACGAGCTGCGCAAGTGGGTGAACTACGCGCTGCGCAACGACGCGCTCATCTTCTACGATGCGGCCTATCAGGCCTACATACAGGACGATGCCATCCCCCACTCCATCTACGAGATACGCGGGGCCCGCAAATGCGCCATCGAATTTCACAGCTACTCCAAGACGGCCGGCTTCACCGGCATACGCTGCGGCTATACCATCGTGCCGAAAGAGCTGACAGCCTCAACGCTGACGGGCGAGCGCATCCCCCTGAACCAACTGTGGTATCGCCGCCAGTGCACCAAGTTCAACGGTACCAGCTACATCTCGCAGCGCGCCGCCGAAGCCACCTATACGCCCGAGGGCAAGCAGCAGATACGCGCCACCATCGACTACTATATGCGCAATGCCCACCACATCAAGCAGACACTCACCGCCCTCGGCCTCGAGGTCTACGGCGGCGACAACGCGCCCTATCTCTGGGTGCGCACGCCGCGCGGCGAAGGCTCGTGGCGCTTCTTCGAACAGATGCTCTACGACGCCCACGTGGTCAGTACGCCGGGCGTGGGATTCGGCCCCAGCGGCGAGGGATACGTCCGGCTGACGGCATTTGCCAGTCAAGAACAGACCGACGAGGCCCTGCACCGCATTGAGCGATGGCTGAAATAAGAACACCCCACACCCACACCAACACGTTTAAGGAAAAGAAGTTATGGAGAGACATAGACAGCAAACAACCGGGAGAGGCCTCTACCAGCCGGCCAATGAGCACGATGCCTGCGGCGTAGGAATGGTGGTCAACATCCACGGAGGAAAGAGCCACGAATTGGTGGACAATGCCTTGCGCGTACTGGAGAATATGCGCCACCGCGGTGCCGAGGTAGGCAAGAACGGCGACGGGGCTGGCATTATGGTGCAGATACCCCACGAGTTCATCCTGCTGCAGGGCATCCCCGTACCCGAGAAAGGGAAGTATGGCACGGGACTGGTGTTCCTGCCTAAGGACGAGCAACGCCAACAGCACATACTGAGCATTATGCTCGAGGAGATAGAGCGCGAAGGACTGCAGCTGATGCACCTACGCGCCACGCCCACCAACCCCGACTGTCTGGGCGAGGCGGCACGGGCTACCGAGCCTGCCATCAAGCAACTGTTCATCACGGGAGTCGCCGACAGCGACGTAGCCACCTTCCCGCGTACCTTATATACTATACGCAAGAAGATAGAGCAACGGATAGACGACCGCGACTTCTACATCTGCTCGCTCAGCAATACCAACATCGTGTATAAGGGAATGCTGTCGTCGATGCAGGTCAGACAATACTACCCCGACCTCAGCAACCCCTACTTCACCAGCGGACTGGCACTGGTACACTCGCGCTTCAGCACCAACACGTTTCCCACGTGGTCGCTGGCACAGCCCTTCAGGCTGCTGGCCCACAACGGCGAAATCAACACCATACGCGGCAACCGCGGCTGGATGAAAGCCCGCGAGGCCGTGCTGCCGGGGCCGAAACCCATTATCCAGCCGGGAATGAGCGACTCGGCCTCGCTGGACAACGTGCTGGAGTTCTTCATTATGAGTGGGCTTTCGCTGCCCCACGCTATGAGCATACTGGTACCTGAGTCGTTCAACGACAAGAACCCCATATCAGAAGACCTGAAAGCCTTCTACGAATACCACTCCATCCTGATGGAGCCGTGGGATGGTCCTGCTGCCCTGCTCTTCAGCGACGGCCGCTTTGCCGGCGGAATGCTCGACCGTAACGGTCTGCGCCCGGCACGCTACACCATCACCAAGAACGACACGATTGTGGTGGCATCAGAGGCGGGCGTCATCGACTTCGACCCGACAGAGGTGGCCGAGAAGGGACGCTTGCAGCCGGGCAAGATACTGCTCGTAGACACACAGGAGGGACGCATCTACTACGACGGCGAGATGAAGGCGAAGCTGGCCGCCGAACATCCCTACCGGCAATGGCTGTCGACCAACCGCATCCAGCTGGAGAAGCTGAAGAGCGGCCGCCACGTAGCCAACGCACTGCCCGACCTGAAGCAACGCCAGCTGATGTTCGGCTATGGCGAGGAAGACATTGCCGCCACCATCGTCCCGATGGCTACCAACGGAGTGGAGCCTACGGCAGCAATGGGCAACGACACGCCACTGGCCGTGCTGTCGGAGCGTCCGCAGATCTTCTTCAACTACTTCCGCCAGCAGTTTGCTCAGGTGACCAACCCCGCCATCGACTCCATCCGCGAGGAGCTGGTGATGAGCCTCACGGAGTATATAGGCCGCGTGGGGATGGGCATCCTGACCCCCGACGAGACCAACTGCAAGATGGTGCGCCTGCCCCATCCCATCCTCAACAACACCCAGCTGGACATCCTCTGCAATATCCGCTACAAAGGATTCAACACGGTGAAACTGCCGATGGTATTCAGCGCCCACAAGCCCACCCCCGCCCGAGCGGGAGGGGAGGCAGACTACTCTCAGGCGGGAGAGGCACTGCGCGACGCGCTCGACAAGCTATGCCGGGATGCAGAAAAGGCTGTGGACGAGGGCTACAACTACATCATCCTCACTGATAAGGAGACTGAACTCCCCTCCCGCTCGGGAGGGGATGCGGGTGGGTATATTCCCTCGCTGCTGGCCGTCAGTGCCGTGCACCACCACCTGATTTCGGTGGGCAAGCGCGTGCAGACGGCACTCATCGTGGAGAGCGGAGAGATACGCGAGACGATGCACGCCGCCCTGCTGCTGGGCTACGGAGCGTCGGCACTGTGCCCCTATATGCCGCTGGCCATCCTCGATGACCTCGTGCGCCGCCACCAGATACAGGAAGACTACGCCACGGCCGAGGCCAACTATATCAAAGCGGTGAAGAAGGGACTGTTCAAGATTATGGCTAAGATGGGCATCTCGACCATCCGCTCCTACCGCGGCGCCAAGCTGTTTGAGAGCATCGGACTGAGCGAGAGCCTGCTGAAAGCCTACTTCGGCACCGAGGTGAGCACCGTCGGAGGCATCGGACTGGACAAGATTGCCCGCGATGCCATTGCGATGCAGCAGGCCGCCACCACGGCAGAGCACGACTTCCTGCCCAACCACGGACAGTTCCACTGGCGGCGCGACGGCATACGCCACGCGTGGGACCCCGAGACCATTGCCACACTGCAACTGGCTACACGCACGGGCGACTACGAAAAGTTCAAAGCGTTCAGCCGTCTCGTAGACGAAAAAGCACAGCCCATCTTCATCCGCGACTTCCTGCGCTTCCGCCGACAGCCCATCAGCATCGACGAGGTGGAGCCGGTGGAGCGCATCGTGAAGCACTTCGTGACGGGCGCAATGTCGTTCGGGGCACTGTCGAAAGAGGCACACGAGGCCATCTGTCTGGCAATGAACAAGCTGGGCACGCGCTCTAACACGGGCGAGGGCGGCGAGGATTCGAAGCGGTTTCACGCCACCAAAGACGGCATATCGCTCTGCAGCAAGACCAAGCAGATAGCCTCCGGACGCTTCGGCGTGACCACGGAATATCTGGTCAATGCCGACGAGATACAAATCAAAGTGGCACAGGGAGCCAAGCCCGGCGAGGGCGGTCAGCTGCCGGGATTCAAAGTGAACGAGGTGATTGCCCGCACGCGCCACTCCATTCCCGGCATCTCGCTCATCTCACCGCCACCCCACCACGACATCTACTCGATAGAAGACTTGGCCCAGCTCATCTTCGACCTGAAGAACGTGAACCCGAGGGCAGCCATCAGCGTCAAGCTGGTGGCCGAGAGCGGCGTGGGAACCATTGCCGCCGGTGTGGCAAAAGCAAAGGCCGACCTCATCGTCATCTCGGGAAGCGAGGGCGGTACGGGCGCCTCGCCGGCCAGCAGTATGCGCTTTGCGGGCATCTCGCCCGAAATAGGCATTGCCGAGACGCAGCAGACACTGGTCAGGAACGGACTGCGCAGCCGGGTGCGCCTGCAGGTGGACGGCCAGCTCAAGACGGGACGCGACATCATCGCGATGGCCCTGCTCGGAGCCGACGAGTTTGCCTTCGGAACGGCCGTGCTCATCGTGCTGGGATGCGTGATGATGAGGAAGTGCAACCTGAACACCTGTCCAATGGGTGTGGCCACGCAGAACCCCGAGCTGCGCAAGCACTTCATTGGCCGCTATGAATATGTAGTCAACTACTTCACGTTTCTGGCCCAAGAGGTGCGCGAGTATCTGGCCGAGATGGGATTCCGCCGGCTGGACGACATCGTGGGCCGCACGGAGTTGATAGAAGCTACCGACCGACAGGCTGGAACGGCACTCGACTTCAGCCGGTTGCTCTATAAAGAGAGCAGCGAGGCAGATGCCCTGCACTTTACGCCCGGCGCGACGGTCTCGCAGCCCAGTCCTGAGGTGCTCGACACGCAGCTCGTCCGCGCAGCCCAACCCGCCATCGAGCGGCAGGAGGAAGTGAATCTCGATTTTGCCATCAAGAACACCGACCGAGCCGTAGGAGCAATGCTCTCGGGCGTGATTGCATCGAGATACGGACAGGAGGGGTTGCCCGACCAGACCATCAACGTGAAATTCAAAGGCTCGGCCGGGCAGTCGTTCGGTGCCTTCCTCACCAAAGGCATCGCGTTCAAGCTGGAGGGCGAGACCAACGACTACTTCGGCAAGGGGCTCTCGGGCGGACGCATCGCCATCTTGCCCCCTGTGCGCAGCAACTTCAATGCCGAGGACAACATCATTGCCGGCAACACGGGCCTCTACGGAGCCACCAGCGGCGAGCTCTACATCAACGGAAAGGTGGGCGAGCGCTTCGGCGTGCGCAACTCAGGTGCCATCAGTGTCATCGAGGGAGCCGGCGACCACTGCTGCGAGTATATGACCGGCGGGCGCGTGGTGGTGCTCGGCGATACAGGACGTAACTTTGCGGCGGGAATGTCGGGGGGCGTGGCCTACGTGTGGGACAGGAACCATCACTTCGACTACTTCTGCAATATGGATATGGTGGAAATCAACCTCGTAGAAGAGGCGCAGTATCGTAAGGAGCTGCACGAGCTCATCCGCCAGCACTACCTCTACACCGGCTCCAAACTGGCACGCCAGATGCTGGACGACTGGCAGCACTACATCGACGACTTCATCCAAGTGGTGCCCATCGAGTACAAGCGCGTGCTGCAAGAAGAGCAAGTACGCAAACTCCAACAGAAAATAGCTGATATGCAAAGAGACTATTGAGATTATGGGAAATCCTAAAGCATTCTTAGAGATACGCCGACAAGAGGCGGGCTACCGGCCCATACAAGACCGTATTCAAGATTTCAGTGAGGTGGAGCAGACGCTCAACACTAAGGAACGCAAAGCACAGGCATCGCGCTGTATGGACTGCGGCGTGCCCTTCTGCCACTGGGCCTGCCCGCTGGGCAACAAGCCACCCGAGTGGAACGACGCCCTATACAGGGGCGACTGGGAACTGGCCTACCGGCTGCTGAACGCCACCAACCCCTTCCCCGAGTTTACGGGCAGGGTGTGCCCCGCCCTGTGTGAGAAAGCGTGCGTGCTGAACCTCACCCAGAACGAGCCGACGACCAACCGTGAGAACGAAGCGGCCATCACCGAGGCCGCCTTTCGCGAGAACTATGTACGCATTCATCAGCCCCGCCGCAACGGCAAGCGGGTGGCCGTCGTCGGAGCCGGCCCTGCCGGACTGGCGGCTGCCCACGACCTCAACCTAAAGGGCTATACCGTCACCGTGTTCGACAAGAACGAGGCGGCCGGCGGCTTGCTACGCTACGGCATTCCTAACTTCAAGCTGAACAAAGCAATCATAGACCGACGGATGAGGGTGCTGGAGCAGGAAGGCATTGAATTCCGGTTCAACAGCCCCTTCACCATCCCTCCCCGAGGGGAGGATGTAGATAGCTCTATGGGTAATCACGCCTCCCCCTCGGGGGTGGATGGGTGGGGGGCTATCGTCATTGCTACTGGCACCCCTCCGGCACGCGACCTCAACATACCGGGCCGCCAGCTGAAGGGAGTGCACTTTGCCCTCGAACTGCTGAGCCAGCAGAACCGCGTACTGGCCGGGGCGGAGTTTAGCAAGACGGAGCGCATCACGGCCAAAGGCAAAGACGTGCTGGTCATCGGCGGCGGCGACACGGGCAGCGACTGCATCGGCACGGCGCACCGACAGGGGTGCCGCAGCGTGACACAGATTGAGATTATGCCACGCCCGGCAGAAGGGCCTACCGACCCGCAGAACCCGTGGCCCCACTTCCCCCGGACGCTGAAGACCACCTCGAGCCACGAGGAGGGCTGCACTCGCCGATGGAACATCAACACGCTGGAGTTCGTCGGGAAAGACGGGAGAGTGACGGGCGTGAAGGTTCAGGAGATAGAGTGGCAGCCCAACCCCGATGGCGGACGGCCGCTGATGGTGCCGAAGGGCGAGCCCGAAGTCATCAAAGCCGAACTGGTGCTGCTGGCTATGGGGTTCCTGAAACCCGAGCACCCAGACTACGGCCCCGGCGTGTTTGTCTGCGGCGATGCCCAGAGCGGAGCCTCACTCGTGGTGCGCGCACTGGCCAGTGGCCGACAGGCGGCCACTGAAGTGGACCGCTACCTCACGGGCAAGCAATGAACAGCAAGCGAAGAACCAATGCAACATAAACACAAAATAAAACAAAGGAAATGATGGAAAACTTAAGATTTCAGATGGTCGGCGAGGCTTTCAAGAAAAAGCCGCTCGACGTAAAGACACCCACGGAACGCCCGTATGAGTATTTCGGGAAGAAGGTGTTCAACCGCGAGAAGATGTACAAGTACCTGCCGAAGGACGTCTACGAGAAGATGACCGACGTCATCGACAACGGGGCACGGCTCGACCGTACCATTGCCGACGCCGTGGCAGCAGGAATAAAGCAGTGGGCCTCGGAGATGGGCGTCACCCACTACACCCACTGGTTCCAGCCACTGACCGAGGGCACGGCCGAGAAGCACGACTCGTTTATTGAGCACGACGGTAAGGGCGGAATGATAGAAGAGTTCAGTGGCAAGCTGCTCGTACAGCAGGAACCCGACGCATCGAGCTTCCCCTCTGGCGGCATCCGCGCCACGTTCGAGGCCCGCGGCTACTCGGCGTGGGACCCCACCAGTCCCGTCTTCATCATCGACGACACGCTCTGCATCCCCACCGTCTTCATCAGCTACACGGGCGAGGCCCTCGACTATAAGGCTCCGCTGCTACGCGCCTTGCACGCCGTCAACGTGGCTGCCACCGACGTGTGCCACTACTTCGACCCCAACGTCAAGAAAGTGACCAGCAATCTGGGTTGGGAGCAGGAGTATTTCCTCGTGGACGAAGGGCTCTACTCGGCCCGTCCTGACCTATTACTCACCGGCCGCACGCTGATGGGACACGACTCGGCCAAGAACCAACAGATGGACGACCACTACTTCGGTTCCATCCCCGAGCGCGTGGCCGCTTTTATGCGCGACCTCGAAGTGCAGGCACTGGAACTGGGCATCCCCGTAAAGACACGCCACAACGAGGTGGCGCCCAACCAGT
>JAFUZD010000095.1 GCA_017476785.1 Prevotella sp. | reverse complement strand
TACACTTTCTGAGCGCAAAAGACATCGGTAGAATAAGAAAAGCGGCTCGCTTTCCATCGTGGAAGCGAGCCGCTTTTTTGTTTTGTTTTTCCCCTGATGGCCTTATGGCTTCGGAGGAAGCTGACCTTGTTGGCCTTTCGGGGGCTTGGGACCTTTGGGCTTCTTGGGCTTCTTGACAGGCTTGGGAGCCGCTTCGTCCTCTTCTTCTGCCATATTGATGGACTGGAACTTAAAGTCGTTGGCCGTCAGATATTTGACCTCATATTTGTTTTTTGCCTTTACCGTGTAGCGGCGGGTCATCTTCAAGTACATCTTCTCTGCGTCGCTGCGCTTCAGGGCAAAGATGACGCCACACACGCGATTGGGCATCTGTTTCTCGGTGAAGTGCTCCCTCAGCTGTGCCGAGTAGTTGTCACGTCCCAGCAGGAACCGCGTCTTGCCGTCTATCCAAGCACTGTCCACCTCTTGCACGTCGGTGAGATAGACCACGGAGTCAGAAAACGACGCAGCATAGCCGAACATATAGACCGGCACTACCACACGCTTGGCTGACGTGGCCGATGCCATCAGCAGGGCAAGAGCCAGCAGCGGATATTTCATTCGTCTCATTTTTCTTCTTTCTGTTTGATGTTTTTTTTATTGTCCTAAGTATGTCTTTAGCATCTTGTTCTTCGTGCTGTTGCGCAGCCGGCGAATGGCTTTCTCCTTAATCTGGCGCACGCGTTCGCGCGTCAGTCCGAACTTCGTGCCGATTTCTTCCAGCGTCATTTCAGGCTGGTCAATACCGAAGAATGCCTGAATAATCTTCCGTTCGCGGGGATTCAGCGTCTCCAGTGCCGTCTTAATCTCGGCCTGCAGCGACTCCATCACCAGCTGGCGGTCGGCCGTCGGCGAGTCGTCGTTCACCAGCACGTCCAGCAGGCTGTTGTCCTCGCCGTCTACAAACGGAGCGTCTACCGACACGTGGCGGGTGTTAACTTTCAGTGCGTCGTCTATTTTGTCCTCAGGCAGGTCAATCTTTTCCGAAATCTCTTCTGCCGAGGGGCGGCGCTCAAATTCCTGTTCAAACTTGTTTACCTCGCGGTTAATCTTGTTGACCGAGCCCACTTGGTTCAATGGCAACCGGACGATGCGGCTCTGCTCTGCAATGGCTTGCAGGATGCTCTGCCTGATCCACCATACGGCATACGAGATGAACTTGAAGCCGCGCGTCTCGTCAAACTTCTCAGCCGCCTTAATCAAGCCGAGGTTACCCTCATTGATCAGGTCGGGGAGACTCAGCCCCTGATTCTGGTATTGCTTGGCCACAGAGACAACAAAGCGCAGATTGGCTTTAGTCAGTCGCTCCAGCGCTTTACGGTCGCCTTTCTTGATGCGCTGAGCCAGTTCCACTTCTTCCTCGACAGAAATCAGCTCTTCTTTTCCGATTTCCTGAAGATACTTATCGAGCGATGCGCTCTCTCGATTAGTAATAGATTTGGTTATTTTCAGTTGTCTCATTTGGCGTAGGTTTTATTGCTAAATGCAAAAGTAAGCGTTTTTTTCTGAATCACCAAATTTTTTACTTGATAGTTTCGGATGCAAAAGAAAAGGCTTCTGCAGGATGGACTGGCCTTATCTGCAGAAGCCTTTTCAATCAGCCTTTCGGCAGTTTTACTCAGAGAGCGGGATGGCAAAGTAGCCGAGCTTGCCCGTAGGATACTTACCGGCAATGAACAATACGGGCTCTTTGCTGGTAGAAGTCTCCTTCACGATGCGCTGCAGGTCGTCGATGGTCTTGATATCCTGATCGTTGACGCGCAGGATGATGAAGCCCTTCGGCACGCCGGCAGCTTTCAGCTTTCCGCTGTTCACTTTCAGCACTTCGAGACCGTTGCTGATTTCGAGCTGCTGCTTCTGTGCGGCTGACACCTCGCGGAAGTTGGCACCCAGCACGTCCAAGTCGGCGTTACGTACCACGTTCGTGTTGCCCTGCTCGTTCTTCAGCACCGCCGTCTCGGTCTTTTTCTTCTTGTCGTGCAGATAGGTGATGGCCACCTTCTGTCCCGGACGCTTGCGGGCGATAATCTCTTGGAGCTCGGCCATCTTGCTCACCTTCTGGCCGTCAATGGCAATGATGACGTCGCCCTCTACGATGCCGGCCGATGCAGCAGCGCTGCCGTCAACCACCTTAGCTACGTAGATGCCCTCCATCGTGCCGAGGTTAATCTCGTTGCCTCTGTCTTTCTCAGAGTCGATGTACTCTTTCACGTTGATACCCTGAATGCCTACCATTGCACGCTGCACCGTTCCGAACTGCTTCAAGTCGTCGACCACCTTATTCATAATAGTGGTGGGAATGGCAAAGCCGTAGCCGCTGTACGAGCCCGTCTGCGAATAGAGCATTGCGTTGATGCCTACCAGCTCACCCTTCGTGTTGACCAGTGCGCCTCCAGAGTTTCCGGCGTTGATGGCAGCGTCGGTCTGGATGAACGACTCCACGCCGTTGGCACCCAGTGAGCGGGCTTTGGCACTGACGATGCCAGCCGTCACCGTGTTGTTCAGTCCGAGCGGGTTGCCTACGGCCAGAACCCATTCGCCCACTTTGATTTCGTCGCTGTTGGCAATGGCGATGGCCGGCAGGTTCTTGCCCTCAATCTTAATCAGGGCGAGGTCGGTCGTCTTGTCGGTACCGATGATGCGGGCCGAGTATTCCTGATTGTCGTTCAGCGTGACGGTCAACTCGTCGGCTCCGTCGACCACGTGGTTATTCGTTACGATGTAGCCATCGGCAGAGATGATGACACCCGAACCACTGGCAGTGCGCTTCGGGGTCTGCACCTGACGCTTGCGCGTGCCACCCTGTCCGCCCTGTCCTCGGCCGAAGAAGCCGCCAAACGGGTCGGAGAAGAAATCCTCAAACGGGTCGCTCTGCACCTCGATGGTCTGAATCTTGCTGTTCTGCACATACTTGATATGCACTACGCTGGGCAGTGCCTTTTCTGCCGCATAAGTCAAGTCCACGGGCTGGCCTGCCGGGGTGGCGGCAACCGTCTTATTGCACGAAGCCATCGAAAAGGCGAGAACGATGACACACATCGTCGATGATAAGTAATTTCCAATCTTTTTCATTTCTAACACGTTTTAATATCCAATACTGTTCTAACTGAAATTTCTTGTGCAAATATAGAAGCAAATTTCGTTATTCTGCCATTTTGTCGTGATAATTTGTCGCAATTTAACACTTCGTCCAATCGAGTTAACGGCTGTTTGCGAGTGCGGCTGTCATTTTTGCAAATGTTTAATCTGTAAATAAAAATGTCGAAATCTTTAATTTATTAAATATTCACTCGCTTAATCCGATTTTTTCTGTTATCTTTGCACTATCCAAACAGTGTCCCGGTCTGCCGCTGGCGTGCCTGAAAGGGCGGGCGAGAGGAAAGTCCGGGCAGCATAGGACACCCCACTTCCGAAAGTAGAAGCTATTGGTGACAGTAGGTGCCGGCAGAAGAGAACGACCGCCCGCAGCGCGGGCAAGGGTGAGAAGGCGGTGTAAGAGACCACCAGCCAATCGGTGATCATTGGGCTGTTCCGACTGTGGGCTGCAAGTTCGCGTATACCATCGACTGAGGGCTGTCCGTCCGAGTGTTTCAGCAACTGCGATGGAGGGTAGAATGCTGAAGCCGCAGGGTGACTTGCGGATTAGATAAATGGCAGACACCTCTCCTCGTGAGAGGTACAGAACCCGGCTTATAGGGGCACTGTTTTTTTTTCTGAGAGTTCTACAGTATGAGAGTGGCAATGCAGCGCGTAATCCGTTTCTTGCAGGTTGATATGTGGCGCATATCAGCCGACGAAGTCTCGCCAGTTCCCTTCCTGCTGATTGAAATAGTGAAGAAGCTGTACCTGACCATCCGTTTCTTCACGGCCAAGCGGGTGCTGACCAAGGCGGCTGCCCTGACGTACTCCACGCTGCTGGCCATTGTTCCGATTCTTGCCGTGGTGTTTGCCATTGCCCGCGGATTCGGCTACAACAGGTATATTGAGGTGTGGTTCCGCGATGCTTTCAAGTCGCAGCCACAGGCGGCCGATGTCATTATCGGCTTTGTCAACAGCTACTTGATTCACACCAAGAGCGGCATCTTCCTCGGCATCGGCCTTATCTTTATGCTCTATACCGTGCTGATGCTGGTGAGCAACATTGAGCAGACATTCAACGAGATATGGCAGGTGAAGAAGCCGCGCAGTATCTTTCGCACCTTCACCGACTATCTGGCTATGTTCTTTGTCTTTCCCATCATCATCGTGCTCACCTCGGGTCTCACCATCTTTCTGGCCACGATGGCAAAGGGCGTGCCCGATTTCCTGCTGCTCGGTCCGATGGTGCGCTTCCTCATCGACTTAGTGCCTTACGTGCTGATGGCGGGCCTCTTCATTGCCCTCTACGTCTTTATGCCCAATACCCACGTGCGCCCCTCCTGTGTCATTGTTCCCGGCATTCTGGCCGGTATCGCGATGCAATGGCTGCAGTTCTTCTATATCCACTCGCAGATATGGGTCAGCAGCTATAATGCCATCTATGGCTCGTTTGCAGCCCTGCCGCTGTTTATGCTGTGGGTACAGATATCGTGGACCATCTGCCTCTTCGGTGCCGAGCTGTGCTACACCAACCAGAACCTCGACTATTTCTCCTACGACACCACCACCGAGGACATCAGCCACCGCTATCGGCTGATGCTCTGCGCATTGCTGATGGGGCGCATCTGCCGGCGCTTTGCCAGTGGCGGGCAGCCCTATACGGCGTTGGAACTGCGCGAGGAGACGGGCATTCCCATCCGTGTCCTCGTGGACTTGCTGTACGAACTGATTGAAGCCCGGCTGCTGATTGAAATCTCGTCGGACGAGAAAGGGGAGACCTCGACCTATATGCCGGCCGAAGACATAGCCCGGCTGAATCTGGGCACGATGATATCGCGGTTGGAGGCGCGGGGGCAGTGGAAGATAGACCTGCCCGTTGGCCGGCTGATGGCCACGGAAGCGTGGCCGCAGGTGCTCCAGCTGCGCAGGGACTATCTGAAGAACGCCGAAAACATTCCATTAGAAACCTTATAACTAAAAACAGAACAGCTATGATTATTGACTACGACCAGATTAATGAGCAGGAGATAATGAAGTTCAAAGGGGGCGAAGGCCTGCTCCGCACCCGTAATTTCGTGGACGAGAAGTGCAAGATTATGATGAGCCGGCTGACACCCGGTGCATCGAGTGGCTACCACCAGCACGAGGGCAACTGCGAGATAGTGATGATTCTCAGCGGTCACGGCCATTTTGTCTACGACGGCACTACGGAACCCATCCAGTCGGGCAGCGTGCACTATTGTCCGATGGGGCATTCGCACTCGATGCACAACGACTCTGACAGCGAGGATTTGGTCTACTTTGCCATTGTGCCCGAGCACCACTGAAACCATTAGCGGGAGAGCACTCGGAGAACTCGGAGCACTTGGAGAACTCAGAGCGCTCGGAGCGCTCAGAGAACTCCGAGAACTCGGAGATCTCCGCAGCCTTGGAAGCAAGCCTCCCCAGCCTCTGAAGCAAGCCTCCGCGGCCTCCGGAGCAAGCCTTTTCAGCCTCCGGAGCAGGCCTCCGCAGGGTAGGAAACGAACAGGGCAAGCCCATAGTCACTGGCAGAATGCCCTCGGCGGCCAGACGGACAGCAACAAACAAGCGCCCCAAGAAGTGAGCAGTTCCACTTCTTGGGGCGCTTGTTGTCGGTCTGTCTGTGTCTGGCAGGAATGCCTTAGGCCATTCCTACTGAGCCATCAGATAAGCTTTGAAATCCTCAAAGCGGGCCGTCATCGGCACACTCTGCTTCTTGCCTCGCATAAAGGCGGCCAGCCGTTCGGGGATGGGCACCTCGGCACCGATGATGCGTTCCACGGTGTCTTTGAACTTGGCTGGGTGAGCCGTCTCGCAGAATACGCCCACTTCGCCCGGCTTCAGCCCCTCGCGCAGGGCACGATAGCCGCACGCTCCGTGAGGATCGAGCGTATAGCCGGTGCGCTGGTAGCACTCGCGCATCGTTTCGGCAATCTGCTCGTCGGTGTAGGTGGCTCCGCTGATGAGGCTTGTTATCCGCTCGTGGCTGCGGCCGTAGAGCTCGTAGATACGTGCAAAGTTAGAGGGGTCGCCCACGTCCATCGCATTGGCCAGCGTCTGTATGGACGCTTTAGGCTCATACTGCCCCGTCAGCAGGTACTTGTAGAAGATGTCGTTGGCATTGTTGGCTGCGATGAACCGCTTGACGGGCAGTCCCATCTCGTGGCCGAACAGGGCAGCGCAGATGTTGCCAAAGTTGCCGCTGGGCACACAGACAACCAGCTCCGGGTGCTGGCTCAGCCGTGCATAGGCATTGAAATAGTAGAAAGCCTGCGGCAGGAAGCGTGCTACGTTGATGCTGTTGGCCGATGTCAGTCTTAAATGCTCGTTCAGCTCCTTATCCATAAAGGCACTTTTCACCAGTGCCTGACAGTCGTCGAACACGCCGTCTACCTCGATGGCCGTGATGTTCTGTCCCAGTGTGGTGAACTGGCATTCCTGTATCGGGCTCACCTTTCCTTTGGGGTAGAGCACGTAGACGTGGATGCCCTCAACGCCGAGAAAACCGTTGGCCACGGCCGACCCCGTGTCGCCGCTGGTGGCAACGAGCACGTTGCATCCCTTTGCCGAGGTCTCCGTCTGGGAGGACAGCAGGTATTGCAGCACGCGCGCCATAAAGCGGGCTCCCACGTCCTTAAAGGCGAGGGTGGGGCCGTGGAACAGCTCGAGTACATAGATGTTGTCGTCAATCTGTTTCACGGGGCAGTCGAAAGCCAGCGTGTCGTAGACTATCTCTTTCAGCTTGCCGGCTTCAATGTCTTCGCCGAAGAAGGCGTCGGCCACCGTGTAGGCTATCTCTTGGAACGACTGCTGCCCGATGGTCTCGAAGAACTCCTTCGGCAGTTGCTTGATGTTTTCGGGCATATAGAGCCCGCGGTCTTCTGCCAGTCCTTTGACGACGGCTTTCTGCAAGTCGGCAATGGGTGCCTGATGATTGGTGCTGTAATATTTCATAATGATGTAATTATATCGCCATAAATGTTTTCATAAACTCATCCAGCTTCAGCAGCCCGTAGCTCCCCGCCACGCAGCTCTGCTCGTCAAAGTCTACCACACTGTCGGGGACAATGTCGCGGTGCCAGATGAGGAAGGGCACCGGCTCGCTGACGTGGGTACGAATCTCTACCGGCGTGGGATGGTCGGGCAGGATGGCAATGCAGACGGGCTCGTCCCACTGCTTTACTTCGTTGTATATGGGGCGTATAATGCGCTCGTCCAGATAGCCGATGGTCTTCAGCTTCAGCTCCAAGTCGCCGTCGTGGCCGGCTTCGTCGCTGGCTTCGACGTGCAAGAAGATGAAGTCTTCTTTCTTCAGTGCCTCAATGGCCGCCTGCGCCTTACCCTCGTAGTTGGTGTCGGCCAGTCCCGTCATCCCGTCGATGACAATGCGGTGCAGCCCGGCATACTTGCCGATGCCGCGAATCAAGTCGACGGCAGAAATCACGGAGCCACTCTTCACCTGCGGATACATCTCCATCAGCGTCTGCATCTGCGGGCGGTAGCCGCCGCTCCACGGCCAAATGCTGTTGGCCTGCCGCTTCCCCTCGGCTGCCCGCGCCCTGTTGAGAGGATGCTTGGCCAGCAGTTCCTGCGACTGGAGGATAAGGTGGTTAAGCAGGTCGGCGGTCTCTTGAGCCGTCAGCCGTCCGGCCTCGACGGGGGCATCGGGCAGGGGCTTGACCAGCAGCGGTCGCCACGCCTCGTTGGGATGGTCGTGGGGAGGAGCACAGTCAATGTATTTCGAGCCACCTCGGATGACCAGCAGGTGGCGGTATTGAATGCCGGTGATGAAGCGCACGCGGTCGTCGCCGAGGTGCTCGTTGAGGTATTGTATCAGCACGTCGCCGTCGGCCGTCTCCAGATTGCCGCCGTTGTGGGTGACGATACGCCCGTCTTCCAGCGTGATGATGTTGCAGCGGATGGCCATATCGTCGTCGCGCATCTCATAGCCAATGCTGGCCGCCTCTAAGGGACCGCGCCCCTCATACACCATATTCAGGTCGTAGCCTAAGATGGCTGTGTTGGCCACCTCGCTGCCGGGGTGGAATCCGTCGGGCACCGTGACCAGCCGTCCGCAGCGGCCACGGCTGGCCAGCAGGTTCATATATTCGGGGTGGGCATACTGGAGCAGCGTCTTGCCACCCAGTCGCTCAACGGGGTGGTCGGCCATTCCGTCGCCTAATATAATAATGTGCTTCATACGAAATCAGATATTAGCAATAGACATTATGTTGGCAAACACACCGGCTGCTGTTACGCCGGCACCGGCTCCATAGCCCTGAATGAGCATTGGGTATTCGCGATAGCGCTCGGTGGTGAGCAGCACGATGTTGTTGGAGCCCTCCAGTCCGTAGAAAGGATGGTGTTCGTCTACGGCCTCCAGCGAGACACTGGTGCGCCCGTGGTCCATCTTGGCCACGAAGCGCCAGCGCTTGTGGGCAGCCTCCAGTACGCAGCGGCGCTCCTCAAAGTCTGCGTCGAGCGAAGGCAGGTGCTCCCAGAAATCATCTATCGAGCCTTCGAAGAACTCGTTCGGCATAAACAGATGCTTCTCCACGTCGGCCTGCTCGGCCTTATAGCCTGCTTCGCGCGTCAGGATGACCAGCTTGCGGATGACATCCTTGCCGCAGAGGTCGATACGGGGGTCTGGCTCGGAGTAGCCCTGCTCCTTAGCCCGATGGACGGTCTCAGAGAAAGGTACGTCCTTCGACAGCTCATTGAAGATGAAGTTCAACGTTCCACTGAGCACGGCCTCGATTCGGAGAATCTTGTCGCCGGAGTTGCGTAGGTCGTTGATGGTCCCGATGATGGGCAGTCCGGCACCGACGTTGGTCTCGAAGAGGAACTTCACGCCGCGCCGCAGGGCTGTCTCTTTCAGCTTCAGATAGCTGTCGTAGTCGGAAGAGGCCGCCACCTTATTGGCTGCCACTACCGATATGTTGTGCTCCAAGAAAGTCTGATAGAGTGCTGCCACCTCGGTGCTGGCCGTACAGTCTACAAACACGGAGTTGAAGATGATCATCCCGATAACCTCGTCGCGCAGATGCGCTATGTTGCTGGGCTCCGACGCCTTCAGCTGCTCCCGATAGGTGGCGAGGTCGATGCCGTCGCGGCAGAAGATGGCATTTCGGCTGCTGGCAATGCCCACCACGTTGAGCTTCAGCCGCCGGGTCTCCATCAGTTGCTGGTACTGCGACCGTATTTGCTCTATGAGATGGCCGCCCACCGTGCCGATGCCGCAGATGAAGAGGTTGAGCACTTTGTATTCCGAAAGGAAGAAGGAGTCGTGAAGCACGTTGAGCGACTTGCGCAGCAGCTTGGCGTCAACCACGAACGAGATGTTTGTTTCCGATGCACCCTGCGCACAGGCGATGACCGAGATGCCGCTGCGGCCCAGTGTGCCGAACAGCTTTCCGGCGATGCCCGGCGTGTGCTTCATATTCTCTCCGACGATGGCAATGGTGGCCAAGCCGCTCTCTGCGTGCATCGGGAACATTGCGCCCGTCTCAATTTCTTTCTGGAACTCCCGGTTGAGTACGCTGACGGCTTTCTCGGCATCCTCGTCGCGCACACCGATGCTGGTGGAATTCTCCGATGAGGCCTGACTGACCATAAACACAGAGACGCCATTGTCGGCCAGTGCTGTGAAGATACGGCGGTTGACGCCGATGACACCGACCATTGAGAGACCCGTCACCGTGATGAGTGTGGTGCCGTTAATGGAAGATATGCCCTTGATGGGCTTGCGGTCGTTCTCTATCTTGTCTTTGATGAGTGTGCCGGGGTGTTCGGGGTTGAACGTGTTTTTTACCCGGATGGGGATGTTCTTCACGCAGACGGGATAGATAGTGGGAGGATAGATGACCTTTGCGCCGAAGTTGCAGAGCTCCATAGCCTCTACGTAGCTCAGTTCCTGAATGGTGTATGCGGTACGGATGACGCGCGGGTCGGCCGTCATAAATCCGTTGACGTCTGTCCATATCTCGAGCACTTCGGCATTCAGTGCTGCTGCCAGTATGCTGGCAGTGTAGTCGCTGCCGCCTCGCCCGAGGTTCGTCACTTCGCCAGAGTGCTTGTCGGCACTGATGAAGCCCGGGACGACGGCCACTTGCTCCGTAGCCTTCCAATCCTTAAAGGTGTTGACTACCAGTTGGTTGGTCAGCTCAGAGTCAAGTATGTGTTTATTGTGCTTCCACTCGGTCTTGATAAAGTCGCGTGCGTCTTTCCGCTCAGCGTTGTCAATCAGTGCGGCCACGATGTGGCTGCTCAGCCGCTCGCCGTAGCTGACAATGGCGGCCTGCGTCTTGGCACTGAGGTCGCGGATGAGGTACACGCCATAATATATGGAGCGTAACTCTTCGAATAAGTCGTCGATGGTTTTCTGGAGGGCTTGCCGCCGGGGGGCATCGGTGATGACGGCCTCGGCCATTTCCTGATGGCGTTTCCACATCGCTTCAAACTCGCTGCGATAGGTCTCGTCGCCCTTTAAGGCCAGTTGTGAGGTGGCAATCAGTTTGTCTGTGATACCGCCCAGCGCACTCACAACCACTATCACTGGACGCTTCTGCGACTCTACGATTCGCTTCAGACTGAGAATACTTTCTACGGAACCTACGGATGTTCCGCCAAATTTTAAGACTTTCATAACTTTGTATTGGTTCATTCATAACCCCTCAACGAACGGGGCGTACACTTTTACAATCTGCAAAAGTACGACAAAAAAACAAGAATGAAGAAAGAAAGGGGGAAAAATGAGCGTATATTTTCCGCCATTGCATCAAAAAGTCGGCAGACCCCATCCGTCAAACAGAAAATTTTCGTAACTTTGCCAACGAGTTGACGATGTTACTTTGTCTCGGCAAAAAGGAACGAGTTTCTTTTGTTTTGCACGCGACTCTTCGTAATTTTGTCCTCACTGAAAGGTAGGCAGCGCTTCAAAGAGATTCAAAATTATTTGTGTTTTTGTTCGGCTTGCACTATCTCTGCTAAAGAGTTATTAAATGATATGGGCGTAACATTCGACGAAACAGAGAAGAAATTTGTGTTCGATTTTGAGCACGATGGAGCAGCGGACATTGTCAGCCTTACTGGTAATGGATATCAAGTGAAGGCATTTGGCAAGTGCTTCTATTATGGCTATGAGTTTTCTGAGCAAGTGGAAAGTTCTATACGTACAGCATTTATTAAATATGTCAAGTTTACAAGTGATTTGCAAAACACTCAGGACTTGACAGACTTCATTAAAAATGCGATAGACAATCTTCATAAGAAAATCAATCTGTACAACTATGACCTTGTGGTGATGCCAGAATCATCAAGTAAGGTTAATCAGTATATGTTGCGCTATATTTACAGATTTGCGCAGCCCACATTATGTAAGATGACACTGGTTAAGGCTCTTCCCTCGAAAATATCCTTTGATATGAAGGCTTACGAGAAACAATATCTTGATGATGTTTTGGAGAATGGTATGCCGCGATACAGCTCTGCCGCAAAGGAGCAGGCCAAGAGCTCTATCAATGCTATGTTAGAGATGATTCATAAGAAGGATTATTTTACAATAGCTAAGGATGTGAAGAAAAGCAGGTTGCGTCCATATATTATGAACTTCCTGAGATTTGAATCAGAAGAGGAGCGGGAACTTTGTTCAATGATTCGTCAACAGAATGTGCTTGTGATAGATGATGTGACCACCAGTGGCTCGACACTGAATGAGGTTTTGCGTACGCTCCGTATCCTCAACGAAGACAACGAAATCACAATCTTCAGTCTCATTGGCCGCAATGACCTGATGGCAGAATCGCTATAAGCTATATCAGATTCATCAGAAGAGTATGGCGACCAAGAACATCGGATGCCCCTCGGGAACTGGTGGACGGGTTCAACTCCGATATGGCGGAGGAAAGTGTATGCGCAGGAGCTGTTGAAAGCTCGTGAGAAAAATCCAAAGGCCGTAGAATATCTGCTTCGGCTCATTGGGAAGCAGGTATTCTCGGCCTCATCTGATAATCCCCCTTATAGTGACGGGAGCTTAGAATCTATATGACTGATTCTGAGCAATGTTATGTATAGAGGAATCGCTTGATGCTGCGTTTGGGCGTTTTGGCAAACTCGTCTTTCCTCATCTCTATTTCGGTAATCTTCTCGTAGGCAGGCAACTGGAGGTTCAGCTGGGTGCGGTTCTGCTCCATAATGTTCTTCAGGTCTTCCTCGTTGAAGTTCATATTCTTCGCCTCGTCGTAGTCGGGGTAGACCAGTCCGACGAGCTTGTTGTCGCGCTGCACCACGAGGCTCTCTACCACCATTGTCATTGAGTTAAGCTTGTCTTCTATCTCTTCGGGGTAGATGTTCTGCCCGTTAGGTCCCAGCAGCATATTCTTCGAACGTCCATTGATGAACACGTTGCCTTCGGCATCCATTGTTCCCAAATCGCCCGTGTGATACCATCCGTCGGCGTCGATGGTCTCTCGCGTGGCCTCCTCGTTCTTGTAGTAGCCCAGCATCACGTTCAATCCGCGTGCCAGTATCTCACCGGGAATGTTGGCGGGGTCGGGCGAGTCTATTTTCACCTCCATATGGTAGGCAGCGCGTCCGCACGAGCCCTGCTTGAAGGTCTTCCAGTCGCTGTAGCAGATGATGGGCGCACACTCCGTTGCTCCGTAGCCCACGGTATAGGGGAACTCAATACGCTTAAGGAACGACTCTACTTCCTGATTGAACGCTGCTCCGCCTATGATTACCTCGTACAGATGTCCGCCAAAAGCCTTGACTACCTCTTGGCAAATCATCTGTCTCACCTTTCTCGAGATGACGGGCATAGAGAGCAGTAGGCGCATCCGGTTGTTCTGAATCTTGGGGAACACTTTCTTGCGTATGATTTTCTCGATGACCAACGGCACAGCGATGATGATGATAGGCTTGATGTCGGCAAAAGCCTGTGCGATGATGGCTGGCGAAGGGATGCGGTTGAGGTAATAGACGTGGCAGCCGTGGAGGAACTCGAAGATGAACTCGAAGGCCATTCCGTACATATGAGCCATCGGTAGGATGGAGATGACGCGGTCGTCGGGCTTGATGACGTTGCCCAGCACGTGCTCGGCAAAGTCGTAGTTCGACCACAGTGCCCGGTAGGGAATCATCACGCCTTTAGAGAATCCCGTGGTCCCGCTGGTATAGTTAATCAGTGCCAGCTCTTCGCCGTTCTGCTCTATATAATAATGTACGTGTTCCTTACGGAAATACTTAGGATAGCGCTGGCCGAAGATTTCGTTCAGATGCTCACGTGCAAACGTCAGCTTGTCTGTGCGTGAGAGCATCAGCGAGTAGTCGGGATTGTTGACGATGCCCTCCAGCCGTGGCATCTTCGTTGGGTCTATCTGTGTGGCCACGTGGTCGCCTACGAAGAGCAGTCGCGCTTCCGAGTGGTTCACGATGTTGTGTATCTGGTCGGGTGTGAACTCGTGAAGGATGGGCACAGCCACGGCACCGTAGGTCAGCACGGCGAGGAAAGCCGTGGCCCAGTTGGCCGAGTTGCGTCCGCAGAGTGCTATCTTGTCGCCCCGCTCTATGCCGCTGTTCTCAAAGAGGATATGCAGCTTCTCTATCTTTCGTGCCACGTCGTGGTATTGCAGCGTGGCTCCCTTATAGTCGGTCAGTGCGTCGGCATCCCAGTGTTCAATGATGCTCTGCTGTATTCGTTCGTTAAAGCTCGGTACGTTTTCCATAAGTTTTATTTATATAAGTAGCGTTTTATACTCTTCTTCGGTGTTTTCTCAAATTCATCCCGGCACAGCCTTACGGCTTGTATCTTGCTGTAGGCCGGCAACTGTCGGTTCAGCTCTATCCGGTTTTGCTCCATAATGTTTTTCAGGTCGTCCTCCGAGAATCCCATCTCGGTCGCCTCGTCGTACTCCGGGTGTACCAGTGCCACCAGTCGCTCACCGTCCTGCACCACGAGGCTCTCGTTCACCATCGCCATTGAGTTGAGCTTGTCCTCAATTTCTTCGGGATACACGTTCTGTCCGTTGGCTCCCAGCAACATATTCTTGATGCGGCCACGGATGAAAAGGTGGCCGTCGGCCGAGAGCGTTCCGAGGTCGCCCGTGTGGTACCATCCATCGGCATCAATGGCTTCGTGTGTCGCCTCCTCGTTCTTATAGTAGCCCAGCATCACGTTCTGTCCGCGTGCCAGTATCTCGCCGGGAATGTCGGTCGGCGATGTTGAGTCGATGCGCACCTCCATATTCTTCACGGTCTTGCCGCACGAGCCGGCCACAAAGTCGTGATGGTCGGCCAGACTAATCAGCGGCGCACACTCCGTAGTCCCATAGCCCACGGTCAGCGGGAAGCCGATACTCACGAGGAACTGCTCTATCTCCTGATTGAGTGCCGCACCGCCCACAACCACCTCGTAGGCTCTTCCACCAAAGGCTTCACGCACCTCTTGTGTCAGTCGCTGCTTCACCTTCCTGTTCACTACGGGCATCTGCAGCAGCAACTTCACGGCATTGCTCTGGATGTGGGGGAACACCCGCTTGCGGATAATCTTCTCTACAATCAGCGGTACGGCGATTACGATGGCGGGCTTCACCTCGGCCAGCACCTCGGCTATCAGCGAGGGTGAGGGTAGGCGGTTCAGGAAGAACAGATGGCAACCGTGGCAGAAAGGAAAGAAGAACTCGATGGCCATACCATACATATGAGCCATCGGCAGGATGCTCAGCGTGGATGCCTCCTCGGGTACGTGGGAACCCAGTATCTCGCGGCAGCAGTCCAGATTGCCCCACAGTGCGCGATAGGGTAGCATCACGCCCTTCGAGAAGCCAGTGGTTCCGCTGGTATAGTTGATAATGGCCAACTCTTCCGGTGCGTCGCGGTGCCAACTGATGTCGTCACGGCCAAAGGCCTTCGGGTACCGCCGTCCAAAGAGTTCGTTCAGATGCTCGCGTGCATAGGTCAACCGCTCGGAGCGCGAGGTGTGCACCGAGAAGTCAGGCAGATTGATGATGCCCTCCAGCCGTGGCATAGCCTCAGGCTCTAAGGTCGTACCCACATAGTCGCCTACGAAGAGCAGGCGGGCGTCTGAGTGGTTCACCACGTTGTGGATCTGCTCCGCGCCCCACTCGTGCTGCACGGGTACTGCCACGGCACCATAGGTCAGCACGGCGAGGAAGGCCGTGGCCCAGTGGGCCGAGTTGCGCCCGCAGATAGCAATCTTGTCGCCACGGCTGATGCCGACATAGGCAAACCCTATGTGCAGCTTCTCTATCTTTCGTGCCACGTCGTGGTATTGCAGCGTGGCTCCTT
>JAFUZD010000094.1 GCA_017476785.1 Prevotella sp. | reverse complement strand
GCACTGGCTAAGGAGATTATTAACAAGAATAATTTAGGGAATTAATGGCAGTAAAAAAGAAATACGACAGAAACGTACTGGGACGCGGACTGGACGACATCGGCAACGGGCGCGGACTGGATGCACTGATTGACACCGGCGAGGTGAAGACACAGGGAAGCTCGAACCTCAACGAGATAGACATCGCACAGATAGAGCCCAACCCCAACCAGCCACGCCACGAATTCGACGCAGAAGCACTGCAAGAGCTGGCCAACAGCATACGCGAGATTGGCATCATACAGCCCATCACCCTGCGTAAGGTGGAGGGCGGAAAATACCAGATTATTGCCGGCGAGCGCCGCTGGCGTGCCTCGCAACAGGCCGGACTGAGCAAGATTCCGGCCTACATCGTCACTGTGGAAGACGAGGGCGTGATGGAGATGGCACTCGTGGAGAACATCCAGCGCGAGGACCTGAACGCCATTGAGATAGCACTGGCCTACCAGCATCTGGCCGAGACCACGGGAATGACGCAGGAAAAGATTTCGGAGCGCGTGGGCAAGAGCCGCGCGGCCGTCACCAACTATATGCGCCTGCTGAAGCTGCCCGCACAGGTACAGATGGCGCTCAAGAACCGCGAGATCGATATGGGTCACGCCCGTGCCCTGCTCTCCATCGACAGCCCTTCGACGCAGATTAAGCTGTTCAACGAGATACAGAAGCAGGGCTACTCGGTGCGTAAGGTGGAAGAGATGGTGCAGATGCTCAAGCAGGGCGACGACGTGAAGACGGTGAAAGGCAAAATCGCGGCCAAAGCGAAGCTGCCCGAAGAATTCAACGTGCTGAGAGACCGGCTGGCCAAGTTCTTCCAAGCTAAGGTGCAGATGACCTGCTCGCCGAAGGGGAAGGGCAAAATCAGCATCGCCTTCGACAACGAGGAGGAGCTGGAGCGCATAATGAATGCGCTGGACAGCATCAACGACAAACAAGAAAAGTAAAGTCCTGTTTTGAAGCTGAATATCATCATATCCACCGCCAGAATGCTTGCCGCAGGGCTGTTGCTCTCGCTGGGCAGCTATGCCGCAGCACAGGAAGAGCAGCCGCAGCAGCAACTGCCGGTGGCAGCGACTGACAGTAGCGGCGTGATGCCGATAGCAGCGGCCGACAGCAGTGGCGTGATACCGGTAGCAGCGGCCGACTTGGCACCGCTGGACTCCATCGCCGCGGCCGATGCCCATCAGCTGCTCATCGTCGACTCGGCACGCGTGGCCAAGCCCAAACGCGACTGGGCAACGTGGCGCCCCGACCCGCAGCGCGCACTCTGGCTGGCACTGGTGCTACCCGGTGCCGGACAGATATACAACCGGAAATACTGGAAGTTGCCACTGGTCTACGGAGGATTTATGGGTTGCATCTACGCGATGACGTGGAACAATATGATGTATAAGGACTATTCGCAGGCCTATCTCGACATAATGGACGACGACCCGGGAACGGCCAGCTACAACAAGTTCCTCTCGCTGGGAATGCAGATTACCAGTGCCAACGAGGATCGCTATAAACAGATATTCAAGAGCCGTAAGGACAAGTATCGCCGCTGGCGGGATATGAGTTTCTTCGTGATGATTGGTGTCTATGCACTCTCCGTCATCGATGCCTATGTGGATGCCGAGCTCTCGGTGTTCGACATCTCAAAGGACCTCAGCCTGAAGGTAGAGCCGGCGGTCATTAATAACCATTCAGCGCGCAACCCGCTCCACGCATCGTCGCTGGGCGTGAACTGCAGCCTGAACTTTTAAAAAACAACAAGAAAAGGAATGAACAAGAAAGTATTAATGATGATGCTCGCTCTGCTGTTCGGATGGAACTGCGCGATGCAGGCCCAAGAAGAAGTGGACGACGACGAGTTTGAAGACGAGGACGAAATCACCATCACTGACCAGATTGGCAACGAGGAGGTCATCGAGTTTCCCGAGGCGATGACCTATGATCTGGACAGTCTGATGAACCTCTATATGTCCAAGACCTACCTGAACGAGGATAACGACTGCCAGATGCGCGACGTCAACCCGACCTTCGAGAAGGCTGTCTACGTAGACCGACTGAGCCGCATACCGGCCATAATGGAAATGTCGCACAACGACGTGGTGCAGCAGTTCATCGACCGCTACAGCGGACGGCTGCGTCGCTCGGTCAGCTATATGCTCGGAGCCAGCAACTTCTATATGCCCGTCTTCGAGGAGGCACTCGAAGCCTATGGGCTGCCGCTGGAGCTGAAATACCTGCCCGTCATTGAGTCGGCACTCAACCCGAGGGCCGTATCGCGCGTAGGAGCCACGGGACTGTGGCAGTTTATGCTCGGAACGGGCAAGCAGTACGGACTGAAGGTGAACACGCTGGTCGACGAGCGGCGCGACCCCACGAAGGCGTCGTATGCCGCTGCACGCTACCTGCGCGACCTCTACCGCGTGTTCGGCGACTGGAACCTCGTCATTGCAGCCTACAACTGCGGACCGGAGAACATCAACAAGGCCATCCGCCGCTCGAACGGCGAAAAGGACTACTGGAAGATTTACCCCTATCTGCCGAAGGAGACGCGCGGCTACGTGCCGGCCTTCATCGCCGCCAACTACATTATGACCTACTACTGCGACCACAACATCTGCCCGATGACTACGCGCCTGCCGATAAAGACCGACACGGTGATGGTGACACGCAACGTGCACTTGGAGCAGGTGGCCCACGTGGTAGGCATCAACATCGAACAGCTGCGCTCGCTCAACCCGATGTACCGCCGCGACATCATTCCCGGTGCCACCGAGCCGTCGCCCCTGAGACTGCCGCAGGCCGAAGTGGGCAAGTTCATTGATATGGAAGACTCGGTCTACGCCTACCGCGCCGACGAGCTGCTGACCCGCCGCAACGAGGTGGTCATCAACGACGACGTGCCGACCTATTACCACAAGAGCACGCACCACGGCAAGAAGAAGGGACGCAATGCACGCGTGAAAGGACGCAAAGGCCGCGGAGGCGGAGCAGGCAACGTGACCGTGAAGCGCGGCCAGACACTCTCGGAGATAGCCCGCCGCAACGGCACGACCGTGGCTAAGCTGAAGAAGCTGAACAAGATAAAGGGCAACAACATTCAGGCCGGCAAGAAACTGAGAGTGAGGTAAGACCGTAACGGCCACGGCACACTCCCTTTGCTTTTTACACATTATTATAATATATAGACAGGAGGAACGGATATGGACGAGGACCCGATGATGCGCGAAGCCGCTGACGACAAACTGATAAACGACGCTTTCCAACGACTGCTGGACAGCTATCTTGCCTCGCGCCACCGCAAGAAGGTGGACATCATCACTAAGGCATTCAACTTTGCCCGTCAAGCCCATAAAGGTGTGCGCCGCCTCTCGGGAGAGCCCTACATAATGCACCCCATCGCCGTGGCTCAGATAGCCTGCGAAGAGGTGGGGCTCGGTTCCACGAGCATCTGTGCCGCCCTGCTCCACGACGTTGTAGAGGACACCGACTATACCACCGAGGACATAGAGAACATCTTCGGAGCCAAGATAGCACAGATTGTCGACGGACTGACCAAGATCAGCGGCGGCATCTTCGGCGAGCAGGCCTCGGCACAGGCAGAGAACTTCAAGAAACTGCTGCTCACGATGAGCGACGACATACGCGTCATCCTCATCTAGATATGCGACCGCCTGCACAATATGCGCACCCTGCAGTCGCAGCCGGCCAACAAGCAGTACAAGATTGCGGGCGAGACGCTCTACATCTACGCCCCGCTGGCCAACCGACTGGGCCTCTACAAGATTAAGTCGGAACTGGAGAACCTCAGCTTCCAGTACGAGCATCCCGAGGAGTACGACAGCATCAAGAGCAAGCTGGCCTCCACAGAGGAGTCGCGCCACGAACTGTTCGACCAGTTCACCGCTCCCATCGAGGAGGCGCTCAATAAGATGGG
This sequence comes from Prevotella sp., assembly GCA_017476785.1. Lineage (GTDB taxonomy): Bacteria > Bacteroidota > Bacteroidia > Bacteroidales > Bacteroidaceae > Prevotella. Next base: position 3,219 of record JAFUZD010000094.1, on the reverse strand, counting down.
CATCAAGTACCAGATTAAGGAGCGCGTCAAGACCCCCTACTCCATCTGGCAGAAGATGCAGAACAAGCACGTCACCTTCGACGAGGTGTACGACATTCTGGCCGTGCGCATCATCTTCACACCCAACAAGCGCGAGGAGGAAGTGCAGGAGTGCTTCAACATCTACGTAGCCATTGAGAAAATCTATAAGGCCCATCCCGACCGCTTCCGCAACTGGCTGAACCACCCAAAGGCCAACGGCTATCAGGCACTGCACGTGACGCTGATGTCGAAACAGGGACGCTGGATAGAGGTGCAGATACGCAGCGACCGGATGGACGAGATTGCCGAGCAGGGATTTGCCGCCCACTGGAAATATAAGGAAGGCGAAGACAGCGAATACACAGAAGATGAGAACGAGAGCGAGCTGAACGACTGGCTGCGCACGATAAAGGAAATCCTCGACGACCCACAGCCCGACGCGATGGACTTCCTCGATGCCATCAAGCTCAACCTCTTTGCCAGTGAGATATTCGTCTTCACGCCCAAAGGCGAGATTAAGACGATGCCCACAGGCTGTACCGCACTCGACTTTGCCTTCTCCATCCACACCTTCCTCGGCTCCCACTGCATCGGCGCAAAGGTCAACCACAAGCTGGTGCCACTGAGCCACAAGCTGCAGAGCGGCGATCAGGTGGAAATCCTCACGTCCAAGTCGCAGCACGTGCAGCCCGCTTGGATTAATTTCGTCAGCACGGCAAAGGCCAAAGCCAAGATTCACGCCATACTGCGCCGCGACAGCCGCGAGCTGCAGAAGAAGAGCGAAGAGCTGCTGGACGAGTTCCTGAAGCGCAACGACATTGAGCCCACGCTGGCCATTGCCGACCAGCTGGCGGAGTTTCACGACGTGCGCAAGCGCGACGACTTCTTCCAAGCACTGGGCGACAAGACCATCCTGCTGGGCGAGAAAGACCTCGACGAGCTACAGGGCAAGAACAGCCACTCGGGCAGCAAGAAGGGCTGGCGGAAGTACGTGCCGTTCATCGGTTCGGGAAAGACGAAGAAAGACGACCCGGCCAAGCAGCAGAACCTCTTTGTCGTCCCAGAGAAGTTTAACCGCAAGAAGCCTATCTTCATCACCGACGAGAACATCACGCAGTATAAGTTCAAGCATTGCTGCCACCCTATTCCCGGCGACGACATCCTCGGGTTCATCGACGGCAAGCAACAGATAGAGATTCACAAACGTGCCTGCCCCGTGGCCGCCAAGCTGAAGACCAGCTACGGCAACCGCATCCTCGACGCCAAGTGGGATATGCACAAGAAGCTTTTCTTCGATGCTACCGTGCGGCTGCAGGGCATTGACCGTATGGGAATGCTGATGGATATGACGCGCGTCATCTCGTCGCAGATGAACGTCAACATCCACCGTCTGACCATCACCAGCGAAGACGGCGTGTTCGACGGCACCATCGAGCTGCGTGTCCACGACCGCGACGACGTGCGTGAGATTATGGACAACCTCAAACAGATAGAGGACCTGAAAGACGTCAACCAAATAATGTAAATATCAATGAGACACCACATCCGCATTTCAGTCATCACACTCGTTCTCACGCTGCTGTCCGCAGGGACTGCTGCGGCACAGTCGTTCGACAATCCCGATACCATCGTCGTAGCACGCGACGGCACCGGGCAGTTCCGCACCGTCAGTGAGGCCGTGGAGGTGTGCCGCGCCTTTATGGACTATCATAAGGTCATCTACGTCAAACGGGGCACCTATAAGGAGAAGGTGGTCATTCCCACGTGGCTGACCAACATCGAGATATGCGGCGAGGACCGCGACCATACCGTCATCACCTACGACGACCACGCCAACATCCTGCGGCCGGAGACGGGCAAAGGGATGGGCACCTTCCGCACCTATACGGTCAAAGTGCAGGGCAGTCGCATCACGTTTAAGAACATCACCATCGAGAACAATGCCGCCCGACTGGGACAGGCCGTGGCACTGCACACCGAGGGCGACCGCCTCGTGTTCCTGAACTGCCGCTTCCTCGGCCATCAGGACACCGTCTATACGGGAGTGGCCGGCACCCGGCTGCTGTTCAAAGACTGCTACATCGAGGGAACCACCGACTTCATCTTCGGCCCGTCGACGGCGTGGTTCGAGCATTGCGACATCTTCTGCAAGCTCAATTCCTACATCACGGCGGCCTCCACCCCGCAGGAGCAGCCCTACGGCTACGTCTTCAACGACTGTCGCATCACGGCGGCCGAAGGCGTGACAAAGGTCTATCTCGGTCGGCCGTGGCGCGACTATGGCTACACACTCTTTATGAACTGCGACCTGTGTAAGGAAATCCGTCCCGAGGGCTGGCATCACTGGCGCGAGGAGGCCAAACAGACCGCCCGCTACTTGGAATACAACAACCGCGGCGAAGGTGCAGCCACCGGCCAGCGCGTAGCGTGGAGCCGCCAGCTGACGCGCAAAGAAGCGCAGAAGATTACGATGAAGGCCATCTTCTCGCAGCAGAGCGAGTGGCTGCCGGAAGAGTGAGGGAGACGAGACCGGACACAAACGTATAACAACGACAAGAGCGGCATTCACCAATTTGCATTGATGAATGCCGCTCTTGCTATTTCCGTTTCATCCCGTCAGTGTGCCAGCTGTTGCCCCCGCAAGCGCGCTGACGACAAAGAGATGGCAAAGGACACTCTATGTAAGAATGTCCAGCTGCTTCTTCAGTGCCTGCAGCTGCTCGCGCACATTAATCAGCTTGTCCAGCACCTCGGCCGACTTGTCCACCCCCTTACGGTTGGCATTAATCATCTTCTTGGCCGCAGCCAGCTTGAAGCCGCGCACCTTCACCAGATTGTGAATCAGCCTGATTTGCTCAATGTCCTTCTCCTGATATTGGCGAATCTTAGCCGGTCCGCTGGTCTTCGGTTTCAGATACGGGAACTCCGTCTCCCAGTAGCGCAGCGTACTCTCGTTGAGCCCAAACATCTCGGCCACCTCGCGGATGGAGTAGTACAGCTTCAGATTCTTATCCATTTTCAATGCCATTTTCCACTTCGTTTAAATGATGATTCTTAGCTGCAAAGATACAACAAAAATTCGAGATATGGTGAAAAATGGGGTTAAATCACTAAAAATAAAGGGATTTTTATGATTTGGGCCTGATGCGAAGATGGACAGGTGAAGCCACAAAAAAGACAGGTTAGGACAGAGTTTCG
>JAFUZD010000093.1 GCA_017476785.1 Prevotella sp. | reverse complement strand
GTTGGCCTCGCGGTCGCCCTCGCCGTCGACGCCGAAGCGCACGCCGATGCTCTGGATGATGTTCATCACCGACTCAGCCTCGAACACGCGGTGCCACTGCACCTTCTCCACGTTCAATATCTTACCGCGCAGCGGCAGGATGGCTTGGAAGTGGCGGTCGCGCCCCTGCTTGGCCGAGCCACCGGCCGAGTCGCCCTCTACGAGGAATATCTCGCAGTCCTTCGGGTCTTTGTTCGAGCAGTCTGCCAGTTTGCCCGGCAGTCCGCCGCCCGTCATCGGGTTCTTGCGCTGCACGCTCTCGCGGGCTTTGCGTGCTGCGATGCGTGCCGTGGCAGCCAGCACCACCTTGTCGCAGATGAGCTTGGCCTCCTTCGGGTGCTCCTCAAGATAGTTGGTCAGTGCCTCGCCCACGGCTTGCTGCACGGCACCGGCTACCTCGCTGTTGCCCAGCTTGGTCTTGGTCTGACCTTCAAACTGCGGCTCGGCCACTTTGATGCTGATGACGGCCGTCAGACCCTCGCGGAAGTCCTCGCCGGCAATCTCGATCTTGGCTTTCTCTATCTGTTTTGATATCTGCGGGTCGGCATCGGCATACTTCTTCAGCGTGCGCGTGAGTGCCATACGGAAGCCCACGAGATGGGTTCCACCCTCGATGGTGTTGATGTTGTTGACGTAGCTGTGGATGTTTTCCGAGTAGTCGGTGTTGTACATCACGGCCACTTCGATGGGGATGCCCTGCTTCTCGGTCTTGAGGTAGATGACGTCGTCGAAGAGGTGGTTGCGGTGGCGGTCTACGTAGCGCACGAACTCTTTCAGTCCGTCCTTAGCGTGGAACACTTCCTCTTTCAGCTTGCCTTCCTCGTCGGGGCGCATATCGCGCAGCGTGATGGTGATGCCGGCATTGAGGTAGGCCAGCTCGCGCATACGCTTGGCAATGATGTCGTACTTGTACTCGGTGGTAGTGAAGATGCTCCCGTCGGGCCAGAACTGCTGGCGGGTGCCGGTGATGTCGGTGTCGCCTACAATCTTGACGTCGTAGAGCGGCTTGCCCTTCTCGTATTCCTGCTGGTAGATGTGGCCGTTGCGGAACACCTGTGAGAGCATATGGGTAGACAGGGCATTGACGCAACTGACGCCCACTCCGTGCAGACCGCCGCTCACCTTGTAGCTGCCTTTGTCGAACTTACCGCCGGCGTGGAGCACGGTCATCACCACTTCGAGAGCCGACTTGTGCATCTTCTCGTGCTCGTCGACGGGGATACCGCGGCCGTTGTCCTGCACGGTAATCGAGTTGTCTTCGTTGATGGTCACCTCAATGTGCGTGCAGTAGCCGGCCATCGCCTCGTCAATAGAGTTGTCCACCGTCTCATTGACCAGATGGTGCAGACCCTTCTCGCTGATGTCACCGATATACATTGCCGGGCGTTTGCGCACAGCCTCCAAGCCCTCGAGCACTTGGATATTACTCGCGGAATAGTTACTTTCCTTATTCAGTTCTTCTGCCATTTTGATGTTTATGAGAAACCCTCGCCTGAGGGGTGTAATACTTAGGTTGCAAAGTTACTAATTTTTTGTGATTTAAAAGAATTTTTTGCTGCCAAAAAAACATAAAAAAAGGCTGCTTCTCCCCGTGGAGTGCAGCCTTTGCTTATGGTAATTGAGAAATAACTTTATCCCAGCTTGTTGATGTGCAGTGCAAGACCCGACTTGATGTTTGCGGCCTTGTTCTTGTGGCTGAGATTGGTCTTAGCCAACTTGTCCAGCATCTTCTGAACGCTCGGATACAATTTCAGTGCCTCTTCTTTGTTGGTGAGCGCACGCAGCTTGCGTACAGCGTTGCGCATTGTCTTTGCATAATAGTGGTTATGCAGCGCCTTTTTCTTGTCTTGGCGGATTCTCTTGAGTGATGATTTGTGATTTGCCATCTCTTGTTTATATTCTAAATTCTTAACTTTTTAGTAGTCCCTAGGAGAGTCGAACTCCTCTTTAGAGAATGAAAATCTCTCGTCCTAGCCGATAGACGAAGGGACCAGCGACTTATTTTTGCGGGTGCAAAGTTACAGCAATTATTTAATTCGGCAAAATTTTCCAGCGAAAAAATGCAGTTTTTGTGCGTTTTTTATCTGAAAACTTGTAACTTTGTTGCCTATGTTGATTAAAACAGAGGCCATTGTGCTGCATTCGTTCAAGTACGGCGAGACGCGAATGATTGTGGATGTGTTCACGCGAGAGCGGGGACGCGTATCGCTGATTGCCGCTGTACCCAAATCGGCGAAGTCGCGCATCAAGAAGCAGTATTTCCAACCGATGACGATGCTTGCGATAGAGTACGACGAGCGGCAGCGGGTGCAGCTGCAGAAGCTGAAGGACGCGCGGCTGCTGCACCCTTACAGTCAGCTGCCGTTCGACATTGCCAAGCTGTCGGTCTCGCTCTTTACGGCCGAGTTCCTCTACTATGCGTTGCGCTCAGAGCAGCGTAACGAGCCGCTCTACTGCTACATCATCGACTCGATGTTGTGGCTCGATGCCTGCACTTCGGGCTATGCCAACTTTCATCTGACCTTCCTGCTGCGGATGTCGCGCTTCCTCGGGTTCTATCCCAATCTGACCGACTATGCCCCGGGCTGTTGCTTCGACCTGCGGGCGGGCTGCTTTACGCCGCTCCGGCCGGTGCATTCCGACGTGCTCCTGCCAGCCGAGGCACAGCGCATCGTGGACCTGATGCGGATGAACTATACCACGATGCACCTGTTCCGAATGTCGCGGACCGACCGCAACCGCTGCGTCGCCGTGCTGCTGCAATACTACCGCCTGCATATTCCCGATTTCCCCGTGCTGCGTTCGGTGGCTGTGTTGCAGGAACTGTTCGACTGAAACGGCGGGTATATGCCACTGCTGTGGTGGTGACAGCAAAAGCCCCGTGGGTGTGAAAGGTCTTCACGCCCACGGGGCTTCTCTATCAAGACGGGCTGCCGGCTCAGGCAAAGCTGATGATGCCGGGCACGGCATTGGCCTGCTCGTCGGTCTTCTCGTCGGTCTCTTCGGTGCCCTGACTGTTGATGCTCTCCAAGATTTCGCGGGTGCGCTTGTAGGTAGGCGTAGACTCCACGGCCGAGATGACATCGTCGTTGTCCAAGTCTTCGGGGCGGAACAGATAGATGTTCGGGCGACGCTTGTAACGCTTGGTCGTGCCCGGCTGGCCGTAGTATTGCTCGCGGCGCTCCTCACGCTTGGCAGCGAGTTCCTGCTCCTGTGCAATGCGGCTGGCCTCTTCGCGTGTCTGCTTCACGGCTACGCGGTCGCGCATTCCGTCTACGTTGTTGATGCCGAAGCCCGTGGCCAGTATGGTCACTTTTACGCGTTTACCCAGCTCTGGGTCGATGGCTACGCCCCACTTGATTTCGAAGTCGCCGAACTTGTCCATAAAGTCGTTCACGTAGTTCATCTCGTCCATCATAAAGTTGTCCTTGCCATCCTTCTCCTCGTTGAAGGCGATGTTGAGCAGGATCTTCTTTGAGTTGTAGACGTCGTTGTCGTTGAGCAGCGGCGAGTTGAGGGCGTCGTCAATAGCCTTCTTCACGCGGTCCTCGCCTTCGCCATATCCGGTTGACATAATAGCCACGCCGCCGTCTTTGAGCACCGTCTTCACGTCGTTGAAGTCGAGGTTGATGAGGCCGTGGATGGTGATAATCTCAGCAATCGACTTGGCGGCAATGCTCAGCGTGTCGTCTGCTTTGCCAAAGGCTGCCTTAAGCGACAGGTCGGGATAAATCTCGCGCAGGCGTTCGTTGTTGATGACGAGCAGTGCGTCAACGTGTTTAGCCATCTCCTCCACGCCGTCGAGTGCTTGGTCAATCTTCTTGGCCCCCTCGAAGCGGAAGGGAATGGTGACGATACCTACGGTCAGGATGCCCAGCTCCTTAGAGACGCGGGCAATGACCGGAGCGGCTCCCGTGCCCGTTCCGCCGCCCATACCAGCGGTGATGAAGGCCATCTTGGTGCCGTCGCTCAGCATATTCTTGATGTCGTCCAGACTCTCCTCAGCAGCTTCGCGTGCCTTTTCGGGTTTGTTGCCGGCACCCAGTCCTTCCTTACCCAGCTGCAGATGCACGGGTACGGGCGAGTCGTTGAGTGCTTGATTGTCAGTATTGCAGAGCACGAACGTTACGTCGTGGATGCCCTCACGGTACATATGGTTGACGGCATTTCCTCCTCCACCGCCTACACCGATTACCTTTATAATGCTATTCTCCTTCTGCGGATCACCGAAATCTAACATATCTTTCATTCTTTCGTTTTTGGTTTCTTCTCAACTCTAAGCTCTTAATTGTTAACTGTCAGCTCTTAGTAAAGCCGTTCAGTCTTCCTCTTTCGTTATCTCGCCGGCAAATTTCTTGAGCGTCTTCCAGCCTTTGTTCCAGATACTGTTCTCGCGTTTCTGGCGTTCGCGCTCGCGAGCCTCCTCCTCTTCTTGCTCGCGCTGGATGCGGTCGGCCTCTTCTTTCTTCTTGCGGGCATCCTCTTCGGCACGCTTAATCTCCTCGGGTGTGCGCACTACGCCGGGAGGGGTCTCGGCGGGCTGTCTCGGCGGACGCTCAGTGGCGGCAGGACCAGACTGCGTGCGGGTGGCAAAAAGGTTGCCGTTGGGGTCAATCTCCTCGCCGGCGCAGTTGATGTCGCCTTTGGCCAGCAGTCCCAGCAGGGTGTTCATCATTCCGTTCTTGGCCTTAATGTCGTCGTTGCCGCCGGTGACGGTCTGGGTGACGAACTTGGCAATGCGTATCTTCTCCACGTGCGTGTGGTTCTGGAAAGCCTTCTCGATGTTCTTCATATTCGAGCCGCCGCCGGTGAGGATGATGCCTCCGAGCAGCTTGTCGTAGTATTCGGACGGTATCTGGTACCATACGTTCTCCACGATTTCTTCCAGTCGTCCCTCCACAATCTCGATGAAGCGGCGGCTCTCTACCTGCCGTTCTGCGACGATGGAGTATTTCAGCGTGTTGTCGATGTCGTTGTTGTCCGTATAGGCCGAGCCGTACTTGAGCTTCATCTTCTCGGCCTCGCTTTCTTCCATCTGGAGCGACGCGATGTCCTTAGTGATGTTGTTCGAGCCGAGGGGAATCACGGCAATGTGGCGCAGGATGTTCTTTGAGAAGACAGAGACGGTGGTCGTGTCGGCACCGATGTCTACCAGTGCGCAGCCCGAACGGCGCTCGGCCTCGGTCAGCACGCTGTCGGCCAGTGCCAGCGGGGCGTTGAGTAGCTCGGCAATGCGGATGCCGGCCGTCTCGAAGCAGGTGTTCACTTTCTTGTAGAAAGCGTCGCGCTGCAGGATGTTCAGGAAGTTGCCCTCCAGCCGGCTGCACTGAATGCCCACGGGGTCAAGCTGGTATTGCGCGTCGACACGGTACTCCTGTCCGGCCACATCGAACAGGAACTGGTCGGGATACTTGGTGTTGCGGTTGGCATCTATCAGCTTGTCGGTCATCTCTTGTGTCACGATGGTGCCGGCGGGCAAGTCTTTGGTGATGACATTACGCACAGAACGGATAGACTGGCCGCCCATTCCTACAAATACCTGCGTAATCTCGGTCTTCAACTGGCTCTGCAGTTTCTTCACGATATTGGTCAGGCATTGTGCGGTCTTGTCGATGTTATACACCACACCCTTACGGATGAACGACGAAGAACTCTCCTTAACGACAGCCAGCACGTGGATGCTGCCGTCGAGATTCTTCTTTCCCGCGATACCGGTCACCTTCGATGACCCCAGTTCAATAGCTACGATAAAATCCTTTGGCATCTTTATTGTCTGATTCTTTGTTTGTTATTTCTTGTCTTGTTATAGTTGCTTGGCATTGCGCTTTGTGCAGATAATCTGGTTGTCGAACTCCAGACTGATGTAGGCGTACTTGTTCCAGCCGGCTTGGCTCAGGCCGTAGAGATAGAACTTCTGCAGGCGGTCCAGCTTCTGGCGGATGTTGACCGGGCGGCCCAGATAGACCACGTGGTCGCCTACGCGGGGCACCAGTTCGACGCTGCCGTCGCTCAGCACGTTGAGCTGTTCTATCTGGTTGCACCAGAATTTGTCGTGCACAATGATGTTGCCTATGCGGCTCAGCGCGCGCTTGGCATACTTCTTGTCGATGGCACCCGTGGCCACAACGAGGTTGCTGGTATAGCGCGTGTTGGGCATTATGCCGCCGTGGTTGTCGATGTAGTAGTCGTCGCCGTTCTCGGCTTTCACTCGCAGCACTGGCAGACGCTGGGTGAGCTCAATGTGCAGGTTGCCGTTTTGCGACTTGTAGCACTGTGCCTGCTCTACCAGTGGGTTCTGGTTGAGTGCATCCTCGATGGCGCGTGTGTTGACCTGTGCCATCGGGAGCCCTTTGGGGTAGAGCTTCTGCTGCTGCAAGATGTGCTTGATTTCCGTCTGGGTGAGAAATCCGTCGACCACGCCGCCGGCGATGCCAATCTTCACGTCGTTGCACACGTTGGCTTTCTCGTCTGGCCGGTTGAACACGGTGATGGCCAGCACGAGATAGACCGTGAGCGCGATGTCTATCAGGATGACGGATATTTTCTTCCAGTTGACGTTCATTTCTCTTTCTCTTGGAGCAGTTTGGTGATTTGTGGCACTTGGTTGTCTAAGTCGCCGGCGCCCAGTACGATGAGCACGTCGAACGAGCGCTGCTTGACCAGCTGGAGCACGTCGGCCTTCTGTATGAGCTGTTTCTCAATGCCCGGGCGCAGATTGTCGTAGATGAGCCGCGACGTGACGCCGTTGATAGGCAACTCGCGTGCGGGGTATATCTCGGTCAGGATGACTTCGTCGAGCAGGCTCAGTGCCTCGGCAAACTCGCGGTAGAAGTCGCGGGTACGGGTATAGAGGTGCGGCTGGAATATGGCCGTTATCTTGCGGTCTTTGTAGAGCTCACGGATGGAACGCGCACTCTGGTAGATTTCCTTTGGGTGGTGTGCATAGTCGGAGAGGAACACCAGCTTGTCGGTCTTGATCTTGAAGTCGAAGCGACGCTCCACGCCGCCATAGGTCTGCATACCGTAGCGCAGCTCTTCTGCCGTGCATCCGGCCAGCTGGGCCATAGCCATTGCTGCAATGCCGTTCTCAATGTTGATAGGCACGGGCTGTCCCAGCTCCACGTTCTTCACGTTCTCTATGGGCGAAATGAAGTCGAACGTAATCTCGCCGTTGTCGATGCTGATGTTCTCTGCGTGGAAGTCGCCCTCAGTCAGGCTGTAGTCGTAGCGTCTTACCCCCGTCTGCAGGGCCTCTTTCATCTCCAAGTCGCGGTGGATGATAAGTGCACCTTCGGGTTGGATGAGCTCGGTATAGTGGCGGAAGCTCTCAAGATAGGCCTCCTTTGTGCCGTAGATGTCCAGATGGTCGGGGTCGGTGCTGGTGATGACCGACATATAGGGGCGCAGCCAGTGGAATGAGCGGTCGAACTCGTCGGCCTCGATGACCACGTAGTCTGAGTCCGAGAGGATGTAGTTGGTGCCGTAGTTTTTCGAGATGCCGCCGAGGAATGCGTTGCAGTCCAGATGGCTCTGGTGCATTATGTGGGCACACATCGTGCTGGTGGTCGTCTTCCCGTGCGTGCCGGCCACGCAGAGCCCGTGGTGCTGCTGGGTCAGCCAGCCGAGCACCTGTGCGCGCTTCTGGATGTTGAAGCCACCCTCACGGAAGAACTGCAGCTCGCGGTGCGAGTCGGGAATGGCCGGCATGTAGACCACCAGACAGTGCTGCGGGTTCTTGCAGCTGTGCGGAATCTCGTCCACGTTCTCCTCGTAGTGGATGAGCATCCCCTCTTTCTCCAGTTGGCGGGTGAGCGTGCTGGGTGTCTTGTCATAGCCTGCCACCACCAGCCCGCGGCTGATGAAGTAGCGCGCAATGGCACTCATCCCGATGCCTCCGGCTCCTATGAAATAGACCGACTGGAACCCACTCCCAGCCCCTCCCGAGAGGAGGGGAGATAGATTGCTTTTATTATTGATTTGTTCTGTCATTTGCTTGCTAATTTTATCACTTCTTTTGCGATAATCTCTGCCGAGTCGGGCAGTGCCATCTTCAGGATGTGGCTGCTCAGCGTCTGCAGTTGGCTGTCGTCGGCCACCGTCTTGATGGCCAATGGAATCAGCTGGCTGGCTGCATCGGCATCTTTTATGTAGAGGGCCGCCTCTTTTTCTACCAGTGCCAGCGCGTTCTTGGTCTGGTGGTCTTCGGCCACATTGGGCGAGGGGACCAGAATCACCGGCTTGCCCAGCAGGCAGAACTCCGAGATGCTGCCAGCACCGGCTCGGCTGATGACGAGGTCGGCAGCCCGGTAGGCCGCGCCCATATCGCCGATGAAGTCGGTTACTTTCAAGTTTCCCACGGGCTTGCTCTTGGCCAGCTCTTCCGTGATGTGCTCATAATAGTATTTGCCGGTCTGCCATACGAACTGCACGTCGCTTTCGCGGATGAGGCCTAAATGCTGCAGCACGCTCTCGTTCAGCGTACGTGCACCCAGACTGCCGCCCACGATGAGCACCGTCTTGCGGGCGGGGTCGAGGCCGAACGAACGGATGGCCTCCTCGCGTGTGATGCTGGTCTCCAGCAGCGACTGCCTTACGGGGTTGCCCGTGAGCATTATCTTGTCGGCGGGGAAGAAGCGTTCCATCCCCTCGTAGGCCACACAAATCTTCTGGGCTTTCTTGGCCAGCAGCTTGTTGGTGACGCCGGCATACGAGTTCTGTTCCTGTATGAGGCACGGGATGCCCATTGCAGCCGCTTTGTTCAGCGTCGGTCCGCTGGCATAGCCGCCCACGCCCACTGCCACTTGCGGGCGGAATTCGCGGATGATGCGCTTGGCCATCCGCTGGCTCTGCCATATCTTGAAGAGCACTCTTATGTTGCGCAGCAGGTTCTTGCGGTCGAAGCCGCAGATGGGAAGTCCTTTGATTTCATAGCCTGCGGCAGGCACTCGCTGCATCTCCATACGCCCCAGTGCACCCACAAACAGGATCTTGGCCTCGGGGCGC
>JAFUZD010000092.1 GCA_017476785.1 Prevotella sp. | reverse complement strand
TTTTTCGTATCTTTGCATCGAAATGTGCATATACGCCAATGACGATAGCAGACAAAATCACACAAGATAACGGTGGACGGGGCTTCTCGTTCGAAGTGCTGCCACCACTGAAAGGCAACGGGACGGACGCGCTGTTCAGGACCATTGACAAGCTGCGCCAGTTCTGCCCCGCCTTCATCAACATCACGACCCACCACTCGGAGTACGTGTACACAGAGCGACCTGACGGGACGTTCGACCGCCAGCGCATCCGCCGCCGGCCGGGTACCATTGCTATTGCAGCGGCTATCCAGCAGAAATACCATATCCCAGTAGAGCCGCACGTCATTTGCAGTGGAGCCACCATTGAGCAGATAGAGTATGAGTTGCTCGACTTACAGTTCCTCGGCATCCACAACCTGCTGCTACTGCGCGGCGACAAGGCGAAAGAGGACAGTCGCTTTGTACCCACGCCGGGCGGGCACGCCCACACCACCGACCTGATAAAGCAGGTGCAGCGCTTCAACGAAGGATTCTTTGCCGACGGCACGCCCATCAAACATCCGGGTCAGCCCTTCGAGTTTGGGGTCGCCTGCTATCCCGAGAAGCACGAAGAGGCGCCTAATCTGGAGATGGATATGCAATATCTGCTGGAGAAGCAGCGACTGGGAGCGAAGTATGCCGTGACACAACTGTTTTACGACAACGAGAAGTTTTATGACTTCGTGCGCCGTGCTCGCGAGATGGGCATCACCATCCCCATCATCCCCGGCATCAAGCCACTGGCCAAGCTAAGCCAGCTGACCGTGGTGCCCAAGACTTTCCATTGCGACATTCCCGAGCCGCTGGCACGCGAGATTGCCCGCTGCCATACGGACGAGCAGGCGTGCCAGTTGGGCATCGAGTGGACCACTCAGCAATGCCGTGACCTCTATGAGCACGGCGTCAACAACATTCACTTCTACACCGTGTCGGCTGTCGACTCGGTGGTAGCGGTGACCAAACAACTGCTATGAACGAGTTTGAACAGGTGATAGGACAACAAGAAGCCCGCGAGCGGCTGTTGCAGATGGTCAGCGAAGACCGTCTGCCCCACGCGTTGATGCTCTGCGGGCCACAGGGCTGCGGGAAGATGGCTTTGGCAATGGGCTTTGCCAAACATCTGCTGCTTCACACGCCGCCCTCCATCGGCCCACTACCCGCTGCCCGCAATGCGGAGACGATGCTGGCCAAGTGGGAGCATCCTGACCTGCACTTCACCTATCCCACCATCAAGCTGCCCTCAATGAGTGTCGAATACAAGCCGCGCAGCAGCGACTTTGCCCGTCAGTGGAACGAGCTGATATGTCGCGGCCCTTACTTCACGATGGAAGAGTGGATGCAGCAGATTGGTGCCGAGAACCAGCAAGCCGTCATCACGGTAGGCGAGAGCGACGACCTGATTCGCAAGCTGAGCCTCAAGTCGAGTATGGGCGGCTATAAAATCAGCCTTATATGGCTGCCTGAGCGAATGAACGGCGAGTGTGCCAACAAACTGCTTAAGCTCATCGAAGAGCCGCCACAGCAGACGGTCTTCATTATGGTGTGCCAAGAACCCGACCTACTGCTTGAGACCATCCGCAGCCGGGTGCAGCGCATCGACATCAAACGCATTGCCGAAGAAGACATCCTGCGGGCACTGATAGAACGGCGTGGACTCAGCGAGGCCGATGCCGAACGCATTGCGCGGCGAGCCGCCGGCAGTTGGCTGAAGGCCGTGAGCGAGTTAGATGCCGACTCGGAGCACGAGCAGTTCCTCGACCTATTCCAGTTGCTGATGCGGTTGGCATACCAGCGAAAGGTGAGAGACCTGAAACAATGGAGCGAGAAGATGGCCGCTATGGGACGCGAGAAGCAGAAACGATTCCTCAGCTACTTCCTGCAACTCATCCGCGAGAACTTCGCCTACAACTTCCAGCAGCCCGAGCTCTGCTATATGAGCCGACGCGAGGAGGAGTTTGCACGCAACTTTGCACGCTTCGTCAACGAGACCAACATCCTGCCCATTGTCGACCTGACCGACCGCGCCATACGCGACATCGGACAGAATGCCAACGGGAAGATAGTGTTCTTCGACCTCGCCCTGCAGATGATTGTACTCATCAAGAATGCGCAATAGGCGCACAGGAAGCGAGAACGGAGTGAGGAGAGACAAGAGAGACATAACAAGAAATAAGGAAACAAGAATATGGAAAAAGAATACGACATAATGACCGGATGCGACCGCGGGCTATGCCGATGTGCCGTGGGACGACAGGACCGCCAGCTGAACACCTACGACTGGCTGGCCGACGTGCCGGGCAACCAAGAGCAGACCGACCTCGTTGAGGTGCAGTTCAAGCATACGCGCAAGGGATACTACCACAACGTGAACCATCTGGAGCTGAAGAAAGGCGACATCGTGGCCGTGGAAGCCAATCCGGGACACGACATCGGCGTCGTCACACTGACGGGCCGACTGGTCAAGCTGCAGCTGAAGAAAGCCAACCTGAAGAGTGCCGACGACATCAAGCGCATCTACCGCATCGCACGAGAGACGGATATGGAGAAGTTTCGCGAGGCGAAGAGCCGCGAGCACGCCACAATGATTGAGAGCCGGCAGATTGCCAAGAACCTCGGACTGCAGATGAAAATCGGCGACGTAGAGTATCAGGGCGACTGCAACAAGGCCATCTTCTACTATATCGCCGACGAGCGCGTGGACTTCCGCCAGCTCATCAAAGACCTCGCAGCCACCTTCCACGTACGCATAGAGATGAAGCAGATTGGTGCGCGGCAGGAAGCCGGACGCATCGGCGGAACGGGTCCCTGCGGGCGCGAGCTGTGCTGCGCCACGTGGATGAAGAACTTTGTCAGCGTGGGTACCAGCGCGGCACGCTTTCAGGACATCTCGCTCAATCCCCAGAAGCTGGCCGGAATGTGTGCCAAGCTGAAGTGCTGCCTCAACTACGAGGTCGACGACTACGTGGAGGCCAGCCGACGGCTGCCGTCGAAGGAAGTAGTGCTGCAGACACAGGACGCCGACTATCATCTGTTCAAGAGCGACATTCTGGCAGGAATGGTCACCTACTCTACTGACACGCGTGTGGCTGCCAACCTCGAAGTAATCAGTGCCCAACGTGCTAAGGAAGTGATTGAGATGAACCGTCGCGGCGAGAAACCGCTCTCGCTTCAGGAAGACGGAGCCAAGCGCGAGCCTCAAGGCCCCATCGATCTGGCTACGCAGGAGAACATCAATCGCTTTGACAAAGCCAAGAAAAAAAAGAAGAAGCATAAGAAACCGGCCGGCGGACAACCGCAGAACGCCAAGCCGCAAAACCGCCAGCCACAGGGACAGGGCGAGCGGAAAGGCAAGCCTAACAAGCAGCAGCAACACGATGCGAAGCCTCATCAAGCATAGTCTGGCAGCCGTAGCAGCCGCGGCACTGCTGACGGGAATGGCCGCCTGCAACCGCAAGACCGTCTACGACCATTACAGCCACACGCCCGTGGCGGGATGGGAGCGCAACGACACGCTCTCCTTTGACATCAAACCGATGGCTGCCGGCGGCGAATATCGCGAAGAGGTGGGGCTGCGCATCAATGATGCCTACCCGTTTATGGGGCTCAGCCTCGTCATCGAACAGACCATCCTGCCCGCCCACCTCATCCGCAGCGACACGCTGAACTGCAAGCTTATCGACGAGCACGGAACGGTGAAAGGGCACGGCATCAGCACGTATCAGTATAACTTCCACCTGACTACGCTGACGCTCAACGAGGGCGACTCGCTTCACATAGCCGTCCGCCACAATATGAAGCGCGAAATCCTGCCCGGCATCTCCGACATCGGCATCCGTCTCTCGCAGCAGTGACAGACAGAGACCACCACAAAAAAAGAGCCTCCCGCTTACCACGGGAGGCTCTTTTTCGTTGATGCCGACCAGCTTAGAGGCCGATGGCCTGCAGCCAAGCTGCGATGCGGTCGTCTGTCTTTTCGGGCTCGTTGGTCTCGTCGAGCGGCAGACCGACGAACTGACCGTCAATGACGCCCTCGCTGTCGTCGTACGTATAGCCGTCGGTGGCCACCTGTCCTACAATCGTGGCGCCCGTGTCCTTCACTGCCTCATAGAGCGGAGCCAGTGCACCGCAGAAAGTATCGCCATAGCTCTCGCTGTCGCCCACGCTAAACAGGGCAACGGTCTTGCCCGAGAGGTCGAGTCCCTTCAGCGTGTCGCAAGCGTCGTACCAGTCATCCTGCAGTTCGCCTGCGCCCCACGTCGAGGAGCCCAGCAGCAGCGTGTCGAACCCAGCCACGTTGTCGGCCGAGAGATCGGCAGCATTGATTACTTCTGCATCGCCTACCTTTGCAGCGATACGGTTTGCAATGTCTTCACACGTACCCGTGGAAGAGCCATAGAAAATTCCGATTTTTGCCATATTTCAATTCTTTTAAAGTGTAAAATCATCAACAGTGATGCAAAAGTACGAAAAAAGCACTATCTCGACAATACCCAAAAAGTATGATTTTAAGCAATTCCTTTGCACATTCGATTTATTTCGCTAATTTTGCGCAAAATTAGAGTAACGTATGAAACCATCCGCAAAAGTAGACGTAGCAGTGCTGATGCTGTTCTTCAACCGCCCCGACACCCTCCGCCAAGTGTTCGAGCAGGTGCGTCAGGCCCGTCCCTCCCGGCTCTTCCTCTTTCAGGACGGCCCGCGCAGCGAGCGCGACACAGCCCAGATAGAGGCCTGCCGCGCCATTGTCGAAGAAATAGACTGGGAGTGCGAGGTGCACCGTAACTATCAAGCACACAATCTGGGTTGTATGGCTGCCGGCTACACATCTCACCGCTGGGCTTTCTCGCTGGCCGACAAGTGCATCGTGCTCGAGGACGACGTGGTGCCGTCGCAGTCGTTCTTCCGTTTCTGCAAGGAGATGCTCGACCGTTACGAGACCGACGAGCGCATCACGATGATTTCGGGTTTCAACGTCGACGAAGTGTCGCCCGACGTCCCCTACGATTATTTCTTTACCTCAGCCTTCAGCATCTGGGGATGGGCTTCGTGGCGCCGCGTGGTAGAACAGTGGGATGCCGACTATAGCTTTCTGGACGACACCTACAATCTGGGGCAGCTGGAGCGACTCATCAAGCAGCGGGGCTATCGCAGCCAGTTTGTCAAGATGTGCCGCGACCATCGTGCCGGTGGCGCGCCACAGTTCGAGAGCGTGTTCTGGTCTACGATGCTCTACAACTCGGGACTGGCCATTATGCCTACGCGTAATATGATTAATAATGTGGGGGCTTCGGAAGACTCGTCCCACTATTCGGCATTCCGCACAATGCCACGCCGGCTGAAGCAGCTGTTCACGATGCCGCGCTACGAGGTGGACTTCCCCCTGCGCCATCCGCGCTACGTCATTGAGGAAGTGGGCTATTGGCAGCGAATGTATGCTGCCAACGGCTGGGACCGACCGTGGATTAAGATAGGGCGGTCGCTGGAAGAGCTGTGGCTCAACATCCGCTACGGCAACTGGGCCTTCATTGGCCATTCCATCTGCCGCCGTCTGCGCATCCTGACCGGGCGCGAGCGATTCTCATAAAGGCAACAGGGCACGGCCGCGCCCTGTTGCCTTTATTTTTCGGTCACAACATCAGGAAGTTTCGGAATCCCTAACGACTCGACAAGGTCGTCATAGGTGTTGCGTGCCACGCTCTGACCGCCCGGCGGCAACAGGTTGTCTTGGTAGAACTGATGGCGGGAGGCACTGAGCGGGTCGTTGCCGCCAAGCACCACGTCATCGATGAAACGGCGGATGTCCTGCTCGGTGCAGCCCGTGTAGTGAATGTCGTAAGCCTGTCGGCACAGTTCGTTACCATACTGACGGGTGCGCTGGATGTCACGGGTGAGAAACATCACGGGCCGACGGAAATAAAGATAGTCGATGACAAACGAGCCACAGTCGTGAATCATTGCGTCCGAGCCTTTGAACAGTTCGATATAGTCGCCCGTCTCCAGCTGCGTATTCTCCATTTGGCTCCACCTCTTATAATAATCGTCGGTGCGCTGCTTGCCCCAGTCGGGGTGGCGATAGAGCTCGGTGAGCAGTCCGGGATGGGGCTTGAAGGCTATCTGCACGCGGTCACGATAGTCGTGGGCCAGCCGGAGCATCGCTTCGCTGAGATCGAGGAAGTTGGACTTCGAGAGCGACGAGCCGTCGTTGGCCAGCGTGCAGTGGGGAGCCCAGATGACGCGCTTCAGCCGGTGTCCCTCGTCGTGCCACGGGTCGGCGGTGAGCGGACGGGTGTAGAGGTCGGCATTGGGATAGCCCACAACCACCACGTTGCTGCCTCCGTTGCGCATAAAACGGCAGGCATCGGCCAGCACATAGCGGTCAGAATAGTAGAGCCGCCACGCAATGTTGGTCATCACCTGATCAAAGAGGAAGGGCTCACTGGTCTGCAGGGCCCCATAGGGGTAGTAGGCCAGCAGGCGGTCGGTGAAGTTGAGAAACTGGTGCCGTGGATGGAACACGCCGTGATAGGGCTGCGAATAGCAGACAATGTCGGGATTCAGCTCGCGACGGATGTCAACGGCGGGGGCATCGTGCTCAATGTCCCAGTCGACATACGGCATAGCGCGACTGTCGAAATAGCTGCGCATCACCCGAATGTCGCTCAGACGCTGCTCGTCGCTGTAATTCATCGACGGCGAGAGGACTATCTGCACGCGGAAGCGGGCGTCGGCCCGCAACAGGTCGTAGAGTCCCTGATACTTCCACATAGGAATGCTGACCACGACGAATACCACGCGTATCTCGCTGCGCCCCTGCAAGTGCCGGATATAGCGTTGCTGCCGCAGAGGTGCCAGCCGATAGCCTATGCGATAGAGCCAAGCCTCTTCTATTTTCTGCCTGAGCAGTGTCAGGCGACTGATTCGTCGTTTCTGTGTCATCGTCCGATTGTGATTTGCATATACTGATAAAACAGGCTTCCATTATAAATCCAGAGGTAGAGCGTGAGGCCGGCAATGAGCAGGCGGAGACCGTTTCGGGTCACGCGTCCCCTCCCCTCTCCACGGATGCCCAACAGATAGCCCACCGCTATTGGCAACGCAAAGAGCCAGTGAGCGCCCATAATGTAGACCTCGGTCAGGGCAAAGCCGATACCGATGTGCAGCACCATATTAAATAGGAACCACGCCATCACCAGCTGGAAGAAGCGTTCCCTGCGCCCAGCCCAGCAACCGGCCGCAAAGAGCAGCAACAGCACTGCCTCGACCACATAGTTATAGGCGTGGCGATAGCGCACGATGATGGGGCGCGTGCGGTTGGTGTCCTGCAACAGATAGTCGGTGTGCAGCTGGATGGTCTCGCCGAAAAGATTCTCTACGGCGGTGTCCCAGCGCGACGTGCGTAGGTCAATCCACTGGGTATAGGTATTGTTCGACGAGGTGCGCGTCTTCATCCACGCCTCGTGAGCCCGTACACGCTGGGCAAACCGTGCATCGGTCTTCATCCGTTTTTCGATGCGTGCCTGCTGCACCCGCGTATCGGGCCGCACCACGGTGATGTCGAGAAACAAATAACCCGCCACGACGAGTAGCAGAGGGAGGACGAAGGCTGGAACGAGATGGCGCCACTGGAAGAAGCGGCGGCCACCATTGCAGAAGAAGGCGGCCAGAAGGACAAAGAGACCGTTGGTAAGCGTAATGCCGGAGGTAAAGAAGAACAGCAGCCCCGTCTGCCAGCCGGGCATCGGCGTGCCACTCTTCAGATGCCGCCCTGCAAGATAGAGCGTCAGCAGGATGAGCGTCATCGAATAGCAGAAATGGTCGGGAACGACGCTCGTGAGCATTATCCCGGCAAAGGAAAAGAAAAGGGCCGACAGCAGGGTGGCATCCCAGCGTCGCAGACCTACCAGCTCACGCAAGATGCGATAGAGGAAGACAAAGGCATAGAGACTGCTGACAACCAGCAGCGCACCCACGATATAGACGGCGAAATTGTGCTCGTAGGTCGTCATCAGCCACTTGTTCAGCTTGGCAAAAGGCCAAAGGAACAGCGGCAGCAGCGGATGACGGTACAGGGTGTAATACACTTTCCAATGGGAGAGTATCAGATAGATGTAGCTGTCGAAGCCCGAAACAGTGAAGTGACCGCTGAAGATGGACCAGAAAGCCACGCGGCCGCCACGGGTGAACAGGCTGTAATACTTGCCTATCATCAGGATGTTCTCTGCCACAAACACCAGCAATGCCACTGCAGCAGCAGCCCACTCTTCCCGTTTGATACACCAGACACGCCCCATTGATTTCTATTTTCGTCCCAGATTGCGTCCTGCATCAATGCGCAGGAAGATAAACAGCAAGATGGTGAAGCCCCACAGCGACGAGCCGCCATACGAAAAGAATGGCAGCGGGATGCCGATAACAGGGGTCAGGCCGAGCACCATTCCCACGTTGATAAAGACGTGGAACAAGAAGATGCTGAGCACACAATAGCCATAGATACGCCCAAAGCGGAATGTCTGCCGCTCGGCCAAATGGATGAGCCGCAGGATGAGGGCGAGAAACAGGAGGAGCACACCGGCCGAACCGAAGAAGCCTTCTTCTTCGCCCACGGTGCAGAAGATGAAGTCGGTGTCCTGTTCGGGCACGAACTTGAGCTTGGTCTGCGTGCCGTTAAGGAAGCCCTTACCCTCCAGTCCGCCAGAACCGATGGCTATCTCGCTCTGATGGACATTGTAGCCCGCACCGCGCAAATCCTCGTCCAGCCCGAGCAGCACATTGATGCGCGTACGCTGGTGCACCTCCATCACGTTGTTGAGGATAAAGTCGGCACCATAGAAGAAACCGACGGAGCCGAGCGCAAAGAGGGCAATGAAGAAATAGTTGCGCAAGCGGGTGCTTAGCCCCAGCCACAACAGATAGCCGATGAGCAGTGCCATCAGCACCAGCTGCACCCAGACGATGTCGAACGGGATGACAAAGAGCGAGAACAGCAGACTGAGCAGCGTGATGCCCACGATGTAGAACAGGATACGGAACGTCTGCTGCCGGTCGCGGCAATAGATGTAGACCATCCCGGTGGTGAACAGCTGAATGAGCAGCAACACGACAAAGCGCCCGATGGAGGTGGGCGTATGGGCCAGCATCACGTCGGCAAAACGGATGCCCACAACGAAATAGATGACCATCGCCACGCCGGTGAAGAGAATGGAACCGGGCATTCCCTCACGGTAGAACATCAGGAAGAATGCCAGATAGACCAGCGCGGAACCGGTCTCGCGCTGCAGCACGATGAAGAGCATCGGCAAGAGGATGACGACCAGCGTGGCCGCAAAATGTTTCAGCTTGTGAATGTTATACCCGTACGTAGACATCAACTTGGCCAGCGCCAACGCCGTGGCAAACTTGGCAAACTCTGCCGGCTGAACACGCAGTGGACCGAGAACCAGCCACGAACGCGAGCCTTTGATGCTGTGAGGATTGAAGATAGTCGCAAAGAGCAACAGCAGCAACACGGCATAGAGGATGTAGGCAAACGTGTCGTAGAAGCGGTCGTCGAGCATCAGGATGACGAAGCCCAGCATCACCGACGTACCTATCCATACAATCTGCATTCCCGAGCGCGTGGTCAGGCTGAAGATGTCAGTATCGCCATACGTATAGCTGGCACCGCACACGCTGATCCACCCAAACGTGAGCAGGGCGACGTAGATCAGAATGGTCCACCAGTCTAACGAGCGAAGCACGCTCGGCTGTCTATCTGCTTGTCGAACCATAGGCAATATGTCGATGTTGGAACTCGGTGGCTTTATGCTCAGAAGCCTCCGAGAGTTTCCCGTTAATATATTGTTCCATAATCAAGCCGCCAATGGGCACGCCATAGGTGGCACCCCATCCGCCGTTCTCCACATAGACGGCCACGGCAATGCGGGGCTTATCCATCGGAGCGAATCCCATAAACACGGAATGGTCGTGCCCGCGATTCTGGGCCGTTCCTGTCTTTCCACAGGCCATAAAGCTATACTTGCTCAGCTCGTGGCACGTTCCGCCCAGCACCGAGGCGCGCATTCCCTGCACCACATAGTCATAAGCCGACCGGCTGGCCTTAGTATAGTGGCGGCGCGTGAAGGCCGTGTCCAACGGTTCGCCCTGCACTTTGCGCACCACGTGGGGTGCATAGAAATAGCCACGGTTGGCTATGGTAGCCCCCAGATTGGCTATCTGCAAAGGCGTTGCGGTGACCTCGCCCTGCCCGATGGCAATAGAGATGATGGTCAGTCCGTTCCACGAGCCCTTATAGGCTTTGTCATAGAACTCGGCATTTGGAATCAGCCCACGCTTCTCGCCCGGTAGGTCGACGCCGAGCCGATAACCGAACCCCATACTCACCATATAGTCGCGCCAGCGGTTCATTGCCTCTTGCACGGTCTTATATTTAGTGCGGTTACCTATCATATAATAGAGTCCCCAGCAGAAATAGCCATTACACGAGGTAGACAGGGCGGGCACGAGCGGCAGCGGCGCGGCGTGGCCGTGGCAGCCCACGTGCAGGCCGCGATAGTTGAACCCTCGCTGGCAGGGATAAGCCGTCTGAGTGGGATGCGTGATGCCTTCGGTCACGAAGGTGAGTCCCTGCGTCGTCTTGAACGTAGAGCCGGGCGGATACATACCCATTATCGAGCGGTTGAGCAATGGCTTCCACACGTTCTGGCTCAGCTGATGGTGGTTCTTGGAGCGCGCCCGACCCACCATCATCCGCGGGTCGTACGAGGGCGAGGACACCATACACAGCACTTCGCCCGTCGAAGGCTCAATGGCCACGATACTGCCAATCTTCCCTTCCATCAGCCGCTCGCCAAGTGCCTGCAACTTGGCATCGATAGCCAGTGTCAGGTTCTTGCCGGCCACGGGCTTGCGGTCAAGTGCCCCGTTCTGATAACGGCCCTGTATGCGACCGTGCGCATCGCGCAACAGAATCTGCATTCCTTTCTCTCCGCGCAGCTGCTTCTCGTAGCTGCGCTCCACGCCCAGCTTGCCGATGTAATCGCCAGGCTGGTAGTAGTCGTCTTCTTCGATGTCAGCCGGCGACACTTCTGCCACGTCGCCCAGCACGTGGGCCGCATAAGGGAACTGATACTGGCGGATGCTGCGCCGCTGGACGTAGAAGCCGGGGAAGCGGAACATCTTCTCTTGAAACACGGAGAAGTCCTTATCGGAAATCTGGCTCATAAAGAGCTGCTGCGTAAAGCGGGAGTAGCCGGGATTCTTCGAGCGGTCCTTAATCGTTTCCATCCGCTGGACGAAGTCCTCCTTCGTGATGTTCATCGTGCGGCAGAACTCCAGTGTGTCGAGTCGGTCCTTCGCTTCGTTCATTATCACCATTATGTCGTAAGCCGGCTGATTGTACACCAGCAATTCGCCATTACGGTCGGTAATGATGCCACGCGAGGGATATTCTATCTTCTTGAGAAAGGCGTTTGAGTCGGCATTCTTCTTGTAGTCGTCGCTCATCACCTGAAGAGCAAACAGCCGGATGATATAGACGACCACTATCGTAATGGCCACCCCTCCTATCACATAACGCCTGTTGTCCAGCTCGAAATCTTTCATCTCCTACTTCTTCCCCACGCTTTCAAAGGTCAGAATCAGCACGATGGTCAGTATGGCACTTCCTCCGACGCACTCCAGCCAATGCAGCCAATTGGCGAAATTGAACATCTCGATGGCATAGAACACCAGACAATACAGCAACACCAGCACAAAGATATAGTAGGTATACTTGGTGATGCCGAGATTGCGCATTGAAGGAACCAGCTCGTCGATAGAGTCGCGGGGGACAAAGAGCTCGAGGAAATAGGGCTGGATGGCACCTATCAGGGTCAATGAGGCTGCCGCCACACCCGGCGTGTTGGAGAAGGTGTCAATCACCAAGCCCAGCATAAAGCTCCAAAGCAGGATACCCCACTTGGGATAGCGCCGGGGAAACATTGCCACGAAATAGACATAGAGCAACGGGGTGGCGCAATGGAACAGATGGATATGGTTCAGTATCAGCGACTGAACCAGACAGAAGATGACGAATAATAATATGCGTTTGAATATATCGATGGACATACGTTTCTCCTTTCTATTCCTTCACGTTCAACCTCAGCGAGTCTTCTGCCGCGCGCAGCAGGCGGGTGCGCTCTGCTATTCCCTTATCGCTGATGACCACGACGTCACGCAGACAGCCGAAGTCAGTAGACAGGCGCAGCTTCATCCGGTACGACAGTCCGTCGGGCGAGTTGTAGACCTTCTCGATGCGCCCCACAGAGACTCCCGGAGGGAAGATGGAGGAATAGCCATTGGTCTCCACCCAGTCGCCTTTCTTGAAGTGCGCGTGCCGGGGAATATCTTCCAGATAGGCCACTCCTGCATCACCGCCATACCAGCGCAGCGCGCCGAAATAGCCACGGCCGCGAATGCTGCAACTGATGCGCGACGAGGAGGTGTTCAAGATGGGTATCACCACCGAATAGTTGCGGCCCGTCAGATAGACCACGCCCACGACGCCCTGCCCGCAGGCTACGCCCATTCCCACTTCCACGCCGTCGGCCTCACCGCGGTTGATGGTCATCAGGTTGTCCTTCTTGTTCAGCTCGTTGGTCACCACCTTCGCCGGAATCAGCTTGTACTGGCTCAGGAAGAGCAGCTCGTTGCGCTCCACCACGGTGGTGTCCTGTGTCTGCTCGGCATAGAGACGGCGCAGCTGGCTCACCTGTCGCTCCAGATAAAAGTTCCTCAGCGTGAGTTCCTCATTGACTCTCATCAGAGAGAAAAAGGACTTCACGGTCGAATCCCACTCATAGATCTTGCCGGCCACGGCGTTGGCCGATGAGAACCATACGCTGCTCTGGTAGCTGTTGTACTGGAACAGCAGGATGACGCTGACGACCTCCAGCACGACGAACAAGAACCAATGGTGGTACTTTTGCAGGAACTCCAGTAGATTTCGCATACGCTATTTGTCAGATGAGAGCTTAAAGACGAAGGCATTCAGTATCTGCTCCCATCTTTAAGCTCTGTTCTTACGTTGTTTTATCCCGCCGCCTATCGCATCAAGAACGAGAAGCGGTCTACGTTCTTCAGGGCGATGCCGGCACCGTTGGCCACGCAGTGGAGCGGGTCCTCTGCCACGTGGAAGGGGATATTGATTTTCTCCTCCAGCCGTCGGTCCAGTCCGCGCAGCAGTGCGCCGCCGCCCGTCAGCCAGATGCCGTTCTGCACGATGTCGGCATAGAGCTCCGGCGGCGTGTTCTCGAGGGCCGAGAGCACAGCCGTTTCAATGCGCGCAATCGTCTTGTCCAGACAGTGGGCCACCTCCTGATAGCACACCGACACTTCCATCGGCAGCGTCGTGATGCGGTTCGGGCCATAGACCACGTAGTCTTCGGGCGCATCGTCGCCGAGGTCGGTCAGTGCCGAGCCCACGTGAATCTTGATACGCTCAGCCATACGCTCACTGACTTTCACATTATGCTGGCGGTTCATATATTCCTGAATGTCGGCAGTCAAGTCGTCGCCAGCCACCTTAATGGAGTTGTTGGCCACGATACCGCCCAGCGAGATGACGGCAATCTCCGTCGTACCGCCGCCGATGTCGACAATCATATTTCCCTGCGGTGCCTCCACGTCGAGACCGATACCGATAGCGGCAGCCATCGGCTCGAAAATCAGGTAGACGTCGCGGCCGTCGGCGTGCTCAGCACTGTCGCGCACGGCGCGCAGCTCCACTTCCGTAGAGCCCGAGGGCACACCGATGACCATACGCAGCGACGGCGAGAACAGCCGGTTGCCGGTATGCACCATCTTGATAAGCCCGCGCATCATCTGCTCGCAGGCCGAGAAGTCGGCAATCACACCGTCGCGCAGCGGGCGAATGGTGCGGATGCCGTCGTGCGTCTTTTCATACATCATCTTCGCTTTCTCGCCCACGGCAATCATCTTGTCGGTGCGGCGGTCGAGGGCAACGACCGACGGCTCGTCTACCACGATCTTGTCATCGCTGATAATAATCGTGTTGGCCGTACCGAGGTCCATTGCGATTTCTTGCACAAAACTAAAAAATCCCATAATTCTACTTTTCCTTCTGTTGTTATCTTTTACCCTTCTTTACTAAACCAAGCGTGGATGGCGGTATCGTAGTGCGAGCTGACCCCGAATGCGCGCGTGGCAAACTGGCGGCGCTGCTCCCAAGTGGTTGCTGCACCCTGTGCGTTCAGGATGTCCAGCAGCACGCCGTATTCGGCCTTCGACGGCACGATGACCACGTCGTTGAAGTTCTTGGCACCGGCCCGGATGAGCGAGATGCCGCCGATGTCTATCTTCTCGATGATGTCTGCCTCGCTGGCTCCACTGGCCACCGTCTGCTCAAACGGATAGAGGTCTACGATGACGAGGTCGATTTCCGGAATCTCGTATTGAGCCATCTGCTCACGGTCGCCCTCATTGTCGCGGCGACCCAGAATGCCTCCGAACACCTTCGGATGCAGTGTCTTTACGCGCCCGCCGAGAATAGAGGGGTACGTCGTCACGTTCTCCACCTTCTCGCACGCGTAACCCAGTTCTTCAATAAACTTCTGCGTACCTCCTGTCGAGAGGAACTTCACGCCCTCCTCGTTCAGTTTTTTCAGCAATTCGTCCAGCCCATCTTTATGGAATACCGAGATGAGCGCAGTCTTGATTTTCTTTGTATCAGCCATAATATAACGTTATATAATCCTTAGAATGAAAGTGGCCACAAAGTTACGGAATGTCGGGCGCAGGACAAAAGAATTTCGCTCCTTTTTTCTGCCGGGACGCAGTAACTTCGCCGAATTATCGGCAAAGTTACAAAAATCGCCTGATACGGCGCAATTTTTCAGAGAAAAAATGAGCTGCTGTTCTTATTAAATAATGTAAGTCAATCTGCTTCCTGCCTTTTGCCGTCAGTGCCACGCCCCGCACGGACGGTTTTTATTCGCCGTCGTGCTCGTGGCAGTAGCTGGTACCGTCGAAGCAGTGGGTGCAGACGCGCTCCTTTGGCAGTCCTATCGATTCGATGAGCGATTCGAGCTTGGCAAACTTCAGACTCGTCAGGCCCAGTCGGCGGGCTATCTCCTCTACCATCCGCTTGTATTCGGGCGAGTCGGTGGTGGCATAGCGTTCCAGATGCTTCTGGTCGTCGCCCTCGAAGTCACGGATGATGCGGCGCGAAATGAGCTCGAGGTCGCTCTTCGAGGCGGTGAAGCCGATAAACGGACAACCATAGACCAGCGGCGGACAGCTGATGCGCACGTGCACCTCCTTTGCCCCGTTGTCAAAAAAGGTGCGTACGTTGTCGCGCAACTGGGTGCCGCGCACGATGGAGTCGTCGCAGAACACGATGCGCTGCCCCTTCAAGATAGCCGGATTGGGTATGAGTTTCATCTTGGCCACGAGGTCACGGCGCGTCTGACTGCCCGGTGTGAACGAGCGCGGCCACGTCGGCGTGTACTTCACGACGGCACGCTTATAGGGAATTTTCTTGCCTTCGGAGTAGCCCAACGCCATTCCTACGCCCGAGTCGGGAATACCGCAGACGAGGTCGGCCTCGGTCTGGTCGTCTTCGCCCATCAGCCGGCCGTTCTTCTCGCGCACAGCCTCCGTATTGATGCCCTCGTAGTCGCTCGACGGGAAACCGTAGTACACCCAGAGGAACGAGCATATCTGACAGCGGCTCAGGGGTTTCTGCATCACCTCGATGCCCGTGGCGCGCAGCCGCACAATCTCGCCCGGACCGACGTCGCGCACCACCTGATAGTCCAGATTGGGGAAGCTGGTGGTCTCGCTGCTCACGGCATAGGCTCCTTCCTTACGGCCGATGACGATAGGCGTGCGCCCAAGGAAGTCGCGGGCGGCAATGATGCCGTCTTCGGTGAGGATGAGCATTGAGCACGAGCCGTTGATTTTCTGATACACCTTATTGATACCCTCCACGAACGTATTGCCCATATTGATGAGCAGGGCCACCAGCTCGGTCTGGTTGATGTTGTTGGCCGACATCTCGCTGAAGTGCATCCGCTCCTTCAGCAGCTCGTCGGCAATCTCGCGCAGGTTGTTGATCTTGGCCACGGTGACCACGGCATAGCGTCCTAAGTGGGAGTTGACGATGATGGGCTGGGGGTCGGTGTCGCTGATGACGCCCAAGCCCTGACGACCGGTAAACTTGTCGAGCTCATCCTCGAAGCGCGAGCGGAAATAGTTGCGCTCAAGCGAGTGGATGCTACGGTTGAAACCGCGCTCCTCATCAAATGTTACGAGACCGGCACGACGCGTGCCTAAGTGTGAGTTGTAGTCGGTGCCGTAGAACAGGTCGTTCACGCATTCTTTCACCGAGATTGTTCCAAAAAAACCTCCCATTGTTATCGCTGTAGTGGGTTATCATTCTATGCTTTGCAGGCCGGCTTGGCCTCTTTCGCGCTGCAAAATTACAAATTTCAGTGCAAAACACGCATAGTTTGACCGACTTTTTTCGGCCTTCTTACAAGGAAAACGCACTGGAGGCTCGAAGAATTCTCGCGAGAATTTTCAGAATTTACGCGAGAATTTCGGAAATTCTCGCGAGAATTCCTCGACAGCACTACCGTCGCACGGCCGATTCGGGCATTCCCAAGAGCGAGGGAACGTAGCCACCATAGTCAACCACCAGCTTCTCGACCACGATGCCGGGGTCGAGAGGGCTGAAGGTCAGCGTATGGCTGCCGGCAGCGAGACGGCCGAGCGGGATGGTGCGCTCCACCACGCGGCGGGCCACGGTGGGATAATAGACGGTATAGATATTCTCCGGCAGCTCGTTCAGGTTGGCATTGAAGTTGACCGTCACGGGCGCTCCGCCATCTACAGCCACACTATAACGCAGGCCGCCCTGATTCAGATAGTCGAGCGTAGACTTGACGAAGACGTGCAAGGCTGCCGAGTCGGCGGCGGCATCGGTGGCGAAGCGATAGACGAGGCTGCTGCCGCCGACGGGTTGCGTGTAGGGCATCAGGGCCAGTCCGCTGCGCGTGCGCCCCATATCGGGGATGACGGTCCACTGCGTGCCGGCAGCACTTTGGGCCGTATGGTAGTGCTCGGCCTCCATCGCCACATAGCCGTGGCTCCCAGCGAACAGGAAGCCACCTGCCGACGTGTCGGCAATGCGACGCACCTCGGGCATCCGGTCGGCTGGGAAGTCGTCGTTCCACGACGTGTAGCCGATGTGCTTCTGCGTCATCATCCCGCGCCACTTGCCGCCGGCGATGTCGTTGTTATAGTGGGCCATCAGCAGCGAGTCGCGGCGGAAAGCCTCCTCGGCGCGGTCGGCCCACCCATTGGCATCGGGGTCCCGGTGCTCATAGCAGTAGAGGTTCATTGCCTGCGCGAAGTAGAGTTGGTGCAGGTTGCAGAGAGCCTGTATGGGGAAGAGCACCAGCTGCTCGTAGGCATCGCGGCTGTCGGTGGGCAGTGTGGAGAACTGGCGCAGTGCCTCGGCCTCGAGCCGCATCCACTCGTCGGCCACCCCGCGCCATTCGCCCGTCGTTATATTATAGGTACGCGCGTCGAGCATCTCGGCAGTGGAGCGTCCGCTCAGCTTGCCATACAGATTGAGCAGACGGGCAGCCTCGGCCGCCTGTGCTTCGCCGAACTGGGCAGCGCAGAAGCGACGGGTGTGGTCGGTCAGCGTGGCTGCGGTGTAGCGACGCGCATCCCACGCCATATCCATAAACAGCTGGATGGGATACTCCATCGGTTTCAGGTCGCCCACGTTGAGAATCCACATCCGGTCGATGCCGCTCTCATAGGCCAGCTGCAGCTGTTCCCACATATTCTGCGTGGGGGTCACGTTGAGCCACTTGCTGTTGCGCGGCGCCCCCACATAGTCCACGTGGTAGTAGAGTCCCCAGCCGCCGGGGTGGCGCCGCTCGCGCGCGTTGGGCACACGGCGCAGGTTGCCCCAGTTGTCGTCGCAGAGTAGCATCAGCACGTCGTCGGGCACGCGCATCCCTTTGTCGTAATAGTCGAGCACTTCCTTATAGAGTGCCCACACCTGCGGCGTCTCGCGCGCCGGTCGACCCGTCACTTGACTGATGATGCGACGCTGGTTGCGCACGACTTCTTGCAGCAGGCGGGTGTCGGCTTCTTCGCTCATCGCTTCGTCGCCGTCGCCGCGCATACCGATGGTGACGACGTCCTCGGTGCCGCGCATCCGCTCAATGCCCTCACGGAAGAAGCGGTCGATGACGGTGCGGTTGGTCTGGTAGTTCCACGCTCCATACTCGCGGCGATGGCGGGCCCACTCCTGATGGTTGCGCGCCATCGGCTCGTGATGACTGGTTCCGATGATGACGCCCATCTCGTCGGCCGTGCGCGAGTTCTCCGGGTCGTCAGCGTAGAAAGCCCAGCCCCACATAGCCGGCCAGAGGAAGTTGCCGCGCAGGCGCAGGATGAGTTCAAAGACACGGGCATAGAAGCGATGGTCGCCGTAGTTGGTGCCAAAGGTGTTCTTCACCCAAGAGGTGAGGCAGGGCGCCTCGTCGTTGAGGAACAGGCCGCGATAGCGCACGGCGGGCTCGCCGTCGGTATAGACGCCCCGCAGGGCATAGGCTTCCTCGTGGCGCGCCACAGGCACATCGGCCCACCACGCCCACGGCGACACGCCCAGCTGGCGCGACAGCTCGTAGATGCCGTAGATGGTGCCGCGGCGGTCGCTGCCGGCAATGACCAGCTGGCGGCCGACGGTGGTGATGACAAACTGCTCGCGCTTGCCTTTCAGCAGGGCCGCGTCGAACGACTGCTGGCGCGCCAAGCGGTCGATGAGCGCCGAGTGGCCCAGCGTGCCTACGACGATGCGGGCCTCCTGTTGCTGACCGACCTCGGCCGCTCCCCCACCCACGCGGCGGATGTCGGCGGCCAGATTGTCGGCGGCGATGCGCACGCCCTTACAGTCGGCCTCATCCACATAGATGGCTGTGGTGCCATTGCCTATCAGTTGTACATCGCCTGCCGTAAAACTGACAAAGCGGTCGGCTGCTACGCCACTGACACTCCCGATGAGCCAAAGCAACACCGGCAGCATCCTGTTCTTCATTTGCATTCTTTTCATTATTTCTTGTTTTTGGTTTTCTTTGCACAAAGGTACAAAAAACAATAAAGCCCGCCGCACATTCAATGCGGGCGGGCTGTGAAATGCGACACGGCATAAAGCATCTGCAACGTGCGCTGTGGGCAACGACGGCGGGGGCTGTTTACAGATAGCCCAGAATGCGCAACACGTCGTTCAAGTTGGCTACCACCATCAAGAGGATGAGGATTCCGAAGCCTATATACTCGGCTCTGATCATAAACGTCTCGCTGGGCTTGCGCCGCGTAATCATCTCGTAGAGCAAGAAGAGCACGTGGCCACCGTCGAGGGCGGGGATAGGCAGGATGTTCATAAAGGCGAGGATGATGCTGAGGAAAGCCGTCATCTTCCAGAACATATACCAATCCCACGTGGGCGGGAACAGGCTGCCGATGGCTCCGAAGCCGCCGAGCGACTTGGCACCGTCGGCCGTGAAGACATACTTCATATCGTCTACGTAGCTCACCAGAACGTGCCAGCCATACTTGATGCCGGCCGGGAAGCTCTCAAAGAACCCGAAGGTGCGCGTGACGGGCTTGTACATCGTCTCCCAATGGGGGTTGAAGTAGCCCAGCTTCAAGTCGGGTTTCAGCACCACGCTGGCCGTGTCGCGCTGGCCGTTGCGTTCCAGCACGAGGGTGGCTTGGCGCAAGCGCAGGCTGTCGGCACTCGTCTTGGCGCGGCTCATCTGGTCTTTCAGCCGGCCGATGATGTCGATGTATGCGTTGTAGGAGTCAATCTCCTTGCCATTGACGGCCACTATCTTGTCGCCCTTACGCATCCCTATCTGATCGGCGGGTGAGCCCTTCTCCACACTGTCCACAAGAGCAGGCATCAGGGGCAGCACGAACTTCGGGTCGGTCTTCAGCATATTCAGCAGGTTGAGGTCGCCTTTAAGCTGAATGCTGACGGGCTTGCCGTTGCGCAGCACGTCGACACGGTGGGCCTCGGAGATGTCGCGGAACAGGTCGGCAGAGAAGTCCTTAAACTCACCTTTCTCCGTTCCGACGAGGATGTCGCCGTCTCGGAAGCCCAGCTGTTTGGCCTCGCTGTTGAACTTCATACCCATCGTCATATCCTTCACAGGGACATAGGTGTCGCCCCAGTGGAAGAGAATCATTGAGTAAATGAACAGCGCGAGAAGGAAGTTGACCAGCACGCCGCCAATCATAATGAGCAACCGCTGCCACGCAGGCTTGCTACGAAACTCCCACGGCTGCTCGGGCTGCTTCATCTGCTCGGTGTCGAAGCTCTCGTCAATCATTCCCGCTATCTTGCAATAGCCACCCAGCGGCAGCCAGCCCATTCCGTAGGTGGTCTCGCTGTTCTTAGGCTTGAACTCGAAGAGATGGAAGTAAGGGTCGAAGAAAAGGTAGAACTTCTCTACCCGCACGCCGAAGAGCTTGGCAAAGAAGAAGTGACCGCCCTCGTGGAGCAGCACCAGCAGTGATATGGCCAGCATAAACTGCAATACACGTATCAAGAATATTTCCATATTGTTTCTGTTTCTCTATCTGTACATTAAAATGATTAATCAGTTGATATATTCCGCAGCGATGCGGCGCGCCTCGGCATCCGTGGCCACGTAGACATCGTAGTCAGGGTGGGCACTGAAGGCGCAGCGCTCCATCGTACGGGCAATGATGTCGTTCATCTGCGTGAACGTGCAGCGGTCTTCGAGGAAGGCACGGTTCACCACCTCGTTGGCGGCGTTGACGATACAGGGCATATTGCCACCACGCCCGATGGCTTCGAAGGCCAGCGCGAGGCAGCGGAACTTGCCGAGGTCGGGTTCAAAGAACTCCAGCTTCTGACTGAAGAAGTCGAGCCGCTGCCCCGACAGGTGCAATCGCTTGGGAAACGAGAAGGCATACTGGATGGGCAGTCGCATATCGGGCACGCCCAGCTGGGCCTTCACGGCACCGTCGCGGAACTGCACGGCGCTGTGGACGATGGACTGCGGATGCACCAGCACCTGTATCTGCGAGGCCTCCACGCCAAAGAGCCACTTGGCTTCGATGACCTCAAACCCTTTGTTCATCATCGTGGCCGAGTCGATGGTAATCTTGGCACCCATATCCCACGTAGGATGACGCAGGGCATCGGCCTTCGTCACCGTGGCCAGTTGTTCGGCCGTGAAGTTGCGGAAGGGGCCTCCGCTGGCCGTCAGAAGAATCTTCTCGATGGGATTAGCGTCCTCGCCGACGAGGCTCTGGAAGATGGCAGAGTGCTCGCTGTCGACCGGCAGGATGGGCGCGTGATACTTCGATGCGAGGTCGCGAATCAGCTCGCCGGCCACTACCAGCGTCTCCTTATTGGCCAGACAGATGGTCTTGTGGGCGCGGATGGCGTGGATGGTAGGCGAGAGTCCGGCAAAGCCGACCATTGCCGTGAGCACCATATCGATGGGTATGGCCTCCACAATCTCGTCGATGGCCTTTGCACCGGCATATACTTTGATGTCGGGTTCGTCGTCCATCAGCCGCTTCAGCTCGTCGTAGCGTGCCTCGTTGGCAATCACGATGGCTGCCGGTTTGAACTTGTGTGCCTGCTCGGCCAGCAGCTCCACACGGTTGTTGGCGGTCAGGCAGTACACCTCGTAGAGGTCGCTGTGCTCTTCGATGACCTGCAGTGCCTGCGTGCCGATGGAGCCCGTGGAACCGAGAATGGCTATTTGTTTCTTTTTCATATCTATATCTATAAGTCGAGTATGCCTTCCGGCAGTTCTACTTCAATGGTCTGGCGGCGGACATCGATGCCGCGGACGAGCTCTTCGGAGGCTGGTATCAGCTTGCCGTCAGTGAGCTCAAACAGGATGTTGGCCGTCGTGTCGTCTACGCTGGCAACGGTTCCCACCGTCTGTCCCGTGGCGGCATCCACCATCTGGAAGCCCACGAGGGCGGCATAGGTGAGCTCTCCGTCGGTGCCGTCGCTCAGCCGCCGGGGGAAGTACACGTCGCAGCCCGTCAGCTCGGAAGCCCGCTGCTGCGTGTCGATGTCGCAGAACTTCACCAGTGCGATGCTGTCGTTGCGGAAGCGGTATTCCTCAATGAAGAAAGGGACGAGGATTCCGTCGATTTCCAGAATCAGATAGTCGGCATCCGTCCGGTCGAACACGTCGTCGGAGAACTGGAACGACACTTCCCCTTTCACGCCGTGCGCCCTTCCGATACGGCCTATCTTGTATGCTTCTTCGGGTCTGATCATTGTGCGATACGCTGCGGTTGGCCGGTTAGTTGATACGTTTTATCTTGGCACCGAGGGCGTTCAGGCGCGCCTCAATGTTCTCGTAGCCGCGGTCTATCTGTTCGATGTTCTCGATGCGGCTCGTCCCGTTGGCGCTCATTGCGGCAATGAGCAGGGCAATGCCCGCACGGATATCGGGGCTGGCCATACGTCCTGCGCGCAGCCGCAGCTTGCGGTCGTGACCCACGACGACGGCCCGGTGGGGGTCGCAGAGAATAATCTGTGCGCCCATATCGATGAGCTTGTCGACAAAGAACAGGCGGCTCTCGAACATCTTCTGATGGAAGAGTACCGAGCCGCGGGCCTGCGTTGCCACGACGATGAGCACCGAGAGCAGGTCGGGCGTCAGTCCCGGCCACGGCGCGTCGGCCAGCGTCATTATCGTTCCGTCGATAAACGAGTCGACCACATAATGCTTCTGGCGAGGCACGATGAGGTCGTCGCCCTCGACGTCGACCTTCACGCCCAGCCGGCGGAAGGCTTCGGGAATGATGCCGAGGTTCTCCAGCGACACGTCTTTGATGCGGATGCCGTCGCCCACCATCGCTGCCATACCGATGAACGAGCCCACCTCAATCATATCGGGCAGGATGCGGTGGTCCGTCCCGTTGAGCCGGTCCACTCCCTCGATGGTCAGCAGGTTGCTGCCGATGCCGCTGATGCGTGCACCCATTTGGTTGAGCATCCGGCACAGCTGCTGGATGTAAGGCTCGCAGGCCGCGTTGTAGATGGTGGTCGTTCCTTCGGCAAAGACGGCTGCCATAATGATGTTGGCCGTTCCCGTCACGCTGGCTTCGTCGAGCAGCATATACGTTCCCTTCAGTCGCTTGGCACTGATTTCGTAGAGGTTGCGCGCTTCGATATGATGGAACTTGGCCCCCAGATGCTTGAAGCCGAGGAAATGGGTGTCCAGTCGGCGGCGCCCTATCTTGTCGCCGCCGGGTTTGGTGATGACGGCTTTGCCCATCCGGGCCAGCAGCGGCCCTATCATCAGCACCGAGCCGCGCAGCTGGGCACACTTGTGCACAAACTCGTCGCTGGCCAGATACTGCAGGTCGAGCCGGTCGGCCCGGAACCGATAATCGTTGCTGCTCAGCTGCGTTACGCTGACACCGATGTCGCGCAGCAGCTGAATCAGGTTGTTCACGTCACGTATGTCGGGAATGTTGCGGATGGTCACCTCGTCGGCCGTGAGCAGGGTGCCGCAGATGACTTGCAGCGCCTCGTTCTTGGCACCCTGCGGAGTGATGCTTCCGCTGAGCAGGTGACCGCCTTCTATCTGGAATGAAGCCATTGTCTGGTGAATGAGAGTTTACGAATTGCGGCGTCTCTTGCTGCGCCGGTTATCGTTGCCTTCGGTATTGGTGATGCGCTCGAAGCGGAAGGTGGAGAGGTCTATCTGAATCTTCCCGTCGGTGAAGCGTGCCAAGTCGTCGGCCACCTTTTCGTCGTCTATCGAGCCGTGTCCCCACGTGACGAGGTCGCGCTTCATCTGGTTGGCTGCAATGCGCACCAGTTCGTTGCGCTCGTCCCCTTCGGGCATTTCCTTCAGTTTGTCGAAGATGCCCTCCATCAGCCGGCCGTAGTGGCGCAACCGTGGCTGCTCACCCGTCTGCGGATGGGCCATCGGCTCGGGCTTTCCGGCAATCTTCTCGGCTTGGCTTACATCGTAAGGCCAGTCGATATCGAGCTGCTTGCGGCTCATCAGATACAGATGGTCCCACAGGGTCTGCTCGTAGTTGGTGCTCTCGTGCAGCTGCTGGTTCTTGCTTTCCATCAGTTTGACGATGGTGTGCGCACAGCGCAGGCGCTCTTCGCGGGTGGGCAGCGTGATGGCGTGCTCCACCATTTTCTGTATCTCGCGCCCGTATTCGGGCATCAGCAGCGGCTGTCGCTGCGTGTTATAGTCTAATCCTTTGATATCCATAATTCTTTTCTATATCAGTTTCTTGGGCATTTTGGCCACAAAGTCTTTCAAGTAGAAGGGCGTGAAGTAGGCCACGTCCTCGAACTGTCCGTTGAGGAATCGCTTCTCGGCCAGCGGCTGCATCTGCTTGGCCTGTGGCTCTATGCCGGCAATGTAGCGGGCGTTGGGATGCTGGATGACGGGGATGCACTTCTCTGCGCCGTTGCCGAAGAAGTAGACCGGGCCGCGATCGAGCCACTGGCGATAGGTTTCGCCATCGACGATGTCGGCCTGCGTGCCGCGAACCGGCCTCAGGGCGCGGTCGTAGAGGGCTGCGTAGACCTCCATCCGCCGGGCATCGAGCATCGGGCAGAGCAGGGCGTCGTCCTCCAGTTCCTGCGGTCCCAGCAGCACGGGCACGCAGAGCAGCGCGAGCGTGGGAACGGCTATCAGCTTCAGGTCGCGGCCGTAGCAGACGCCTTTGGCCATCGACGTGCCGATGCGCAGGCCGGTATAAGAGCCCGGACCGCAACTGACGGCCACGGCATCAAACGGTATGGCGTGGCTATCGGTAAACGAGAGGGCTTCGTCGACCATCGTCCCCAACCGTTCGGCACTGGCACCCTTACCAGCCTTCCCGTCCTCGCCGCCGGTCTCGCTGTGATAGATGCACTGCCCGTCTTCACTGACGGCCACCGAACACAGGGCCGTACTGGTCTCTATATGCAATATCGTTGCCATACTGTCAGTTAGGGTTATTGCGCAGCCAATCCTGCGCATAGGTATCGCCATTGTCGGCAGCTCGCTGTATCCAGTAGCGTGCCTGCGACATATCTTTTGTCACCCCCCGGCCGCCCGCATAGCAATAGCCCAGATTGCGCATCGCTCCCCGGCGGCCTTTGTCGGCTCCCCGACGGTGCCAGTAGACGGCCGTCGAATAGTCGCGGTCCACCCCCTGCCCGTTCTCGTAGCAGAGCCCCAGCCATTCCTCGCCGCTGCCGTCGGAATTGGTGTTGTTGGCAGCCAGCGTGAACCAGTAGACGGCTTGGCCGTAGTCTTGGGGCAGCCCCTTCTGGCCTCGCCAGTAGTAGATACCCATCCACGTCTGCGACGTCACATTGCCACTCTCGGCCGAGCTGAGGTATTGGCGTTCGGCCTCCACCTCGGCCACGCTGTTATTCCGCAGCCACGTCTGGGCCTCCGAATCTCCCTTCGCCTGCGCCTTCTTCATCCAGTAACGTGCCGTCACCAGACTCTTGGTCACGCCGTTGCCGGCCGCATAGGCCAGTGCGAGATTGCGCTGTCCGCCCCGGCGTCCCTTCACGGCAGCTGCGCGGTGCCACTTGACGCCCAGCGTATAGTCCTTCGTCACGCCGTAGCCATAGTAGTAGCAGAATCCCAGCCATTCCTCGCCGCCGCCGTCGCTGCTGCTGTTATTGGCAGCCCGGCGGAACCACTCCACGGCTTTGACATAGTCTTTTGCCACGCCTTTATCGCCACGATAGTAGCAGATACCCAGCTCGCATTGCGAATAGGCATTGCCCGCCTCGGCCTTAGCCCGGTAGAGCCGCTCGGCCTCGGTGCTGTAAGTGCCCTGTCTGGCTTGCATCGAGAAGTGGTACGACGTGCTGCCGCTGACATTGATGGTGGTGGTATAGTCCTGATAGCCGTCGGCCACGACGCGCACGCTGTGGCTGCCCCGCTTCAGGTACCGAGAGCCCGAGGGATGGCCGTAGTCCGCGCCGTCGATGTACATCGTGGCGTTAGAGGCATTGCAGCTGAACGATATGTCGTAGCCGCTGGGCTGCGCTGCCTGCTGGGGCCGCTGCCCGCCCTGACTGCTGTGCTGGCTGCTCTGCTGGTTGGGCTTGGGGTGCTTTCCTTTATATTTACATTCCGATACGGCCTTACCACACGTTCCGCACTTACGGGTGATGGTGCTTTGCGCATAGGTTGCGCTGGTCATCAGCAGTGCGCTGAAGACGAGGCACAAACGCGCCATCCAGTGTCTCTTTTCGTATTTCATCGGGTGCTTCTTTTATAAATAATGTGCAAAGATACGAAAATTTCTGCTTAAAGACAAGCGTTTCATACAAATTAACGTCGCCGATGCGGTTTCGGGGACTGGAATCGGACGCGGAGCGAGGACCGGAAAACGGGGAATGAAGCGACAAAACAACAGGCCAGCAGACGAAATACACGGGCGAATATTTTAATATGTGACGGAAAATACGTACCTTTGTGCCCTATAAACGATAAAACAAAACGATAACGATTAATGGAACAGAAACAATTCAAGCGCACCACCGTCACGGCAGCCCTGCCTTATGCCAACGGCGGCGTGCACATCGGCCATCTGGCCGGCGTCTACGTGCCGGCCGACATCTACGTACGCTATCTGCGACTGAAGAAGAAGGAAGTCATCTTCATCGGCGGTTCTGATGAGCACGGCGTGCCCATCACCATCCGCGCCCGTAAGGAGGGCTGCACGCCGCAGGACGTGGTCGACCGGTTCCACACGATGATAAAGCAGAGCTTCGAGGAGTTCGGCATCTCGTTCGACATCTACAGCCGCACCACCTCGGAGACGCATCATCAGTTTGCCGCCGAGTGGTTCCGCAAGCTCTACGACGACGGCAAGCTCTGCGAGGAGACCACCACGCAGCTCTACGACGAGGAGGCCCAGCAGTTTCTTGCTGACCGATACGTGACGGGCGAGTGCCCCCACTGCCACAACACAGGAGCCTACGGCGACCAGTGCGAGAAGTGCGGGCGCGACCTGAGCCCCACGGAGCTCATCAACCCCAAGTCGACCATCAGCGGCTCCACGCCCGTACTGAAGGAGACCAAGAA
Source organism: Prevotella sp. (assembly GCA_017476785.1). Classification (GTDB taxonomy): domain Bacteria; phylum Bacteroidota; class Bacteroidia; order Bacteroidales; family Bacteroidaceae; genus Prevotella. The sequence goes on along the minus strand of JAFUZD010000092.1, from coordinate 13,600 downwards.
CTGGTACCTGCCGCTCAACGACTATCAGGAGTGGCTCAAGCAGTGGATTCTGGAGGAGCACCGCGAGTGGCGGCCCAACGTCTACGGCCAGTGCAAGTCGTGGCTCGATATGGACCTGCAGCCGCGCGCAATGACCCGCGACCTCAACTGGGGCATCCCCGTGCCCGTAGAGGGGGCCGAGGGAAAGGTGCTCTACGTATGGTTCGACGCGCCCATCGGCTACGTCAGCAACACCAAGGAGCTCTGCGACCGCGAGCCCGAGCGGTGGGGACCGTGGCAGCAGTGGTGGCAGGACGAAGACACGCGCCTCGTCCACTTCATCGGTAAGGACAACATCGTGTTCCACTGCATCATCTTCCCCGTGATGATGCGTGCCCACGGCCAGTATGTAATGCCCGACAACGTACCGGCCAACGAGTTCCTCAACCTCGAGGACGACAAGATATCTACCTCGCGCAACTGGGCCATCTGGCTCCACGAGTACCTGCGCGACTTCCCCGGCAAGCAGGACGTGCTGCGCTACGTGCTCACGGCCAACGCCCCGGAGACGAAGGACAACAACTTCACGTGGCGCGACTTTCAGGAGCGCAACAACAGCGAGCTGGTGGCCATCTACGGCAACTTCGTCAACCGCGCCCTGCAGCTGACCAAGAAATACTGGGGCGGCGCAGTGCCTCCCTGCGGCGAGCTGACCGACACCGACCGCGCGGCGCTCGACGAGTTTAAGGACGTGAAGCAGCGCGTAGAGGCCCTGCTGGAGCAGTTCAAGTTCCGCGAGGCGCAGAAAGAGGCAATGAATCTGGCCCGCATCGGCAACAAATACATCACCGACTGCGAGCCGTGGAAGGTGGCCAAGACGGATATGAAGCGCGTGGAGACCATTCTCAACATCTCGCTCCAGCTCGTAGCCAATCTGGCCATTGCCTTCGAGCCTTTCCTGCCGTTCTCGTCGGCCAAGCTGCGCAGCCTGCTCAACATCGACAGCTTCGACTGGGAGCAGCTGGGCAGCACCAGCCTCCTGAGTGCCGGCCACCAGCTGGCCGAGCCCGAGCTGCTGTTCGAGAAGATTGAGGACGACGTCATCGAGGCCCAGCTGCAACGCCTCGCCGACATCAAGAAAGCCAACGAGGCCGCCCAGTATCAGGCGGCTCCCATCAAGGATACCGTCAGCTTTGAGGACTTTGAGCGGCTCGACATCCGCGTGGGCCTCGTCAAGGCCTGCGAGAAGGTGAAGAAGTCGAAGAAGCTCCTGCAGTTCACCATCGACGATGGCAGCGGCACCGACCGCACCATCCTCAGCGGCATTGCCGCCTTCTACGAGCATCCTGAGGAGCTGGTGGGCCGCCGCATCCTGTTCGTGGCCAACTTCGCGCCGCGCCAGATGATGGGCATCGAGAGTCAGGGAATGATTCTCTCGGCCGTCGACTACGACGACACGCTCAGCGTGGTGACCACCACGAAGGACGTGAAGCCGGGAAGCCAAGTGGGATAGTTGACCGACTGACAGTGAAGAGCGCATAGGGAAGAGCCGATGAAGGAGGAATCGCTGAAGGAGAAGACGGCCAAAGGCCTGTTCTGGGGCGGGATGAACAATGGTGTCCAGCAGCTGCTGGGACTGGCGTTCGGCATCCTGCTGGGACGCCTGCTGTCGCCTTCCGACTACGGGATGATAGCAATGATTGCCGTCTTCTCGCTCATTGCCAGCGAGCTGCAGAACAGCGGTTTCCGCGTGGCACTGGTCAACCTGAAGCAGCCCACGGCCGAGGACTACAACTCGGTGTTCTGGTTCAACATCCTCGTGGGCACCGGGCTCTACGTTCTCCTGTTTCTCGCGGCACCGCTCATTGCCCGCTATTACCACGAGCCGGCCCTCGTCCCGCTCAGCCGCTACGCCTTCCTCGGCTTCGTCTTTGCCAGTTTCGGCACGTCGCAGGCGGCCTATCTCTTCAAGAACCTGCGCGCCAAGCAGATGGCTAAGGCCGGTATGACGGCCGTGCTCGTCTCCAGCTGCGTCGGCGTAGTGATGGCGTGGCGCGGCTGCAGCTACTGGTCGCTGGCCACGCAGACCAATCTGTTTGTACTCATCAACACGCTGCTGTTCTGGCACTATTCCGAGTGGCGGCCGACGCTCCACATCGATTTCGGTCCCGTCAGGCGTATGTTCGGCTTCAGCGTGAAGATTCTCATCTCCAACATCCTCATCCACGTCAACGCCAACGTGCTCAACATCCTGCTGGGACGCTACTATTCGGCGCGCGACACGGGCTACTACAATCAGGCCTACCAGTGGAACTTCAAGTGCGTCTCGCTCATTCAGGGAATGGTGAAGCAGGTAGACCAGCCCGTGCTGAGCGGACTGGCCGACGATGCCGCCCGGCAGCTGCGCGTGCTGCGCAAGATGGTTCGCTTCACGGCCTTCATCGCCTTTCCGGCACTGCTGGGCTTCGGCTTGGTGGCCCACGAGTTCATCGTGCTGGCCATCACGGCCAAGTGGGCTGCCAGCGCGCAGTTCCTGCAGCTGCTCTGCCTCGCCGGTGCCCTGATGCCGCTCAACACGCTGCTCTCCGATGCCATCGTGGCAAAGGGGCGCAGCGACATTTTTATGTGGAGCACGCTGGCCTATGCCGTCCTGCAAGTCGGCCTGATGATCGGGCTCTATCCCTATGGCATCCGCACGATGGTCGTTGCCTACGTGGTGCTGACGGCCGGCTGGTTCTTCGTCTGGCACTTCTTCGTCCGCCGCCTCACGGGCTATGCCCTGCCGATGGTGCTGCGCGACACGGTGCCCTTTGCGCTGGCCGCTGCCGCCGTGATGGCTGCCGTCCACTTCCTCACGCGCTCCCTCGAGCCGCTGTGGCTGCTCCTGCTGGTGCGCGTCGTTCTGGCGGCGGTGCTCTACTACCTCGTAATGCGCATTGCGCGGGTGAAGATTCTGGACGACTGCACCCGCTTCCTCCTTTCAAGATTCAATCCCAACAAGCAATCATAGCCTATGAAATTAGCCTTTCTCATATCCGCCCATACCGACCCCGAGCACCTGCGGCGGCTCACCGAAGCCCTGCCGCCCGAGGCCCACTGCTTTGTGCACATCGACCGCAAGAGCGACCTGCAGCCCTTCACCGCACTGATGAACGGGCCGCGCATCCACTTCATCCATCACCGCGTAGACGTGGTGTGGGGCAGCTTCGTGGAGGTGGAGTACCAGATGGAGCTGCTCCGCGCAGCAATGAACTACGACCGCTACGACCGTTACGTCACGCTGAGCGGGCTGGACTATCCGCTCTGGGCCAACCGCCGCATCGTCAGCTACTTCGAGCAGGCTGGCGAGCAGGAGCTGCTGCAGGGCATCTGTATGACCGACAAAGGGGCTAAGGCGCGCAACTATGCTGAGTTTCGCCTGATGAACGCCCGCCCGTGGCCCTACGGCTCGCTGGGCAGCAAGCTGCGCGTAGGGCTGCGCAAGGCACTCTATGCCGCCGGCATCCGCAAGACGCTGACCATCTATACCGACCAGCGCGAGTACCAACTCTATAAGGGGGCCGCGTGGTGGGCCATCACCCACCAGCTGGCCACCTACGTGCTCGACCAGTGGGACCACAACCGGCAGCTGGTGGGCTACTTCAAGACCAGCTTCTGCCCCGCCGAGACGTTCGTCCAGACGGTGGCTTTCAACTCGCCCTTCGCCTCGAAGTGCCTGCTGAAGGAGGGAGCCTACACCACGCTGGCCGACCTGACGCCGCTGACGTTCATCGACTACAGCCCCGTCATCAAGATTCTCGACGCCACTGACTACGACCGGTTGGTGGCCACCGGCAAGATGTTCTGCCGCAAGACCGTCAGCGGCCAGAGCGACGCGCTGCTGGACCGCATTGACCTGCTGAGAGCGCAGGACTGACGGTCGCCCGTTTTTTCACTTCGTAACCTCAAAGACAATAGAATATGTACAAAGACAGAGTGGTGGTCTACACCTCAGGAACGTTCGATATGTTCCACAGCAACCATCTGAAGATGATTGAGTATGCCCGCGGACTGGGCGACACGCTGATTGTCGGCGTGAGCACCGACGAGCTGGTGTGCAGCTACAAGCGCGCGCCCATCATCCCCTTCGAGGAGCGCATTGCCATCATCAAGGCCCTCAAGCATCCCGACATCGTCATCCCGCAGCGCACGCTCGACCATTCCGACATCGTGAAGAAACTGAACATCGACGTGTTCGTGGTGGGCGACGACTGGACGGGCAAGTACGACTATCTGCGCGAGCTGGGCGTCACCGTGTTCTACTTCCCCTACGGCTCGGGGCTCTCTACCACGGCCATCAAGAAGGAGATAGTGGAGCGCTACGACGAGATAAAAGGCAAGATAGACCACCAACCTAATCCCGACATCCGATGAAGACGGCCATCGTTACCGGCGGAAGCCGCGGCATCGGCGAGGGCATCGTGCGGATGCTCGCCGGACGAGGCTATCGCGTCATCGCCTCGTATGCCCACAACGACGAGGCGGCACGCCAGCTGGAGCAACAGCTGCAGCACGTAAGACTGATCAAGGCCGACCACAGCGACCGACGGCAGACCTACGCCTTTATAGAAGAGGTGAAGCGGCTGACCGAGGCCGTACACTGCGTCGTTTGCAATGCGGGCATCACGCTGCGCAACGCCTTCACCGAGACCACCGACGAGCAGTGGGACGCAATGATGGAGGTGGCCGTCAATGCCCACGTCATCCTGCTGCGCCAGCTCTATCCCCTCATTCAGCCTGCCTCGCGCATCCTCTTCACCGGCTCCACGATGGGGCTCCATCCCCACGCCACCGTACTGGGCTACGGCGTGACGAAGGGAGCCGTGCACGCGCTGGTGCGCAATCTGGTGAAGGAGTTTGAGCCGCTGCAGACCACGGTCAACGCCGTTGCGCCGGGCTTTGTAGAAACCGACTGGCACAAGAACAAGCCCGAGCACATCCGCGCAGCCATCTGCGCCAAGACGGCCGCTCACCGTTTCGCCACGGTAGAAGAGGCCATACAGGCCTACGCCTTCTGTCTGGACAACCCCTATGTCAACGGGGCCGTCATCGAAGTGAACGGCGGCTACGACTTCAAGTAGGCGTTCGCCGCGCAGTTCCGCTGGCCGCGAAGTGACGCTCCGCAGGCCGGGGAGCGAGGCTACGGAGGCTGCGGAGCGATGCTACGAAGGCCGCGGAGTAAAGCTCCAGAGGCTGCGAAACAACGGCGGAAGCCAAAAACGCCCCTCTCCTTTGGCCGATAGGGCCCGATGGGGAGGGGCGTTTCCTTTCTCCTTTTTGCGAAAAGGGCAGGAACTAAAGGGCGAGGCGCAGTCCGAGGGCGTTGCCGCGGCGGTCGGGCGCCCCGCCGTACCGATCCGAAACGCGGCAGTACCACGCGCCATCGGCCCAACCGCCACCACGGCCCACGCGGTTAGAGCCCGAGGAAGGGCCAGCTGGGTTTGTCTCGGACGAACTGCTATATGAATCATACCAGTCGCTGCACCACTCCCACACGTTGCCCGTCATATCGTACAGACCTAATTCGTTCGGCTGCTTCGTACCCACAGCGTGCGTGCCGTAATCGGGACTATTGCTTCCTTTGTCACGACTATTCACCGTATACCAAGCCACATTGTCTATTGAAGACGAGCCCGCATATTTGTTGCCGCTGCTCCGGTTGCCACCACGGGCTGCATATTCCCACTCAGCCTCCGTGGGCAGGCGGAACTGCTTGCCTGTTTTCGCGTTCAGCCGCTGGATAAACTGCTGGCAGTCGTCCCAGCTTACGCGTTCCACAGGACGCTTCGCGCCCTTAAATCCTGACGGATTCGTCCCCATCACGGCCTGCCACAGCTCCTGCGTCACCTCCGTCTGGCCGATGCGGAACGACGATACAGTCACCTGATGCACAGGCTTCTCATCGCTCTCAGCCTCACTGTCGTTGGAGCCCATCTGGAACGTGCCGCCCTCGACGTACACCATCTTGAAGCTGACGCCATTGACGGTAAAAACATCTGCGACGCGTCGTGTCATCGTAAGACTGACTGCAGTGCTGTTGGGCCCCACGGTGAACGTACCCTCATAGTCCTCGTAGCCATCGGCTGTCAGACGGACGCGGTGCGTGCCCGTCTTGATGTAGCGCGTGCCCGAAGGCTTGCCGTACTCCGTACCGTCGATATACATCGTGGCCGACGGCACATTGCACGTGAACGTCACCTCATAAGCCGCCTGTGCCTGTGGCTTCGGCTTCGGTTGGGGCTTGGGTTTCGGTTGGGGTTGGGGCTTCTGTTTGGGATGCTTGCCGTGGTAGGGGCAGAGGTTGACTTTCTTGCCGCAAGTGGGGCACGGCGGCATCCTGATTTGCCCAAGCGTGGGGACAGCCAGCAGCAGTGCCAGCAACAGCCCCCAGAGGCGGATTGATTTCATCATATTGCAGTCTATCATTGGTTTAATAAGCCATTTTCACTTCTTTCTCCAGCGCATTGCGCACAAAAGCATTGATCGTAATACCTGCCTGCTGGGCAAGTGCTGCAATAGCACTGTGAATCTCGGGAGTGATGCGCACATTGAACGAGCCACTGTAAGGCTTGCGCGGCGCAACGCCACGCGCAGCACAGCTGGCCAGATAATCGTCTACGGCTCCCTCAAAGTCACGCCGCAGCGTATTCACGTCGGTTCCCTCATAGGTAATGTGGTCTTTGTTCATACCGAGCACTTTGCCAAACAGGCAGTTGTCCTCCTCGCTATACTCCACACTTCCCGTATAGCCTCGATACTTCATTTGTCCCATTCTATTCTCCTTTCTGCTTCAAATAGCCATTTACTTCTAAATAGGTATACACCTGACGCATCACATACCCTTTAATGACATTGGAAGGATGGGGTCGATGCATAATATAGCTGTTTCCATCCTGCTCATTGAAAAACTCTACGCGCGAACCCGATGTGCTGCCTTTATGGCCAAGCACAAAGCCGTACTGGCGGAACAGTGCCACCATCTCGTCGAAGGTGAAATCGCGCGGCAACGTACGAAAACGCTGCAGTAACTTGTCTTTCTTGTTCATTGGCTGTGAATTGCAACGCTGCAAATGTAACTAAAATCGGTTAAACCACCAAAAGATGGAGCGGATAATTGGCAGGAGGAAACGAAAAAAGCCTGCAAGCGGCTGCTTGCAGGCTTTTTTGAATGTAGCGGGAGGGGGACCCGAACCCTCGACCTCCGGATTATGAATCCGACGCTCTAACCAGCTGAGCTACCCCGCCATCATTCGTTTTGCGGGTGCAAAGGTAATAAAAAAAAGATAGATATGCACCAACAGAGCCCCGTTTTTTATTATTTTAACACTTACGGAATAATTTTCAATGCGCCGATATGGGCATATCAATTATAATTCGTACATTTGTGGCATCAAGACAACAAGCCTAAAACAAAAAGAAGAAATGCAGAAACTGACCCTCGAATACGAGCTGCAAGCACGCTCACCGCAGATTCCGTGGACAATGATCAGCGAGGCGGGGAGCCTGCAGAAGTGGATTGCCGACACCGTGACGGCCGACGGAGACCAGTGGACTTTCACGTGGGGACAGCCGTGGACCGAGCGCGACACCAAGACGGCCACCGTCGTCGAGGCGGTGAAGCACAGCCACATACGGCTGCGCTGGGACTATCAGGAAGAAGACCCGGACGCCTACTGGGAGATGCGCATCGAGCAGAGCGAGCTGACAGGCCACCTGAACCTGCTCATCACCGACTATGCCGACGCTGAGGACATTGACGACCTGCGCGACCTGTGGGACTCTAATCTGGAGCGGCTGCACCGCGTCAGCGGCCTCTAAGACCGCCTGCGCACAGGCAACCGGCAAGCCGCAGCAGCCCCGCCGCGACGTTCAGGAGGCTTCAGGAGAAACGCCCTGAAGCCTCCTGAACGCCCCGCAACAGCCGCACTGATTCAATTAAAAAAGATAAAAAGAAGCGTAATCTCAGTTTTTTGATGTAATTTTGCAACTCGGATTATGTTTCGGTTCAAGAAATTAGACATATTCATCGCCAAGTAGTTCGGCCTGCTGTTCGTGGCCACGTTCTTCATCTGCCAGTTTGTGCTGATGATGCAGTTCCTGTGGCGCTATGTGGACGACCTCATCGGAAAGGGGCTCTCGCTCGAGGTGCTGGGCCAGTTCTTCTGGTATATGGGCCTGATGCTGATGCCGCAGGCCTTCCCGCTGGCCATCCTGCTGTCGTCGCTCATCACGTTCGGCAATCTGGGCGAGAGCTCGGAGCTGACGGCCATCAAAGCGGCGGGCATCTCGCTGCTGCAGTCGATGCGGTCGCTCATCGTCGTCGTGCTGCTCATCTCGTGCGCCTCCTACTATTTTCAAGACGTGATAGGCCCCGACGCATTCACCTCGTTCCGCCAGCTGCTGCGCTCAATGCAGCAGAAGAGTCCCGAGGTGGAGATTCCCGAGGGCATCTTCTACGACGGCATTCAGGGCACCAACCTCTACGTGCAGCAGAAGAACGTGGAGACGGGGGTGATGTATGGCATAATGATTTACAGGATGAACGGCTCCTACGACGACGCGGCCATCATCCTCGCCGACTCGGGCCAGCTGCAGTCGACCGAGGAGAAAAAGCACTTGCTGCTGACGCTGTACAGCGGCGAGTGGTTTGAGAATATGCGCTCGTCGGACATTGCGGGCAGCGCCGAGGTGCCCTACCGCCGCGAGACGTTCGCCCAGAAGCAGATAGTGCTCGACTTCGACGGCGGGTTCAATATGGCCGACGTGGGCGGCATCACGTCGGACGCCCGCTCGAAGAGTATGCAGCGCATCACCCACGACCTCGACTCGCTGAGGGAATATGCCGACTCGATAGGCCACGCCTTCTATGCCGAGGCGCAACGGATAGCCTACTACCAGCCGCAGCTGGAGAGGGCCGACAGCCTGCAGGCGCGTAAGGCCATAGAACGGGCCGACGTAGATGCCGACTCGCTGATGGAACGGCTCACGCTGGAGCAGAAGCAGGCGGTAGTCCGACAGGCACTGGAGAGTGCGCAGCGCGTGCAGGCCGACTTGGAGATGAAGGGCGACTACACCCACTACCTGAACCGCAACATACGTATGCACCAGCTGGAGGCACTGAACAAGATCACGCTGGCGCTCTCGTGCCTCATCTTCTTCTTCATCGGAGCCCCGCTGGGAGCCATCATCCGCAAAGGCGGACTGGGCGTGCCGGTCATCATCTCGGTGAGCGTGTTCATCGTCTTCTACATCTTCGACAACACGGGAATGAAGATGGCGCGCGACGACCAGTGGACGGTATGGTTCGGCAAGCTGCTCGGCACCTTCGTGCTGGCACCCATCGCGGTGTTCTTCACGTATAAGGCCAACAACGACTCGGTGGTGTTCAACATCGACCTCTACCGCGAGCTGCTGATGCGCATACTGGGCATCAGGCAGAAGCGACACGTGTTCCGTAAGGAGGTCATCATCAACGACCCCGACTACGCGGCCGACGCCGAGGGGCTGCAGCGCATCACAGAGGCCATAGGCACCTACTCGGAGGAGCACCGGCTGCTGCGCTGGCCCAACCCGGTAAAGGTGTTCTTCCGCGAGGGCGACGACCACGCCATACGCGACATCAACGACCAGCTGGAGCCTATCATCGAGGACCTCGGCAACACAAAGGACAAGCTGATACTGAACGAGCTGAACAACTATCCCATTCTGGCTACCCACGCCCATACACGCCCCTTCGTGCGCAAATGGCTCAACATCATCACCGGCCTCATACTGCCGCTCGGTGTGTTCTTCTACTTCAGGATGCTGCGCTTCCGGCTGCGGCTCTACCGCGACCTGCGCGCCATCACGCAGGCCAACACGCACATCATTGAGCGCATAGGGCAAAGGGAAAGGGAGAAGGCCCCTATATAATATAATAAGGTATATACATAAACATAAAAAAGGAATATGGAACAACTGAAACTGAACACCATCGAAGAGGCTGTGGCCGACTTCCGCGAAGGACGGTTCGTCATCGTCGTGGACGACGAGGACCGCGAGAACGAGGGCGACCTCATCTGTTCGGCCGAGAAAATAACTCCCGAGATGGTGAACTTTATGCTGAAATATGCGCGCGGACTGCTCTGCGCGCCCATCACCATCGGCCGCAGCGAGGAGCTGGACCTGCCACGGCAGGTGCAGGACAACACGTCGCTGCTGGGAACGCCGTTCACCGTGACGGTCGACAAGATAGAAGGGTGCTCCACGGACGTCAGCGCCCACGACCGCGCCGCCACCATCCGCGCACTGGCCGACCCGGCATCGACGCCGACGACCTTCGGCCGGCCGGGCCACGTGAACCCACTCTACGCGCAGGAGAACGGCGTGCTGCGCCGCTCGGGCCACACCGAGGCGGCCATCGACCTCTGCAAGATGGCTGGCCTCTACCCCGCCGGGGCACTGATGGAGATAATGAACGACGACGGCACGATGGCACGGATGCCGCAGCTGATGGAGTTTGCCCGACAGCACGACCTGAAAATCATCACCATCAAGGATATGATAGCCTACCGGCTGAAGAAGGAGTCGCTCGTAGAACGCGGCGTGGAGGTGGATATGCCGACGGAGTACGGCCACTTCCGCATCATCCCCTTCCGCCAGAAAAGCAACGGACAGGAGCACTTCGCACTGATTAAGGGCGAATGGAAAGAGGACGAGCCGGTGCTGGTGCGCGTGCACTCCTCGTGCGCCACGGGCGACATCCTCGGCTCAATGCGCTGCGACTGCGGCGAACAGCTGCACCGCGCAATGCAGATGATCGAGGAAGAGGGCAAAGGCGTCGTCGTCTATATGCAGCAGGAGGGGCGCGGCATCGGACTGATGAACAAGCTGGCGGCCTACAAGCTGCAAGAGGAGGGATACGACACGGTAGACGCCAACCTCTGTCTGGGATTCAAAGCCGACGAGCGCGACTATGGCTGCGGCGCACAGATACTGCGGCAGCTGGGGGTGCAGAAGATGCGACTGATGTCGAACAACCCCGTGAAGCGCGTCGGACTGGAGGCCTACGGACTGGAAATCGTGGAGAACGTGCCCATCGAGACGACACCCAACGAGTATAACCTGCGCTACCTGAAGACCAAGCAGGACCGAATGGGGCACACGCTGCATCTGGCCTGAACGCCCAAGATGGGCCGCTGTCAGACACAAGACGGGCCGCTGTCAGACGAGAGAGGAGCCCCACAGAAGCCCCGCCAAAGGCACTGAATGCGATTTTTTGAGGCCGGCGGAGCGAAAAAGCGGGACAAATCTTTCGCCAAAAGGAAAAATTTGCATAACTTTGCCAAACAAAGAAACTCAAGAAGAAAACCGAATAAGAGATATGGCACAATTATCCGACCGTCTGCAAAGACTCGCACCGTCGGCCACGCTGGCGATGTCGCAGAAAAGCGCAGAGATGAAAGCACAGGGCATCGACGTGATTAACCTCAGCGTGGGAGAGCCCGACTTCAACACGCCCGACGATATCAAAGAGGCGGCCAAGCAGGCCGTCGACGCGAACTTCTCGCGCTACTCGCCCGTGCCGGGCTATGCCGACCTGCGGCAGGCGATTGCCGACAAGCTGAAACGGGAGAACGGGCTGGACTACACAACGGCCGAGATTCTCGTATCGAACGGGGCCAAGCAGAGCGTATGCAACACGCTGATGGCACTGGTGAACCCGGGCGACGAGGTCATCATACCGGCTCCCTACTGGGTGAGCTACCCGCAGATGGCCAAGCTGGCAGGCGGCACACCGGTAATCATCGAGGCCGGATTCGAGCAGAACTTCAAGATAACGCCCGAACAGCTCGAGGCGGCCATCACGCCGCGGACACGCATCCTCATCCTCTGCTCGCCGAGCAACCCGACCGGCAGCGTCTATTCTAAGGCTGAGCTGCAGGCACTGGCCGAGGTCATCCTGCGCCACGAAGACCTGTTCGTGCTGGCCGACGAGATATACGAGCACATCAACTACATCGGGCACCACGAGTCTATCGCACAGTTCGACGGGATGAAAGCGCGCACCATCGTAGTCAACGGCGTGTCGAAAGCCTACGCGATGACGGGCTGGCGCATCGGCTACATCGCCGCCCCCGAATGGATTGTAAAGGGATGCAACAAACTGCAGGGCCAATACACCAGCGGCCCCTGCTCCGTCAGCCAGAAAGCGGCCGAGGCTGCCTACACCGGCAGCCAACAGTGCGTGGAGGAGATGCGGCAGGCCTTTGAGCGTCGGCGCGACCTGATAGTGCGATTGGCGCAGGACATACCCGGACTGGAGGTCAACGTGCCCGAAGGCGCCTTCTACCTGTTCCCCAAATGCAGCAGCTTCTACGGCAAGAGCGACGGCACCACGACGGTGAACAACGCGGGCGAGCTGGCCCTCTACCTGCTGGAGAAAGCACACGTAGCCACCGTGGGCGGCGATGCTTTCGGCGACCCCGACTGCTTCCGTATGAGCTATGCCACGAGCGACGAGAACATCACAGAGGCAATGCGCCGCATCAAGACAGCACTCGGAGCACTGCAATAAAAATTGAGGAATATCAAGTTAAAAGTTCTTAATTCAGCATTTAGTCCGACGTAATTTGTTATCTTTGCCGAAAGATAGGGACCCCGACGGCCCCGTCTCAAAAGCAGAGTAGGCAGTAATTAACATTAAATCAGAAATATATACAAACTTAATTTATTTAATAACTAAAAATTAAAACTTTAAATTATGGCAAACAACAAAGCAGCAAGCCCAGCTAAGAAGAGCCAGGGCTTCCAGGGAGTAAAAGGAGCATTTTGGATTATCGTAGTATGCTTCATCATCGCAGTTCTTTTCTTCCAGTATTTCCTCGGTAACAGCGACCACATCGCTGAGAACGGCGAAGTAATCGACGGCAACATCTGGGGTACGATCTACAAAGGTGGTATCGTGGTTCCTGTGATTCTCACCCTGTTGTTCTCGGTGATCGCTCTCTCTATCGAGCGCTATCTGGCTCTGCGCACCGCTTTCGGTAAGGGCAAGCTCCCCCAGTTCGTCGCTAACATCAAGGCAGCGCTGAACGCTAATGATTTCGCTAAGGCTCAGGAGCTCTGCGACAAGCAGCGCGGTACTGTGGCTAACGTAGTAGGTGCTTCTCTGCGCGCATACAAGGAGATGGAAGCTACCGCAGGCATTAAGAAGGCACAGAAGGTGGCCAAGATTCAGCAGGCTCACGAAGAGGCTACTCAGCTCGAGATGCCTACCCTGCAGATGAATATGCCGATCATCGCTACCATCGTAACGCTGGGTACACTGACCGCTCTGTTCGGAACCGTTGTGGGTATGATTCGTTCGTTCGCCGCTCTGGCTGCTGGTGGTGGTGCTGACTCTCAGGCACTGTCGCTCGGTATTTCGGAGGCACTTGTGAACACCGCATCTGGTATCTTGACGTCTTGGGTTGCCGTAGTTGCCTACAACTTCTACACAAACAAGATCGACAAGCTGACATACGCACTCGACGAGGTTGGTTATTCAATTGCTCAGACTTACGAAGCAAACCACACGGAAGAGGCTTAATTTTTGCTAACC
>JAFUZD010000091.1 GCA_017476785.1 Prevotella sp. | reverse complement strand
CAGGTACGTGAGGCGGCTCCCGAGGAGCGCACACAGCGCCAGCAGTACACCGAGAGCAAGCGCAACCTCAACGAGGAGCAGCTGACCGACCCGAATCAGGCAGCTGCCGCTGCTCAAGACACGCGTGCCCAGCAGCCTCGCACCCCCATCACTAAGGACAAGCTGCCCGGCCGCAACGACCCCTGCCCCTGTGGCAGTGGGAAGAAGTTCAAGAACTGTCACGGCCGTGGGCTGGTATAAGCTGCGGTCAAGAGTTTAAAGAGGGAGATAGACAATGATTACCATCAGTCAACTAAGAAAGCAGTTCGGCCAGACAACAGCCTGCGACATTCCGCAGCTGTCCATCCAACAGGGTGAGCTTGTCGGTCTCGTTGGAAACAACGGGGCGGGCAAGACCACCCTTTTTCGCTTGCTGCTTGACCTGCTGAAGCCCGACGGCGGCAGCGTGGTCTACCAGTTTCCGTCGGCTGCGCCCATCAACCCCCAGCAGTCTGAAGACTGGAAGAACTTCACGGGTGCCTACATCGACGAGTCGTTTCTCATCGACTATCTCACGCCCGAGGAATACTTTGCTTTCTTGGGGCGCATCTGCGGGATGTCGTCCGCTGCTGTGGCGGAGCGCCAACAGGAGCTGGAGCCGCTGACGGGGGGCGAGGTCTTCGGCCAGAAGAAGCTCATCCGCAACCTCTCGGCCGGCAACCGCCAGAAAGTCGGCATCATCGCCGCCCTGTTCAACCGTCCGCAGCTGCTCATCCTCGACGAGCCCTTCAACTTCCTCGACCCCACCAGCCAGAGCCAGCTGAAGCACACGCTGGCCGACTACTGCCGCGAGACGGGTGCCACTGTCCTCATCTCGTCGCACAATCTGCAGCATACCGTCGACATCGCCACCCGCATCCTCCTCTTGGAGCGTGGCGTCATCGTCCGCGACCTGCCCAACGCTGGTGGCAGTGCCGCCGCCGAGCTCGAAGCCTACTTCGAGGTATAGCCTCATCAGCGGCATCACATCACATTAAAAGGACTAACCCCACATCAGAAAGGTTAGTCCTTTTTTATAATGCCGTCTTAACTATGCAAGATGCAGTGTGGTACAACGGTATCTGTACGAAAGCCAATAGTTGCGTTTCAGGGTGTCTGACAGAAACGAATGGTCAATCAGTTCTTTGGCAAGAGAGTGTTCTGCGCCAAAGTTGTCGAGCTCTCGCTTTACCACTCTTGCCGTCAAGCCGATACGGCGGCCGAACTCCTCAAAATCCTCCCTACCGACGGTGTGCACGTCAGAAAAATGCATACCCTCTTTGAACAACCCTTTGTCGAGGGCAAAGATGCGCGGCTTGCCCAGATGAAGGCTGGTATTGATGAGGTCATAGGCCGGTGCCAGATGGTATTCGCCATCGCCGCGATTAATCAGCGAAAAGTTCTTCAGATGGGCATCATCGTTTAACGTCAGATAGTTGAACACTACGATGCGGAAGAATTTCAGGATTTCTATCGGAGCAGCCACGACATATTTTCGGATAATGCCTGCACACTCCTCATAGCTCAGATTGCTATATTTGAAATCACTGCCACCATTTGCGTTTGTCAGCCCCGCAAGCGATGCGAAATCCTCCTGCTGAAACTTCTGCCCCTCTCTACCGACATCAAACCGGCGACAGAGATAGGCCGCCTCACCATCACGGAAAAAGCAAAGCGCATTAGCCGCCGTCTCAATGTTGTAGACCTGTGATGCCAACTGCATTGTCAAGTGTTCATTAGCCGGACAATATTTGCGGTCAATAAGTGCATAGGACGAAGGGGCAGGCTTCAAGATAAATGTACCACGCTCATTTACAGAGGGTCTCACCAGTTGTCCATCACCACTCAACTTCAGACTGGCCTTGGGTTGCACACCCGACAGAGAGATGCGCCCCACGTTAGCCAGATAAGCCTCGTTGTCGGCAGTGTCATTGTTGGGACTGTCAAAATCCAGTCGGCACGATACGGTTCTCCCGTCGAACAGCTGTTGCAATGCTGCCGGGGAATAGGAAGAAAAGCCTTCCTTCAGGGTGGATGGGCATACGTGCAGTGTCGTCATATTCACACAGGCTTTACAGTTACAGCTCCGATGGTGTCCGTCTGTGCGGTAGCCATCATTATTCCGAAATCATCATTCTCGTCAATATGAAGCAGTACAGACTGTATCTGCCGGTTGGCTCCCTCGGAGAGGATATTGAAGAAATAGGGAAAGAGATAGGTCGAACGGTATGGCTCATTGCGCACCGGCATCGCCAGACAGACTGGGACTCCACGATAGTTCTCATTGTAGGTAAACACATATTCGTGCGCATCCGTTTCCTGCAAAAGCCCCGCCTCAATATTATGAACGTATACCTTACATTGTCTCATACTCCAGACGCTTGATGTTAATGTCCATCTGCAGCCCTAACGTATCGAGGATAGTCAGCAGTGTTGCCAGTTGCGGATTACCTTCGCCCCGCTCAATGGCTACGACGGTGTTGACGGCCACCCCCGCAAGGTCAGCCAGTGTCTGTTGGTTTACCCCCAGTTTCTTCCGCCTCTCTCTGAGTACATTCCCGATTTCCCGCTGCGTCATAATCTCAATATATTGCGATTTCGATACAAAGATAGAAAGAATATTCCAAACAAGCAAGAGAAATCGCAACAAAATGGGATTTTAAGCAACAGGAGCAATATGAGCTATAAGATTTCGGAGGCCGGGAAGCATTGCTCCGGAGGCAGGGAAGTCTTGCTCCGAAGGCCGTGGAGTAACGCTCCCCAGCCTCCGAAGCAATGCTTCGCAGCCGATGAAACAAGACGAAGAAGAAATGGGCAAAGCAAAAAGAGCGGGAAACCCAGTCGACGAAGAGGTCGGCACGAGGCTCCCACTCTTGCATTATATCACCGATGAAGTAGGCTTATCTGAGAATGAGATATATCTCCATTTACCAAGAAGAACTGGGCAATACCTTTCACAGAGCAAAATGATATAGTAACAGACAATTATCGTGATAACAAGAAATGAGAGCGGTATCACATTTGGAAGCAGATGGTTGAGTATGCGCAAAATGGACATATGTGTCCCCAATACGACCATTGTTCCCTTTGATATGGTCTCCACAAATCTCAATGACGGCAATCTGTAGGTGAGGACAAACAACAACAGTGAGAATCCACAAGCAATAATGGCCGCAACCAGATATGAATAGCCATATCGGCTGTTATAGATATCGCAGTAGTTTTTGGTAGTAGGAATCAGAAGAAAGAACATCACAAGTGGCAGGATAAATTTATACGTATCCAGTTGTCTTGGATGCCAGCTCTTATCTTTCAGGAACATTCCAAGACAGAAAAAAGGAAGAGCAGGAACAACTGTGCCAATATAATATCCACGAAAAAGAGTATTAATGTCAGCAGGGTGTCCTTCTAATGCCATATACATAGCGATGATGATTGCAAGTGGTATGTAATATTTGTAACTCACTTTCTTTCGGGAAATATCTCCAAGCAATAATCGGATACCAACTAATGCATATATGAACCAAATGCCCGGGAAGAGTCCCCCTCTCAGCCCATATCGCCAATCGATGGTACGAGTTAATACATATTGAAAAGATAAGCAATTAGCGGGAACATCTCCTAATAATAGGTTAACGGCAAGATTGACCAACGAGAAGAAAACAATAGGAATTGAAAATCCGACAATGGTTTTAACCCAAGAATGCGGCTTATACAAGTAGCCTGAGACAATGAACAGTGCTGGCATATGGAATGAATAGATATAGGACAACAATATATCATTCGAAGTCCAGTGGCCAACAACCATTAGAAATATACACAATGTTTTTGTATAGTCAACA
The DNA here is from genome assembly GCA_017476785.1 of Prevotella sp. Lineage (GTDB taxonomy): Bacteria > Bacteroidota > Bacteroidia > Bacteroidales > Bacteroidaceae > Prevotella. The sequence continues at coordinate 16,701 of JAFUZD010000091.1, read as the reverse complement.
AATGTGATGCGCATAGTGCTTGCTCCTTACGCAGGAATCTGCTTAATCCGAAAGATTTCGCGTCTTCCTAATGTCCGCCAAACACCCAGAATCGGACTGGTGATGATGATATTCTGTTGACTACAAAAAAAGAAAAAGCGGGGTATCTGGCTTCTGCCTGTTTTGCAGTTCGAGGCCTTCCACAGCCTTAGTTGTAAACAGACAGAGCGATACCCACGCCGTTGGTATATATATTTACGCCCGTAGAAGCGTGCGTGAGGACACAGTTTGCCCTCTGCACGCCGACGGGACAGTATATACCTACCCGTAGCATCTACCTCTGCAATGTTCTCGACAACTAATTCGATTTGTGGAAGTTCCGAACTGCCAAAAACAAAGCGTCAGCGACGCATTTCCAAAATGTAGTGCTCCCTCCCTGTCGCCGCTCCGACATCTTGCACCATCGGCTTGCCACTTGGCCTATTCAAGAAATCGGCTCGGCGTGAGTAAAGCAGTGCAAAATTACTCAATTTATCCGAAATTGCGGCAGGAAAAGGCAAAAATATTAAAAAGTCGGAAGGAAATAGAGGAACGATACAACGTAGAGGAATCTGCGCTATGTTTAGAGGGAAAAGGGCTTTGGGAGTGGATGAAAGGTTCCGCTTTACCACGAAAGCCTGTTGATGATTGCATCAGATTGGCGGTTCATTAAGCATTTTTAATAAAAAATAATGGGTGTAGAGTGAACAACGAACGGATATTTTTTGTAATTTTGCATCGCTTTAAGGTATAGTTTTAAGATATTTGACTGAATATCAGTTCGTTAGAAAGAATAACAAGATTTAAGATGAGACAATTAAAGATTCAAAAAAGTATTACGAATCGCTCAAGCGAGGCGCTGGACAAGTATCTGGTAGAGATTGGTCGCGCTCCGCTGATTAGCATTGACGAGGAGATTGAGCTGGCACAGAAGATTCGCAAGGGCGGCGCCGAAGGTGAGCGCGCTAAGGACAAGCTGGTGACGGCAAACCTGCGATTCGTAGTGTCGGTGGCCAAGCAGTATCAGCATCAGGGACTGACGCTGACCGACTTGATTGACGAGGGTAACATCGGACTGATAAAGGCGGCGCAGAAATTCGACGAGACGCGCGGCTTCAAGTTCATCTCGTATGCCGTATGGTGGATTCGCCAGAGCATCCTGCAGGCCATTGCCGAGCAGAGCCGCATCGTGCGTCTGCCGCTGAATCAGGTAGGGTCGCTGAACAAGATTAACCACGAAATCAACAAGTTTGAGCAGGAGAACCAGCGCCACCCGTCGGTGAGCGAGCTGAGCGACGCAACGAATCTGGACGAAGAGAAGATTGGCCAGAGCCTGATGGCCGACGGGCACCACGTGTCGATAGACGCTCCGTTCCAAGACGGCGAGGACAACTGTATGCTCGACGTGATGGCCAGCGGCGAGGACAGCCGTACGGACCGGCAGGTGGACCACGAATCAATGGCTGCCGAGCTGAACGCCGTGCTGGAGAAAGTGCTGAAACCACGCGAGATAACCATCATTAAGGAGTGCTTCGGCATTGGCTGCCACGAGAAGGGACTGGAAGAGATTGGCGACCAGCTGGAGCTGACGCGCGAGCGTGTGCGCCAGATTCGCGAGAAGAGTATTGCCAAGCTGCGCGACAGCGGCAATGCACGCATTCTGATGAAATATTTAGGCTAAACGTTTTGCGACTCCAGATTTTTTGGTTACTTTTGGGGTCGTGAACCGGATGCTGCGCATAATAACGACAATGCTGGGTGTGTGGATTCTCACACCCAGCATTGCTGTTTCCAGAGAGAACACTGACTCGCTGGTGCTGAACCGTATGTTCAGCTACCGCCGTAACTACGGCCACCACATCGGCGGGATGTCGCAGAACGTGTATCTGAAGTACACCTACACCACCGAGCGCCGCAACGCCACACTGTTTCTCGTACCCACGATGTACAGCATTGCTAAGGGCAGCCGCAGCTATCTGGGTGAAGCCTACTGCCGACTGAACTTCCGCGAGCAAAACGACTACGACATACAGCGGCAGGTGGTGACCGGCACCATCCCCCACCATCGCAATGCGATGCCGGCAATGCTGCAGATGATTACGCCGGCCATCTACGACGAGACCATCTATGCTGGCCATATCCTGTCGCCCTTCCACCGCGCCAACATTCGGTTCTACCGCTACCGGGTGGTGCTGGTAGTGGGCGGGCTGGTGAGGGTGTACTTCACGCCGAAGGTGCTGAACACGCAGCTGATACGCGGTTCGGCATACATTGACTACCGGACGGGCAAGGTGCTCTCTGCCGAATACGACGGCGAATACGATATGATAGGCTTCCACGTGGAGGTGTCGACGGGTAGCGAAGACAACCACTCGCTGTTGCCGCAGCAATGCGACACTGAGGCTAAGTTCAAGTTTATGGGCAACCACATTACGGCCACTTGCTCAGCCACTTACAACTGCAGCATCACCCTACCCGACTCCATCCGTAACCGCTCCGACCTGTTGCTGATGGACAGCCTGCGGCCCCGCCGCTTGGAGGACTACGAGGAGCAGGTGTACGAGGAGCTGAGACGCCAGACGACCGACACGCTGCGGGAAGAGCAGCCACAGGAGAAGCGGCGACGCTCACTGACCGACGCGGCGTGGGACGTCATCAGCGACCATCTGGTGAGCAGTCTGAAAGCCACGTCGGAGGACGCTTACTTCAAGATGTCGCCCATTCTCAACCCGATGTACCTGAGCTACAGCCACAGCCGCGGGCTGTCGTACAAGATTAAGATTCACTCACAATACAACTTCTCGCCCCACCGCTATCTGTCGTTGAACCCACGGCTGGGCTACAACTTCAAGATTAACCAGTTCTTCTTCACGGCTCCGCTCCGGATGACCTACAACCCCAAGCGCAACGGATATGCCGAACTGACGTGGGCCAATGGCAACCGGATTACCAACTCGAGCGTGCTGAGGGAAATCAAGAACGAACGGCGTGACACCATCGACTTCTCGCGGATGAATCTCGACTACTTCGACGACGAATACCTGCAGGCCGTGAACAACGTGGTGGCCTTCGACTGGCTGGAGATAATGGCCGGCGTGGTGTATCACCGACGGGCTGCCGTAAACAAGGCAAAGATGGCCGAGGTGGGAAAGCCGACGGAGTACAGGAGCTTTGCGCCGATGCTGACACTGCGCCTGCGACCGTGGCTGCACCGGGGGCCGCTGCTGACACTGAATTATGAGCGCAGCATTAAGGATGTGTTGCGCTCGAACACGGAATACGAGCGCTGGGAGGCCGATGCCGTGTACAAGTACAAGCTGCGCAGTATGCGGCAGCTCAATCTGCGCATAGGCGGCGGTCTCTACACCAACAAGAACAGCAGCTACTTCGTAGACTTCACCAACTTCCGCGACAACAACCTGCCCGAAGGATGGGATGACGACTGGACCGGCCAGTTCCAGTTGCTGAACAGCAGCTGGTACAATGCATCGAAGTATTACATCCGCACCAACATATCGTACGACTCGCCGCTGCTGCTCCTGTCGCATCTGCCGCTGGTGGGGCGTTTCGTCGAGAGCGAGCGAATCTACGTCAGCGCGCTGAACATTGAGCACACCCACCCCTACTTCGAGATTGGCTACGGACTGACCAACCGCTACTTCTCCATCGGAGCATTTGCCAGCCTGCTGAACGAGAAAGTGCAGGAAGTGGGCTGCAAGTTCACGTTCGAGCTGTTCAGCCGCTGGTGACACCTATTTATTATTGCCTAACCCAGAAAACAAGATAAGGACAAAAAGACAATGACGAGAAAACCCTTGGTAGTCTATAAGGCCAGCGCCGGAAGCGGAAAGACCTTCACGCTGGCCGTCGAATACATCAAGCTGCTGATTAAGAATCCGCTGGCCTACCAGTCGATTCTGGCCGTCACGTTCACCAATAAGGCGACGGAGGAGATGAAGATGCGCATCCTGAGCCAGCTCTACGGCATCTGGAAGCAGCTGCCCGACTCGGAGAGCTATCTGCAAAAGATTGCTGCCGATCTGGAGATGCCGCTCCCAGCCATCAGCGAGCGAGCAGGAAAGGCACTGCAATACCTGCTGCACAACTACAACTACTTCAACGTGGAGACCATTGATGCCTTCTTCCAGACCGTGCTGCGCAATCTGGCACGGGAGCTGAACCTCACCACCAACCTGCGCGTGGAGCTGAACGACACACAAGTAGAAGAGCAAGCCGTAGACGTGTTGATAGAGAACCTGACACATACCGACCTGATGTTGCAGTGGCTGCTGAAGTACATAATGGAGACCATCTCGGACGACAAGAGCTGGAATGTCATCGGACAAGTCAAGCAGTTCGGCCGCACCATCTTCCGCGACTACTACAAAGACAACAGTCAAGCCCTGAAAGAAAGGATGGACGACAGCCACTTCTTCGACTCCTATATGGCCGCCATCAAAGAAGTGCGCGACAACGCGGCTGCCTTTATGAAAGAGATTGCCGAGAGTTTCTTCGACGCGCTGGCCAGCGAGAGTCTCAGCGTGGAAGACCTGTCGTACGGTAGCACGGGCGTGGCCGGTTTCTTCATCAAGCTACGTAACGGCATCTTCGACGAGAGCATCATCGGCAAGCGCGTGACCGACTGTCAGGACGACATAGAAAAATGGTACAAGAAGAAACATCCGCAGGCAGAACGCATCCACTATCTGGTAGAGAACGAACTGATGCAGCTGTTAGACTATGCCATCAAAGAGCGCGAGCAGCAGTGGCGGCTCTACAAGTCGGCCGAGCTGACGCTGCGCCATCTGTACCAGCTACGCCTGCTGGGCAACATTGAGCAGCAGGTGCGTCGCCTAAACGAAGAGGGCAACCGTTTCTTGCTCAGCGACACACAGCAACTGCTGGGTGCCCTGATGAAAGATACGGATGCCCCCTTTATTTATGAAAAAATCGGGACCCGCATCAAGCATATTATGATAGACGAGTTCCAAGATACCAGCGTAGTACAATGGAAGAACTTCAAAGTCCTGCTGGAAGAGTGTATGAGCCACGCCGGAAGCGAGAACCTCATTGTAGGCGACGTGAAGCAAAGCATCTACCGATGGAGAGCCGGCGACTGGCGACTGCTCAACCACATCGGCCAGCAGTTTGACAATGCCGCACAGCGACTCCAAATAGAGAATCTCGGCACCAACTATCGGTCGGCCAGCCGGGTCGTTGCATTCAACAATGCCTTCTTCGAGACGGCCGTGCAGATAGAGCACGCCACGCTGCAAGAGACCAACGAAGAGCAGGCGCAGGCACTGCTCGGTGCCTACTCTGACGTGGAGCAGAAGAGCGCCAAGCAGCAGGAGCAGCAGGGATATGTGTCTGTGAAGCTACTGGCCGAGGCCGACTACGTGGAGCGTACGCTCAGCGAAATAGGCAACAACGTACAGAGGCTCATCGACTGCGGAACGGAACCGGGCCAGATAGCCATCATCGTGCGCACCAATGGGCTCATCGCACAGATAGCCAACTATTTCCTGACCAACTATCCGCAACTGACTATCGTCTCCGACGAGGCTTTCCGGCTGGACGCATCGCTGGCGGTCAACATCATCGTGCAGGCCATCCAGCTGATTGCCCACCCCGACGACAAGCTGGCTAAGGCTTTCTTGGTGAAGGCCTATCAGCAGGTTGTACAAAGCGGCCGGCACGAGACGGAAATGCTGCTGCGCACACACTCGCTGGACGAATGGCTGCCAGAGCAGTATATCAAACGGCTGGATGCTTTGCAGTCAATGTCGCTCTACGACTTGGCCGAGAAGCTCTACGACCTCTTCCAGCTGTACCGCCTGCCCAACGAGAATGCCTACTGCTGTCTGTTCTTCGACCTGCTGAATGCCTACGCCCTCGAGAAGGCGGCCGATATGGATGCATTCCTAAAGGAGTGGGAAGAGAACCTGTGCCGAAAGACCATCCAAAGCGATGAAATCAATGGCATCCGCCTCATCTCCATCCACAAGAGCAAAGGACTGGAGTTCGACTCCGTCATCCTGCCTTTCTGCGACTGGCAGCTGGAGAAGCCTACGGGCAACCTGATATGGTGCTCGCCGACGGAAGAGCCTTTCGCCCAGATGCCCCTGCTGCCCATTGACTATAACCAGAAGCTGATAGGTACCATCTATGAGCAAGACTATCTGGACGAGCACCTGCAAGACATGATAGACAACCTGAACTTGCTATACGTGGCACTGACCCGCGCCTTCAACAACCTGCTGGTCATCGGCAAGCAGAATGCCAAGAACTCCCGCTCGCAGCTGCTGCAAGCAGCCCTGCCCGACACCGCCAGCCATTTGGAAGGAGCCCGCTATGCCGAGGACGATGACACTATCAGCTTTGAATACGGCCAGATGGAAGCTCATCGGCACCGCGCCCGCCAGTCGGCCAACGTATTCCTTTCGCCTGTTGCCACGCAGCAGATAGCCATCCAGACGTTCGACAATCAGGTGGAGTTCAAGCAGAGCAACCAGAGCAGAGACTTTGTCTGCGGCGACGACGACGACGTGCAGACGGCCTACATCAAGACGGGCAGCATCCTGCACGAAGTGTTCTCGCGGATACGGACGACGGGCGACATTGAGCGTGTGCTCCGCCAAATGCAGTCCGACGGCATCATCTATGACGACCAGCTGACGGCCGAGCGACTGATGACCCTCATCAGGAAGCGGCTCGAAGACCCGCGTGTAGCCAACTGGTTCTCTGAGAAATGGCAACTCTTCAACGAATGTACCATCCTGTCGATGGAATCCAATGGGCGACTGACAGAACGGCGCCCCGACCGCGTGATGACCGACGGGCAACAGACCATCGTCGTGGACTTCAAGTTCGGAAAGCCCAAGGCAGAATACCCGTCGCAGGTCCACGAGTATATGGAGTTGCTGACACGGATGGGACACCAGCAGGTCAGCGGCTACCTATGGTATGTGTACAATAATAAAATAGAACGCGTATGAAATCATTCTTAGAATATGTAGCCCAAGACATCATACAGAAACACGGCACGAATCTGTCGCGCATTGCCGTCGTCTTTCCCAATAAGCGCACGGCCCTGTTTCTCAACGAGCACTTGGCCCGCAGCGCCGGACAGCCCATCTGGAGCCCGGCCTACCTGACCATCAGCGAACTCTTCCGCCAGCACAGCCCGCTGGAGCTGGGCGACTCCATCAAGCTCGTATCCGATCTCTATCGGTCATACATAGAGTGTGTGGGTGGCAGCGAGACGCTGGACCACTTCTACGGATGGGGGCAGCTGCTATTGGCCGACTTCGACGACATCGACAAGAATATGGCCGATGCCGACCGTGTGTTTGCCAACGTGCGCGACATCCACGAACTGGACGACCTCTCCTACCTCACTCCACAGCAGACCGAGCTGCTCAAGTCCTTCTTCAGCAACTTCGCCGACGACCAGCCCTCGCGACTGAAAGATCAGTTTCTGCGCTTCTGGTGCCAGTGCAGCAACATCTATCACCACTTCAACCGCCGGCTCAGCGAGCAGGGCATTGCCTACGAGGGCGCGCTCTACCGACAGGTAGCCACTGCCAAGCACGTCGACTTTGAATACGACTTGTATCTCTTTGTGGGTTTCAATATGCTGCAAAAGGTAGAGCAGCAGCTCTTCAAGCGGCTGAAGGAGAACGGGCAGGCCAAGTTCTATTGGGACTTCGACCATTACTATATGCCTTCGGCCGATGGTATCCACAGTGAGGCCGGCCACTATATTGCGCAATATCTGGCCGACTTTCCCAACGAACTCGACGGGCAGGACGCGGCCATCTACGACCGCTTCCGCCAACCCAAAGAACTCACCTTCATCTCGGCTCCTACTGAGAACATTCAGGCACGCTATATCAGCACGTGGCTGAAAGAGAAGAACCGCATTGCCGACGGACGCCGCACAGCTATCGTGCTATGCGACGAGCACCTCTTGCCGTCAGTCATCCACAGTCTGCCCGACGAGGTGGAGAAAGTCAACGTCACCACGGGCTATCCACTGGCCCAGTCGCCCTTTGCCCATCTGCTCTCCGCCCTCTTCGCATTACGACAAAACGGCTACGTCGCCCCAAAAGACTGCTTCCGCCTGCGCTACGTGAATGCCCTACTTCGCCATCCCTACATCAAATATGTGACGGATGATGCAAGCCGCCTGCTGTCGATGCTCAACATAGAGGCCAAGATATACTACCCAACTTCCCGCCAGCTGGCCATTGATGAGGGCACCCGACTGCTTTTTGCGGCTCCCGACTCCGCTGCCATCGGGCCACTGGTGCGCTGGATGCTACAACTCATCCAACTGATAGCCCACAATGCTGCCGATGTGGCCGACCCGCTGTTCCAAGAAAGTCTGTTCAGAACCTACACGCTGCTCAACCGCATTGACGGCCTGATAGCCGAGGGCGACCTGCAAGTGGATGCCGTCACCCTGCAGAAACTCATTGCCCAGCTCATCCAGTCCACCTCCATCCCCTTCCACGGCGAGCCGGCAGAAGGGCTGCAGATAATGGGCGTGCTCGAGACCCGCAACATCGACTTCGACCACGTGCTGCTACTGTCGTGCAACGAGGGAAATATGCCCAAAGGCGTGAACGACACCTCCTTTATTCCATACAGCATCCGCAAAGCCTACGACCTGACCACCGTCGACCATAAGGTTGCCATCTTCTCCTACTACTTCCATCGTCTGTTGCAACGGGCAACCGACGTTACGCTGATGTACAACAACTCGACCGAAGACGGACATACGGGCGAGATGAGCCGGTTTATGCTGCAACTGATGGTAGAGAGTGGCCAGTCTATCCGTAAGATTAACCTGAAGGCCGGCCAAGTGCCTGCGGGGCTCAGCAGCAGTGCCGTTGCCAAGACTGCCGAGATGATGGACATCCTGCTCAACCGCTACGACGCAGGACGGCAGAAAGACAAGCCAAAGGATACGGCCCTGCTCTCGCCAACGGCCATCAACAGCTACCTGCGCTGCCAGCTGCAGTTCTACTATAACTACGTCTGCGGTCTGCGCGAACTGGACGACAACGACGACGAGGAGATAGACAACCGTATCTTCGGCAACATATTCCACGAAGCGGCCAACATCATATACACCCAACTGGCACCCGACGGAGGACGGGTCACCAAAGGCTTGATAGCAGAGCTGCTGCGAGACGCGACGGCCGTTGAACGGGCGGTCGACGCTGCATTCAGGAAAGAGCTGTTCAAACAGGAGAAGCGGTCGCCGATGCAGCCGGAATACAACGGCATACAGCTCATCAACCGCGAGGTCATCATCCACTACCTGCGCCAGCTACTCACCATCGACCAACGGCTGGCTCCCTTCACGATACTCGGGTTGGAGAACGACGTACTGACCGAACTGCACGTCAGCAATGCCTCCATAGACTTCACGACGACCATTGGCGGACGCATAGACCGGCTTGACAGTATCGACGACGGAACGGGCGGCGAGCGGATACGCGTGGTTGACTATAAGACCGGCGGGCGCAAGCAACGGATGCTGCCCGACGTAGAAGCCGTCTTCGATACTGCCAACATTAAGCACCACAGCGACTACTACCTGCAGACAATGCTCTATGCCGACATTGTCAGGAATGACAGAAAGGTCAATCCCGACAGCCTGCCGGTCAGCCCGGCCCTACTCTACATCCAGCACGCCGCTGCCGACGACTATGACCCCACGCTCTGTTTCGGCCGCGAGCCCATCCGCGACGTCGCGCCCCACGCAGCCCTCTTTCACGAGCAGCTGCACCGGGTGGTGAACGAGCTCTTCAACCCCGAAGTGCCCTTCACTCCCACTGCCGACCCCGACCGCTGCCGCACCTGTCCGTACGCCAAGCTGTGCGGGAAATAGGAATGGTTTGCTTGCCCACACGCCTTTAGCAACAAGCCCTTAGCGATTGCGATGGCGGACAAACCAGTCGTGGACGAAGAAGTTATAGACAAAGAAAGAGACTACAACCACCAGCAGTGCCACGGAGAGCAGCCGGCGCGGCTGGCCAAACAAGAGTGCATAGCCGGCAAACAGTCCGGCTGCCAAGCCCGTCTCCCAGCTCAGCATATACATACTCTGCGACGTGCCTCGCTGGCAGTGGCGGCTCAGCTTGATAAAGAAAAGCAGGAAACGCGCCCCGATGATACCCACGCCAAAGCCTATCATCAGCGGGGGCAGATACGACATTGCTGCCTCTTGGCGGCGTGTCAGCATCAGCAGGATGGCGCCGCCCAGCAGCACCAGTCCCGAGATGACTTCGCTCTTCAGCTCGGCATTGAGGAACACAAAGCGCTGTGCCAGCACAGCCAGCAGGAAGCCGCTCATCATTATGCCATAGAAAGTGAACGGCAGCGGCAATGTGAAGATAAGCCCCACCACGAACGTCACCAGCACCAGATTGAAGAAAAGCCAGCAACCATTGGGCAGGAAGAAACGGTCCAGCGAGAAGACACGCAGCTGATCCTCTGGGGCACGAAATGGGAAATCGATGAACTTGATGAGCAGCACGGCCACCAGTGCCGAAGCTACCGACACGGCGGCTACCGTCTGAAAGTCGAACAGCTGCATCAGGAGCAAGCCGGCCAGCGGCCCCAGTGCTACGGCAAAGCGCGAGAACCACGCTGCACTGTGGTTGGCCTCCGTGCGCTGAAAGCTCTCGCTCGTATCGATGATGAGCGTACTCGACAGCACCATCTGAGCCAGTCCGTAGGTTGCACCGGCCAGAAAGCGCCCTAATATAATAAGGTATAAGGTGAAGTGACCTGCACGGTGGCCGTCCAGATAGAGCAGTGCTACCAGACTGACAGCCAGTCCCACGATGGCCCACATACAGACCACGTTGCGGCGAAAGCGCTGCACCAGATAGGAACAGAAGCCACCCAGCGCATACAAGCCCACACCGAAAAGGCCCATTGCTACGCCCGTCTCCATCAGGCCGAAGCCCAACGAGCCTATCGTCCACAGCGGCAACGTGGGCACCAGCACATAAACCGAGACCGACAGCAGCATATTGGCTATGGCCATCAGCCAGAAATCACGGTTCCACAGCTTGATGTGTACGGGCGTGTTTTGCGTATTCATTTAGTATGACTCCGACTCGTTAGGGAAATCGCCGCTCTTCACGTCGGTAACGTAATGGCCGATGGCGTCGGTCATTACGTCAGCCAGATTGGCATAACGACGCAGGAAACGCGGACTGAAGCCCTGCGTCATACCCAGCATATCGGCCACCACCAGTATCTGGCCGTCGGTACCATTGCCGGCACCGATGCCGATGGTGGGAACGCTGATAGCCTTCGACACCTCGGCGGCCAGCTTGGCAGGCACCTTCTCCAGCGTGACGGCGAAGCATCCCGCCTCTGCCAGCGCAATAGCATCGGCCATCAGCTTGTCGGCCTCTTCTGCGTCCTTAGCCCGCACGGCATACGTTCCAAACTTATTGATGCTCTGCGGCGTCAGCCCCAGATGGCCCATCACGGGGATGCCGGCATCCAAAATGCGCTTCACCGTAGGCAGAATCTCCACGCCGCCCTCTATCTTCAACGCGTCGCAGCCGCTCTCCTTCATTATGCGGATGGCATTGGCCACACCGTCTTGCGCACTGACCTGATAGCTGCCGAACGGCATATCGCACACCACCAGTGCGCGCTTCACTGCCCGCACCACTGCCCGTGCGTGGTAAATCATCTGGTCTACCGTCATCGGCAGCGTCGTGGCATTGCCCGCCATCACGTTCGATGCCGAGTCACCTATCAAGATTCCATCAATACCGGCCTGATCTACGATGCCAGCCGTGGTGTAGTCGTACGAGGTGAGCATCGAGATGCGCTCCCCTTTCTCTTTCATCTCTATGAAGCGGCGCGTGGTGACTTTACGCGTATCACTTACCAGATATCCTGCCATATTCGTTTCTCTTAATGGTTAAAAATCGCCTGCAAAGGTACTAAAAATCGGGAGCACTGCAAAAGGATTGGCTGTTTTTTCTTCCGTAGGGTGTGCCGGACAGAGACGCTGAGAGGACGGCGCGGCGAACGGCTTCTATGTGTTAAATCAGCTAAGCAAAGGCCGCAGAGCCAAGATTTTTTCGTACCTTTGCCCGCACTATGGACGAAACAAACGTAAGACAAGACTCGATGAAGGCGTGGCTGCTGGCAGCGCGCCCCAAGACACTGGCCGGGGCGGCCGTGCCCGTGATGATCAGTCTCGCGCTGGCCTATACGGATGCGTGTTTCTACGGCGACGATGTGTTCAGCTGGACGGCGGCCGTGCTCTGCCTGCTCTTTGCATTCACGATGCAGATTGACGCCAACTTCATCAACGACTTCTTCGACTATGCCCGTGGCAACGACGACACCGAGACGCGGCTCGGGCCGCTGCGGGCCTGCACACAGGGATGGGTGAAGATAGACTCAATGAAGCACGCCATTGCGCTGACTACCTGCATTGCCTGTGCCATTGGGGCACCGCTCATCTATTATGGCGGACTGGAGATGGTGCTCGTGGGCATTGCGTGCGTCGTGTTCTGCTTTCTCTACACCACCCACCTGTCGTATCTGGGACTGGGCGACCTGCCGGTGCTCATCTTCTTTGGCATCGTGCCCGTCTGCATCACCTATTACGTCCAGCTGCACACCGTCACGTGGCAGGTGTTTGTGGCCTCGCTGGCGTGCGGACTGGTAATCGACGGGCTGCTGATTGTCAACAACTACCGCGACCGCGACAACGACCGGCAAGCTGGAAAGAACACGCTGGCGGTCAAGCTGGGCGAACGGCTTACGGAGCAGCTCTACCTCGGCATCGGCCTTGCAGCCTGCCTGCTGGGCGGCACGTTCTGGCAGAACGGCCACATTCTGGCATTCGTCTTGCCGTTCCTCTATCTGCTGCTCCACGTCTTCACTTATCTGAAGATGCGGCGCATCCATCAGGGGCGCCAACTGAACGAATGTCTCGGCGAGACCGCCCGCAACATCTTTGTCTACGGGCTCTGCGTATCAGTGGGAATTATCCTATAAGCCTCCCCCCTCGGGGGAGGCTTGGAGGGGGCTTCACCTAAAATAAAGATAGTATAGCGCAGCCAGAATGACGATGAGCACAATGGTGATGATGCTTTTAAGCAGGCAGCTCACTACGCGCTTGATAAGGAAGAAGCCGATGATAATCATCAGCAATGCGGCGATATAATAGGTCAGGTTTTCCATCTCTCCTTATTTCTTATTTAAACAACATCCGGAACTGCGTAGGTATCGGCGTTTCAAACTCCATTGGCTCGTGCGTCACGGGATGCTCGAAGCAGAGCAGATAGGCGTGCAGGCAGAGGCGATGCAGCGGGTCGTCACCGTTGCCATACTTCACGTCGCCACACACCGGATGCCCTAAGTCGGCCGTATGCACGCGAATCTGATTCTTGCGCCCCGTCTCCAACCGGAACTCCACGAGCGAGTGGTCGGTGGTGCGCGCCAGCGTGTGATAGTGAGTGACGGCATACTTCCCGCCATTATCTACGGGCGACGAGTACGTGACGTAGGCTTTGTTGTCCTTCAGCCAGTTGCTGACCGTTCCCTCGTCCTCTTCCATCTCGCCGCTGACCACAGCCACATAGCGGCGATCGTAGACGATGTCGTGCCACGCGTGCTCCAGCGTCTGCTCCGTCTCAATGTCCTTCGCATAGACCATCAGTCCGCTCGTGTCGCGGTCCAAGCGGTGCACCACGTGGGCCGTGCAGCGCTGGCGGCTCTTACGGAAGTAGTCGTCGAGCACCGACTTCACGTTGAGCGACGAGTGGCCGGCCGCCATCGACAGGATGCCCACCGCCTTCTCTACCACGATAATCCAGCGGTCTTCGTAGACTATCTTCACGTAGCGGCTCTTGAATGGCTGCTGATTACGCTTGGTCTTGCTCACGCTGATGCGCATTCCCGGCTTCAACATATAGTCAAACTGACTGACCGTCTTGCCGTCCACTTTGATGCCGCGTCCCTGCAACGTTGCCTTTATCTTCGAGCGACTCTGCGGAACGTTCTGCAGCAGCCACTCCAGCAGTGCTTTTTCTTCGCCGACGGTGTAGTGCTCGTATTCGCCCTGCTTGTTATAGGGGTTGTATCTCATTACTATTTTCTATATTTTTGCGCTGCAAAGATACAAAGATTATTTCAGTATGCAAAGGTGTGGAGGCGCAAAGTTCCCCTATTTTTTTCTGTTTCTCGCTGCAGCTTTGCGCTCTCTTCCCACCCCATTGAGCGAAGTGTCTCTTTGTTTGCGCCATAGAAACTGTTAGTTTTTGCCACAGAAACAACTTGTTTCCACCATAGAAACAGACTGTTTATGTCATAGAAACAAGAAGACACTCCCCGAGTTCTCTGTGCAAAAAAACGTTAAGAAGCCTCCTGAAGCCCATTCCCGCTTAGTCAGACTGCAAGTCCTCTTGACCTCCGTTTCCTCCCTGTTGGCCGCTAATCGTCAGTCCGACAGGGCAATCCCGACTGCAAACAAACGTTAAGCGACCGAGGCTTATCACGCCAAAATCGCTATCTTTGTCCTATCAACATCATCCATTATGTCACACTAAAAACCAAAGGTATATGAAGACAAGAGCACTCATCATCGTGGCGATGCTTGCCATCGGCCTCGGCGCAAAGGCGCAAATCATCCAGATGACCCCGCAGGACATTCTGAATATGGCAGCCGGACAGCTGCAGAACTTCCAGTTCGACTTCTCGAACATCCCGCAGGGCAACGTGCCCCAGCAGCAAGTGCCCCAGCAACAACAACAGCAGCAACAGTCCACCCAGCAACAGAGTGCCCCCTGCACCATCTGCGGTGGGTCGGGTACCTGCTCTGTGCCGAGGTCGTACACCGACAACCGCTACCGCTGTCAGGGCACCGGTACCTGCAAGCACTGCGTCAACGGAATAGCCAGCAACCCCTATGGCGGTCCTGACCACGCCTGTGGCGTATGTGGAGGCCGCAACCAGTGTACCTACTGCGGCGGCTCGGGCCGTTGCCGCTCGTGCGGCGGAACCGGCAAACGGCCGTACTAAGCCCACCGACAGCCACCCACCGACAGCGCATCCTCAACCGATACGCTGTTTTTGTTTGGCCATTTACGCAATTTTTCGTACCTTTGCCAACTGAAATCTCCAAACAAGTAAGAAACAATGGCAAACCAAGAACAACGATGCAGGATTAATCCGCAAGAAGAGACAATCCCCGATGTAGGGCTGGGAACGTTCGTAACGGGCTATAAGACTGACCCGAACCAGAACTGGCAAGCACTTGCTATCAGCCTCGTCGGGACAGTGCTGTTCGGATTCTGGGCGCTGCACATCTTCAAAGATGACGATACCCATAACGACTACTGGGGATGGATAACGGCTGTGGTGGCCGTCTTCTTCCTCTATCGCTTCGGCATAGCCCTGTATCGGCAGTTCGGTGCTGCGCATTGCATTGAGAAGGCGTTCATCTATCAGAACGGCTTCGTATGGGATTGGCAGAAGAAAGACGGGACAACGGTGAACAGGAAAGTCATCAACTTCGACGAGGTGGCTGCAATAGAATTTCCCAGAACCAAGCACTATACCAACGGGGGATACACGAGAACCGACTATCAGTTTGAGGTACTGAACCACCAGAACGAGCGGCTATTTGCCTGCACCGGCGTCTACTTCAGTGAAGACAACAACACTGACGAAATGGAATGGGAAGCTATTGCGCTGACCTGCATCCGCCTGCAATGGGAGAAAGTCCATCCTGCCCCCCACTCCCATTCATAAGCCCTCCTGCAAACGGCAACCCGGAAAAGCTCAAATAGATTTGACGCTTCCCCCGTTTTTGCGTAACTTTGCGCTTTCAGCGCGAAGTTACGGCCACTTGGCATAAAAAACAAATGAATTTATTTTGTTCTGCCCCCGTTTTTGCGTAACTTTGCAGCCGCAAATAATATAATAAGGTATAAGAAAAGATGATAACGGTAACGAATCTGGCGATTCAATTCGGAAAGAAGGTTCTGTATAAAGACGTGAACCTGAAGTTTACAAGTGGCAATATCTATGGTATTATCGGCGCCAACGGCGCTGGAAAGTCGACCATGCTGCGCGCCATCAGCGGCGAGCTGGAGCCCAATAAGGGCACGGTGGAACTGGCACCGGGCGAGCGTCTGTCGGTACTGGAGCAGGACCACTTCAAGTACGACGACTTCACGGTGATGGACACCGTGCTGATGGGGCACGGCCCGCTGTGGCAGAATATGAAGGAGCGCGAGGCACTCTATGCCAAAGACGAGATGACCGAAGAAGACGGCAACCGCGCCGCCGAACTGGAAGAGAAGTTTGCCGAGATGAACGGATGGGAGGCTGAGAGCGAGGCCGCCCAGCTGCTGCAGAACCTCGGCGTGCAGGAAGGTCAGCACTACAAACAGATGGGCGAGATATCGAACAACGAGAAGGTGCGCGTGATGCTGGCAAAGGCACTGTTTGGACAGCCGGATAACCTACTGCTCGACGAGCCTACCAACGACCTCGACCTCGACACCGTGCAGTGGCTGGAGGAGTATCTGTCGAACTTGGAGCAGACGGTGCTCGTGGTGAGCCACGACCGTCACTTCCTCGACGCCGTATCGACACAGACCGTCGATATTGACTTTG
>JAFUZD010000090.1 GCA_017476785.1 Prevotella sp. | reverse complement strand
GGCTCGTACTGCTGCGTCTCACCCAACAGCACACGCTTGTCGTTCTGCACCGTGCGATGGCTCATATAGGCCAGCGAACCACACTTCACACAGATAGCATGCACCTTCGTCACGTCGTCGGCAATGGCACAGAGGGCAGGCATCGGACCGAAGGGAACGCCGCGGAAGTCCATATCCAGTCCGGCCACGATGACGCGGATGCCGCGGTTGGCCAGCTGGTTGCACACCTCGGGCAGCCCCTCGTCGAAGAACTGCGCCTCGTCGATGCCCACCACGTCGATGTCGCTGGAGAGCAGCAGGATGCTGGCCGACGACTCGATGGGGGTCGAGGGGATGGCATTGTGGTCGTGGCTGACCACGTCCTCGTCAGAGTAGCGCGTGTCGACGGTAGGCTTGAATATCTCCACCCGCTGCTTGGCAAACTGGGCGCGGCGCATACGCCGGATGAGCTCTTCGGTCTTGCCCGAGAACATTGAGCCGCACACTACTTCTATTCTTCCGGGGCGGCGTGCCTCGCCCGATAGGTTTCCTGTCATAATGGTTGCGAATGTGGGGTGTTTTCTGGGTGCAAAAGTACGAATACCATTTAAAAATTGCAAAGATTTGGCGGCTTTTTTTGGTGATAAGGAATATTTCTTTAATTTTGTTGCTGTTATGGGAACATTGTATATCGTACCCACACCGGTGGGCAATATGGAAGACATCACGCTGCGGGCGCTGCGCATCCTGCGCGAGGCCGACGTGGTGCTGGCTGAGGACACCCGCACGTCGGCCGTCCTGCTGAAGCACTACGACATTCGCCAGCACCTGCTCTCGCATCATAAGTTCAACGAGCACGGCACGTCGGCGGCCGTCGTGGAGCGCCTGCGGGCGGGCCAGACGGTGGCACTCATCAGCGATGCCGGTACGCCGGGCATCAGCGACCCGGGCTTCTTCTTGGTGCGCGAGGCGGTGCGTGCCGGCATTGAGGTGCAGACGCTGCCCGGTGCCACGGCGTTCGTGCCGGCACTGGTGTCGAGCGGCCTGCCCTGCGACCGCTTCACGTTCGAGGGCTTTCTGCCGCAGAAGAAAGGGCGGCAGTCGCGCATCGAGGCCCTGCGCGACGAGGAGCGCACGATGGTGTTCTACGAGTCGCCCTACCGCGTGCTGAAGGCCTTGCAGCAGTTCAGCGAGGTGTTTGGCCCGGAGCGGCGTGTCAGCGTGTGCCGCGAGATATCGAAGGTGCACGAAGAGAGTGTCCGCGGCACGCTGGCCGAGGCCATAGCTCACTTCACCGAGGTGGAGCCGCGCGGGGAGTTTGTCATCGTGGTGGAGGGAAAGGTAAAAAGGTAAAAGGGTAAAAGGGTAAAAAGGGAAAGGTAAAAAGGTAAAAAGTAAAAAGGTAAAAAAGGGGAGAAGAAGGATGAAGCAATACATTATATATATAATAGGTGTAGCGTTGCTGCTGGCCGGTTGCCGGCAGGAGCAGCCTAAGGTAGACACGGCTGCAATGCAGCAGGTAGACTCGTTGAACAGGGTCATTGTGCAGAAAGACAACGAAATCAACGATATGATGTCGACGTTCAACGACATCGAGGAGGGCTTCCGTGCCATCAATGCCGCCCAGCAACGCGTCAGCATAGCGCGCGAGGGCGAGGGGAGCAACGCCACCGAGCGCATCCGTGAGAATATGCAGTTCATACAGCGCACGATGCAGCAGAACCGCGAGCTCATCAACAAGCTGCGCCTGCAGCTGCGCACCAGCTCGATAAAGGGCGGACAGCTGCAGCGCACCATCGAGAATCTGGCGCAGCAGCTGGAGGACAAGTCGCAGCAGATAGCTGCCCTGCAGGCTGAGCTGCAGGCAAAGGACGTGCGCATCGGCGAGCTCAGCGAGCAGGTGACCGACCTGAATGCCAACGTCACGCAGCTGACGCAGCAGACCGAGCAGCGCCAGCAGACCATCAGCGCGCAGGACAAGCAGCTCAACACGGCGTGGTTTGTCTTCGGAACCAAGAGCGAGCTGAAGCAGCAGAACATCCTGCGCGACGGCCGCGTGCTGCAGGGGGAGTTCAACCGCGACTACTTCACGAAGATAGATATCCGCATCGACAAGGAAATCAAGCTCTACTCGCGCTCGGCCAAGATGCTGACGCCGCATCCCGCCTCGAGCTACACGCTGGAGCCCGATGCCACCAAGCAGTATGTGCTGCGCATCAACGACCCGCAGCTCTTCTGGTCTACCAGCAAGTATCTGGTCGTCTTGGTGAAGTAGTCTGCCCGCCGGTCCCCCGTTGCGCGCCGGCTTCACAGCCTCGGGAGTGATGCTCCGCGGGCTGGGAAGCGATGCTCCGCAGGCTTCGGAGCGATGCTCCGCGGCCTCCGAAGTGAAGCTCCGCAGGCGATGAAACAAAACGAAGAGGGCTCCGTAGCACTGCTACGGAGCCCTCTTTGCTCTTTATATCGACAGGTTTGAGCCCTGTCCAGCGGCTTAGCGAATAGCCTTAACGGTCTTCACAGTACCGTCAGCGTAGTGGGTCTTCACGATGACCAAGCCCTTTGTCTGGGCGTCAACACGACGGCCCTGCAGGTCGAAATACTCCGTGGCAACGGCATTGGCATTGGTGCTCACGCCCTTGATGCCCGTAGCGCTCTGGTCGAGGTTGAACGTGATGGTGAAGTCGCGCAGATAGTCGCCGAGGCTATAGCCCGCGCTGAACTTGATGATGTCGGTATAGATGTACTCGTCGGCCTCGTCTTCAACGAAGGTCTGCGTAGTACCGTCGGCCGAAGTCTCAGCAAACAGATAGGGGGCATTGCTGAAGCCGAAGCTACCCGTATCAGGATTCCAGCCAGCTGCCATCACGTCGCCACGACCGTAGCTGTTCCACGACCACGTGCCAATGTAGGTTCCGAGCTCGGGCTCCAGTCCCAGTACGGCACCCGTGAGTGCATTGGTCTCAGCCGTCCAGAGCGTCCAAGTGTCGGGCTCGAAGGGGTCGATACCGTTCAGGTAGTAGCGTGTCTCAGTACCCGTAGAGGTCTGCACCGTCATAATGAAACCGTAGACTTCGTGCGCGAAGTCGGTCAGCGGACCGTTCTGTGTATCGGGAGCCGACTTTCCGGCTACCGAGCCGCGCTTGAAGTATTCCTCATAGCTTGCAGCATCTTCATCGACGAAGATGTCGATGTCGGCAATGGCATAGCCAGTCAGCGGAGTGGTGGAACCGCTCTGGAAGACACCAATGATGTCGACGAGATAGAACTCGCCACTTGCCGGCCAGTAGAGGCCACGGAAGGTAGAGGCTGCCGACTTGCCAAGGGTCTCGTAGGCATAGCTGCCCGTTCCGGTTCCCTCGAGTGCAGCGATGGTGTAAGCGCCACCGATGATGTCCTGATTGTTGGCAAAGGTCACAACTACCGAGCCGTCGTATTCGCCAGCCGTGGTGGTGATGGTACCCACGATGTACTCCTCGAGGTCGTAGGCATCGAGATAGAGCTGGTTGCCCTCAATAGCCACGTTGCCCTCCTGCATATAGGCAGAGTAGAATCCGCCCCAGCTGTCGTTGTGTACAACTATTTCGGGGAAGTAGACGTGCGTAGCGGCACCTGTCGGTGCTACGCGGCTGGCGCCCTTAGCTGCCTTCTGCAGTTTCTGGGGCTGTGCGGGCTTTGCCTCGCTGAAGCTGCTGTTCTTGGCTACCACGGAGTTGACGAGGGTGGTGTGTTTCTGCACCTTCGACTCTCTGACAATCCTTTTACCCGGTTGTGCCGATGCGCTCAGAGCGACGAGGGCAGCGGCAAAAAGTAAAGTAAACTTTTTCATACGCTTAAATGTTTGTTAAAAGTTAATTGTTTTGTTGTTTATTCGTGTTGATATTACCTATTGTATCCCATTGTTGGCTTACTGGTCGCCGCCGCCGAAGGGGAAGAACGTGCGCTGGGCGTAGACGGTGATGACGTTGGTGGCGGTGTTCTGGTCGGTCAGCGTCAGCTTCGAGGGCCGCTTGGGGTCGTCGGGGGTGATGAGGAAGGTGCGGGCCGATGCCTCAGACGTGCCGCCGAAGGGAGCCAGTGCCGTGGCAAAGCTGGTACCGGTGTCGGCCACCTCGTCGATCCACTCATTGCCTTTGCCGTTGCGCCAGAGGCGTATGCCGTCGTCGCCGATGTACTCATAGCTGAAGTAGTATTCGGCCGGGATATAGCCCAGCTCGCCCGTAGGTGCTACGGTGACGCCGAAGCCTGACTCGTAGTTGCCTATGCAGACGAAGTAGAGCGACCACTCGTTGACATCGGCATAGCTGAACGAGGCCAGCGTGTTGAGGAAACGGCGATACTGCGCAGCGGCATAGGTGCCCAATCCCTCTTCCTTAACGTACCACAGTCCTTCTACGAGGAACTCGTTGGGCGTCATTATGCTGCGCCCCATCTTGACGCTGGGGTCGTCCTGCTCGGTGTAGAACTCGGCGTTGGGTGCATAGCTGAAGTTGCTGATGGTTTTGCCGGCAAACTCGAGGTTGCGGTAGAACTGCATTCCCTTATCCGTGACGCAGAAGGGCAGGATGCGGCGCACGGGCTCGCCCTCGATGGTGTCGGTGTAGACCAGCGTGCGGCTGGAGCGGCGGGTCTTCAGCGTGTCGGTGCCCACGATGATGTCGTAGTTGGTGGCATACATTGAGTCTTCCACCTCGATGACGCGCTTCAGGTAGGTCTCGAAGGTGTAGCCGTCGGGGATGGGGGTCATCACAATCTTGGCTCCGTGCTTCTTGCCGCTCATCACCACCGAGTCGGCCGTGGCCGTCTTGATGCGGAACTCAAGGTCGCCGCCGAAGCCGGTGCCATTGGTGCCGTAGGTGGGATTGACGGGGTCGGAGAAGAAGTGGACAATGGGGCTGTACTGGTCGAACGAGAGGATGATGCCGTTGCTCTGCCCGAGACTGTAGTGCGTAGTCTCGTGCTTGTCGGCACCGCTCAGCTCGCTGGCCACCTCAACGCTCTGGTCGGCATTGAACTTGCACAGCAGGTTGTAGCCTCCGAACTCGGTGTTGCCGTAGTAGGCCACGGCCCATCCGTTGCTGGCCGAGGTGAGCACGTCGGTGTATTCGCGCATCTTGGTCTCCACGCGCAGTGCCGACGGCTCGTCGAAGATGTCGTCTACCTCGCTCTGGCACGAGGTGTTCAGTGTGATTGCTGCCACAGCGAGCAGCAGATATGATGCTTTCTTCATACGCTTCATTGTGTGTGAATGGGGGGGTTAATCGTCAAAGTTTAAGTTCTTCAGGTCCAGCAGGCTCACCTCGTGGGTGCGGCGCAGCACCACCTCGCGCAGGTCGTCGAGGTCGAAGCCCCACGACGAGCGGAAATACTGCTTCATAATGGCCAGCTTCTGCTCGATGGCCTCGCGGCCGCTGCGGTCGCTGCCCACTACGCCCGCCTGCAGCAGGCGCTCCCACGCCTCGTCGGTATGGGTGACGTAGGTAGCGTAGATCTCGGCAAAGTCTTCATTGTACTCGCCACTGGCATAGCCCGAGACGAATCCCATTGCCGGTGCTTCGGGGTCGGCCACGTTCACCCAGTCTACCGAGCGGTATTCGCCGGCCGAAACCAGCTGGAAGTCGGTGCTGTAGTTCTTGGTCTGCGTCAAGATGTGGCAGAACTCGTGGTGCATCGTGTGGAAGAACCAGTAGTTCAGGTCGAGCGGTACGGCGGCCGTATTGGGGAAGGCACTCTCGCTGTCGATGACGATGTTGTCTACGTCCATCGCGTTGACGCGGAAGAGGGTAATCTTCAGTCCGCCCTCGGCCGTACCGAGCACGATGCTTCCGTTGCTGTTGTACTCGCCCGAACCGATGTACTGGAACACGCGGGGGCTGTACATCCTGATGAACTCAGGGCTGACGGCCTCGGCATAGGCGTCGAGCCAGATGTGGCGCATAATGATAGAGAGCGCCTTCACCTTATCAATGTCGGCCGGAATCACGTTGTACGTGTTGTCGGTCTCGTAGTCGGTGTAGCGATAGATGACGTTGATGTTGTAGGGCTGCGTGTAGTATTTGAGCAGCCACTGGTCGAACTCGCTGCGCTCGGGCGCCGTGGTGTCGAAGATGCTCTGCGAATCGGGGTCGTCGTTGCTGCACGACGTGACCGTCAGCATTGCTGCGATGAGCAGTGTGAATATCTTGATATATTTCATATAATTCCGTATTGCTTGTTAACTCATAATTGTTGGGTCGTCACTCTTGTCTCGGTTACCCGCCGCCTCAGCGCGGGTTGGCCTCCAGACCGGCCGAGATGACGTCGTTGGGCAGCTGGATGGCACCGCGCAGGTCGCCAGCCGTGAAGACCACGGCTTCCTCGCCGTCGAGGTAGTGGCCGTACTCAATGCCGTAGCGCTTCAGGTCGAGGAAGCGCAGGCCTTGGAACGTGGTGGTGACGCGGCGTGCCTGCAGGATGGTGTGGACAATCGACTCCTGCTGGCCCTCGGCCACGGTGAAGCCCTGCGGATGGAGCACTTTCTTGATGGAACGCTTCTCGGGCTCGTCGGCTCCTACGGTGACGGGCGCATAGGGCAGTGCGCTGATGAAGTTGGTCAGGTTGGCAATCGTGTACGTGGGGCGGGTGTACGAGCCATAGGACGGCTCCAAGTTGCCCTGTGCCCAGTAGTTGATGTCGTCAACGGCCTTCTGCAGGTCGTCGCCCTGATTGCGCAGTGCGTAGGCCTCGGCGCGGCAGAGCAGCGTCTCGTCGCCCGTGAAGTAGGTGTCTACGATGTGGGGATAGCCCGTGCGGTTCACCTTATCGGTGTACTCGAACGTCTCGAGCATCTTCGGCTCGAACACCACCTGATTGGTTCCGTAGAGGCGGTGCGAGGCCCAGAGCAGGTTGTTGGACGAGGTGCCGGGGTTGGTGGCCCACGGTGCCAGTGCCCAGTAGGTCTCGTAGCCCACGATGTCGATGCCGTGGTTGTAGCGCGTCCATTGACCGAGGAACGTGCGGCCTACGATGCTATAAGCCGGCAGCAGCAGGAAGTTGCAAGCCTCGGTCGACTGGATATAGCGGTTGTAGTAGTCGTTGTAGCCGAGGTTGGCATAGGGCTCGCGGTTGCGCAGGTAGTCGGTAGGATTGAGTCCGAGCACCTCGCTGGCGTACTGGATGACCTTGTCGTAGCGGTGATAGTAGAGGTTGAAGCGCGCTGCGAAGGCGTAGGCGGCCTTTACGTTGAAGTGATACTTCGGCGTGACGTAGCGGTCGTCCGTGATGTCGGGCAGGGCAGCCTCGATGTCGGCGTCGATGTTGGCATAGAGCTCGGCCAGCGTGCCGCGCTCATACTCGGTGTTGACGTCCTTCTCGGGCTCCGTGGGGTAGGGCAGTCCGAGGTATTCGTCGGCCTTCGTGGGGTCGTAGGCCATACAGAACACGTTGGCCAGCTGGAACATACCGAAGGCGCGGCAGAGCAGAGCCTCGGCGCGGATGCTGCGCATCGACTCGGGGTTGCCGCTCTCGTCGATGGCTTCCAGTGCCTGATTGGCGGTGGCTACGGCCGTGTAGCATCCGTTCCAGAAGCTGCGCGGGTCGTCGTTGCCCTCGTCGGTGACATCCTTAAAGCGGTAGAGCTGCTCAATGTCTACGGCCGTGCTGTAGCGCTCGCCGTTGTCGGTGACGTTGTCCGAGCTGATTTCGAGAATCAGGTTTCCAGTGTTCAGGGGATATGCCGATACGAGCAGGTTGCCAATCTTCTCGGCCGAGAGCTCGGGGTCGGAGGTCAGTTCGGCACGGTCGTCGGGCAGCTTGTCGAGGTAGGAGTCGCAAGAAGCCATTGCCGCCGTCAGTGCTGCGACGAGTGTCAGTTTGATATATGCTTTCATTTTCATCTTTCTTCTCATCTGTTAAAGTCCAATTCTCAAAGTGTAAGTAAACTGGCGAGCCATCGGAACGGCCACACCACCGGTGTTGAAGAACTCGGGATCCTGTCCGTTGAGCTTCTTGTCGGCGTAGATCAGGAAGAGGTTGGTGGCTTGCAGCTTCATATTCAGGCTGTTCAGTCCGATAGCCGATACCCACGTCTTGGGGAAGTCATAGGAGAGCGAAATCTCCTTCATACGGATGAAGTCGCCCTTTGCCGTACGGGCCGTCGAGCGGTTGTAGGCGTTGAAGGCGTAGCCCAGCTGGCTGTCGGCCTGAATCTGGCGCAGGTCTACGATGGCCGGGATGTCGGTGTAGGCCTCGTCGCCGGGCACGGTCCAGCGGTTCTTGAACTCCTTCGGCGTGGCGTCGAGGTCGGAGTAGACCGACTTGAACGACGGGTCGAGGCGTATCTTGTTGCCATACGAATAGGTGGCAAACACACTCAGGTTCCATCCCTTATAGCGGAAGGTGTTGCCCAGCGAACCCGTGACGGTGGGGTCGGTAGGACCCTCGTACTTCAGGAAAGTCAGGTCGGTGGACTGGAAGTAGAGGTCGCTGATGGTCAGCTCGCCGGCCTCGTTGATAAACGTGGGCAGACCCTCGTCGTTCAGTCCTTGGAAGTCGATGGAGAACAGGGCACGGTAGGGATAGCCCTCCATCGTGAAGCCCGTTCCCGTAATCATATCTATAATACGCGTGCGCGTGTCGAGGCTGGTCACCTTACTCTTGGTGTGCGAGAAGATGAAGTCCGTGTTCCACTGGAAGTCCTTCGTGACGATGTTCTTGGTCGAGATGGACAGCTCCTCGCCGTGCGACTTCATCGAGGCGATGTTGGCATACTTGGTGATGGTACCGCCCACACCCGTGGTGCGCTTCGGACCGATGAGGTCGTAGTTGTTGCGCGTGTACCAGTCGAAGGTCACGTTGATGCGGTTGTTCAGGAATCCGAAGTCGGCTCCGATATTGAGCTCGTGCTTCTTCTCGTAGGTCAGGTCGTAGTTGGCAAAGTCGTAGATCTCCAGTCCCGACTCCTTATCAGAGGCGTAGGGGCGCCACGGGTTGTAGCTCTGGATGATGACCTGCGCGTTGTTGGTGGCCGGCTTGTCGCCCGTCAGCGAGTAGGAAGCCTTCAGCGTGGCGTGCGTCAGGGCGTTGCCGAAGGTCTTCGCGAACCACGGCTCCTCGTGGGCGTTCCACGCTCCCGAGATGTTCCACGTAGGCAGCCAGCGTGCCGACCGGGCCTTACCCAGACGGTTGCTACCCTCGTAGCGCACGGTGCCGTTGATGGTGTAGCGGCCTTTCCACGAGTAGGTGGCCGTTCCGAAGAAGGCTACCTCGCGGTTGTACGAGTTGGACAGACCGTAGTACATTGCGTTCTCTTCGCTGGCCTGCTTGAAGTAGCGGTAGTCATAGGCGGCGAGCATACCCATATTGTACTGCATACCTACGCCGTCGAACGAGCTCTGGTTGCGGTCGGTGTTGCTCACCTCCATACCGCCGTAGAAGTTGACGATGTGCTGGTCGTTGTACACGTCGTTGTAGCTGGCCGTAGCGCGGAAGTCCCAGCTGTTCATCTTGTACTTGCGCTCACGGTAGAAACCGCCGTTGGGCAGCACCGTGATGGGCAGCGAGTTGGCATCGTCGGGGTCGGTGTAGAGCCACGGGTTGGAGTCGCGCATCACGGCGTCGTCCATAGCGCGGAATGCCATTGCCTGATTCGAACCCTCCTTGATGTAGTGGCCCTGCGTGGTGGTAGAGAACTTATAGGCACCGAGTACCGACAGCTCTACCTTCGTGATGGGCTTGTACTTCAGTTCGGCTTGGAACTTGATGTCTACCACGTCGAACTGCATATAGTTGTTCTGCAACTCGTTGTGGATGTTGAACGGCGCATAGTTGCGCGTATAGTAGGCCGTCGGGTCGAGCGTGCGCGACGAGTTGATGGCATAGGAGTAGGGGTTGATGTCGAAGTCACGGCTCACCTCGCCAGTCACGGCATCGACACCCTGACTGGTAGTGCCCGGTGCTTCCTGCTTGCGGTACGAGGCGTTGCCAATCATATTGAGCGACACCTTCTTGCTGATGTTGTACAGCGCGTTGATGTTCGACGTGTAGCGGCTCACCTTACTGCGCTCCGACCATCCCGGGTCGCTCATTATCGAGAACGATGCGTAATACTGCGCTTTGTCCGTACCCGTAGACATACTGATAGAGTGGTTGTGCTGGATGGCGTTGCTGAACAGCTCGTCGAACCAGTTGGTGTTGCGGAACTCGGCCTCCTGCAGGTAGGCGTTCATCGCCTCAGGCGTGTTGGCCAGCCCATAGGTGCCGGTGGCGGGGTCGTAGGTGTTCATCAGCTGGTACATCTTGCCGTAGACACCGCTCTCCGACAGGCGGAAGGTGCGGCCGAACGACAGGAAACCGGCGTTGTACATCTCCTTATAGATGCCCATCTGCTCCTGCGAGTTCATAATGTTGAACTGGCTGTAGCTGGGCTTCAGGCGCATCGTGTACTCACCCGTGTAGTTGATGCGGGTGGCTCCGGCCTTACCTTTCTTCGTGGTCACCACAATCACACCTGACATAGCGCGTGCACCGTAGATAGAAGTGGCCGAACCGTCCTTCAGAATCTGGAACGACTCGATATCGTCGGAGTTCAGACCGGCAATGGCTGAGCTGATAAGCGTCTCGGCATTACCCGATGACAGCGCGTCGGCATCGACCTCGGTCACGTCTTCCATAATCACACCGTCGACCACCCACAGCGGCTTGGAGCTACCGTAGATTGACGTGGCACCGCGGACGCGAATCTTCGGAGCCGTACCGAACGTACCCGACACGTTCTGCACCGACACACCGGCAGCACGCCCTTCGAGCGAGCGGCTGATGTCGGCCACACCGTCGAGCTTGGCATCCTCGGCGCTGATGCGGGTTGTTGAACCTGTAAACAATCGCTTGTCCATCTTGACCAGACCCGTCACGACGACATCGTCGAGCGTCTCTGAGTTAGAGGTCAGCGTGACGGTCATCCCGTTGCGGGCCGTAACCGTCTGCGTGTCCATACCGATGTAACTGACGACAATCTTCTTACCAGCAGGCACATTGAGTGTAAACTTACCATCTATGTCTGTGGTCGTGCCCGTCTTGCTGCCCTGAATAATCACAGAAGCACCGATGACCGGCTGGCCGTCTTCTTGAGCTATTACGGTACCTGTAACTTTTGTTTGGGCCAGCGCCATCCCTGCAAACAGGAACAGTGAAGCCAAAATCATAGTTAATCTTTTCTCCATAAATACTCTCTAAACTTATTTTTGTTATACCATTTCACCAATAATATTGCAATTCTCTCGTTTCTATATAGGAGTGCAGCGTTCTGCATCTGTCGCACCTCTGTGCCAGAGGTCGTTTTTTTCGGTTCCCTCTGTGCCAGAGGTGTGAATTATTTGTTATATTTGCAAACGCAAAATGTCCTGAAAGGACAGGATATGAAACAGGAAAATGATAGAAAAACGTAATGAGATTTCTAAAGGAGACCGCGCTGAAGTGGTTGCGTCTGGAGCCCGGAATGTGTGCAAAGGCTGCTTGAACAGGGGCGTTATTGCCGATTCGGCATTCAGTTAATGCCTCTCGGGAAGGCCGCTTGACGACCTCAAGAGGCCTCCGTGACAACCTCAAGCGGCACTAAAAACGGGCAGACGGCTGAAAGAGCGTCTGCCCGGCAGTAAATAACTAAAGACCAAGAAAGCAATGGGAGATATCAAAATAGAGATGAACTTCTACATCACAGTGGGCGAACCCGCCAAACCAGCCGAAAGCGAGGCACCAAGTATTGACTTCTTTGAGGAGGCCGAATACGAGGTGGAACACACCGACGGCAACCGCAGCCTGAGTACCATAGGCAACTATCTGACGGCACTTAACTCACTGCGCCACTATCTGGGACGCAGCATCGATGTAAGCGAACTGACGGCCGACATCATTGGGGGCTATCAGAAGTGGCTGCGCGAACAGAACATCAAGCCCAACACCATCTCGTGCTACACGCGCTCGCTGCGCTCAGTGTACCACCGCATAGCCCACCGCTATCGGCTGCCGGCCGACAGCGACCCTTTCAAAGGGGCCTTCACCGGCAACTCGAAGACCGCCAAACGCTCGCTGGCCCGAGAAGACCTGCAGCGCATCCGCCAGCTATGCCTGCCCGAGGGCTCGTTTCTCAGCCTGTCGCGCGACATCTTCCTCTTCAGCTTCTACGCGCAGGGGATGCCTTTCGTCGACATTGCCTTCTTGACAAAGGCGCAGATTAGCGATGGCGTGCTGGTCTACTACCGCCACAAGACGGGAACGCGCGTGGCCATCGGGCTGGAGCCGCCGATGGTCGACATCATCAGACGCTACGAACAGCGCGGCCGCGAGCGCGTGTTTCCCATCCTGAAAGCCCGCGACGAGCCCCGGGTCTACAAAGAATACCTGCAAAAACTGGGACGCTACAACCGCGCCCTGCACAAAATCTCGGCAATGGCACGGCTCAGCAAGCCGCTCACCTCCTACGTGGCCCGGCACTCGTGGGCCAGTATGGCCTACGGGCTCAACGTCGACCTGCCCGTCATCTCGCAGGCATTGGGGCACACCAACCCCCACACCACCTTATTATATATAAAGGAGCTGGACGACGAACGGCTGCAACAAGCCAATCGCCGCATCTTGAAAGACTTGCAATAGGGATGCGTCCCGGCTGGAGTGGCTACCTATCTTTTGGTAGAAAAAGTCTGCATTTGGTTGCATTTTGACGCTGAAAGTGTTAAAAACAACATTTATTGGTTGGTTTTTAAATAAAATTATTTGTTTTTAGGAAAAAAGGTTGTAATTTTGCAAACTGATTCGCATTCTGCGCCAATGGGTATCCTCTGGCACAGAGGAATGAAAAATAATCAACAAGAATGCAAAAAAGAATAGGGTAGCACCCATCTGGAAATTGTTTTCTGCGAATAGAATTAATAACAAAAATAAGTTTAGAGAGTATTTATGGAGAAAAGATTAACTATGATTTTGGCTTCACTGTTCCTGTTTGTAGGAATGGCGCTGGCCCAAACAAAAGTTACAGGTACCGTAATAGCTCAAGAAGACGGCCAGCCGGTCATCGGCGCCTCTGTGATGATTCAGGGCACCAAGACGGGCACGACCACGGACATAGATGGTAAGTTTACACTCAATGTGCCTGCTGGTAAGAAGATTGTCGTCAGCTACATCGGTATGGACACACAGACCGTTACGGCCAAGAATGGAATGACCATCACGCTGACCACGGACGCCCAGACGCTCGACGACGTTGTCGTGACGGGTATGGTCAAGATGGATAAACGTCTGTTTACCGGTTCGGCCACGAAGATTAGTGCCGAGGACGCCAAGATTGACGGTATGGCCGACATCAGCCGCTCGCTCGAAGGACGTGCCGCCGGTGTGTCGGTGCAGAACGTGTCGGGTACGTTCGGTACGGCCCCGAAGATTCGCGTCCGTGGTGCTACGTCGATTTTCGGCAGCTCCAAGCCGCTGTGGGTGGTTGACGGTGTGATTATGGAGGACGTGGTCAACGTCAGTGCCGACCAGCTGTCGTCGGGTGATGCCAACACGTTGATTAGCTCGGCCATTGCCGGTCTGAACTCCGACGATATCGAGTCGTTCCAGATTCTGAAGGACGGTTCGGCCACTTCTATCTACGGTGCACGTGCTATGGCGGGTGTGATTGTAGTGACCACAAAGAAAGGTAAGGCCGGACAGAGCCACATTAACTATACGGGTGAGTACACCCTGCGCCTGAAGCCCAGCTACTCGACGTTCAACATTATGAACTCGCAGGACCAGATGTCGGTCTATCAGGAGCTGGAGCAGAAGGGCTATCTGAACTATGCCGAGATTGCCAATGCCTCGAACAGCGGTGTCTATGGAAAGATGTACCAGCTGCTGAGCCAGTACGACGCCAATACGGGCCAGTTTGCCCTGCTCAACACGCCGGAGGCTAAGGCCGCCTATCTGCGCGATGCTGAGTATCGCAACACCAACTGGTTTGGCCAGCTGTTCAGCAATGCCATCCAGCACAACCACTCTGTCAGCCTCTCGGGCGGTACGGAGAAGGCCCAATACTATGCCTCGGTCAGCGCAATGTTCGACCCCGGATGGACCAAGCAGAGCAAGGTGGAGCGCTACACGGCCAATATGAATGCCAATATGAACATCTCGCAGAAGCTGACCTTTGGCATCATCAGCAACGCCTCGTATCGTAAGCAGAACGCACCGGGTACGCTGAGTCAGGAGGTAGACCCCGTGCGCGGTGCCGTGAACCGCTCGTTCGACATCAACCCCTATTCCTACGCGCTGAATACCTCGCGCGCACTGGCTCCCAACGAGTATTACACGCGCAACTATGCGCCGTTCAACATCTTCCACGAGCTGGAGACCAACTATCTGAACCTCGATGTGGTGGACTTCCGCCTGCAGGGCAAGCTGACCTACAAGCCCATCCGTAAGGTAGAGCTGAGCGTGCTGGGTGCCGTGAAGTATTCGGCCACCACCAATGAGCACAACATCCTCGACGACTCCAACCAAGCACTGGCCTACCGTGCTATGGGTACGTCGACCATCCGCTCGCGCAACACCTATCTCTATACCGACCCCGACAATCCCAACGCACTGCCTATCACGGTGCTGCCCGACGGCGGTATCTTTGAGCGTCGCGACAACAAGATGTTCGGCTACGACTTCCGTGCTGCCGCCAGCTACAACGACGTCTACGGCGACGACCATATCCTGAACCTCTACGGCGGTATGGAGACCAACAGCGTAGACCGCCACGAGACGTGGTTCCGTGGATGGGGTATGCAGTACAGCCTCGGTGAGATTCCCAACTACGCCTATCAGGTGTTCAAGAAAGGACAGGAGATGGGCAACGACTACTATACGCTGGGCAACACCTCAGAGCGCAGCGCCGCCTTCTTTGCCAACGGCACATACTCGTATCAGGGTAAGTACACGTTCAACGGCACCGTGCGCTACGAGGGTACCAACAAGTTGGGCAAGAGCCGCTCGGCTCGCTGGCTGCCTACGTGGAACGCCTCGGTGGCTTGGAACGCCCACGAAGAAAAGTTCTTCGAGAAGCTGCGTCCTGCCGTGTCGCACCTGACGCTGAAGGCCTCTTACTCGCTGACGGCCGACCGCGGTCCCGACAACGTGACCAACTCAGTGGTCGTTATCTCGTCGCACGTGCCTTGGCGTCCGTTCACCACGGTGAAGGAGAGTGCACTCTACATCTCGCAGCTGGCCAACAACGACCTAAGCTATGAGAAGAAGCACGAGCTCAACCTCGGTCTGGAGGCTGGCTTCCTCGACAACCGCATCAACTTCACCCTCGACTGGTACAAGCGTAACAACTACGACCTGATTGGTATTGCCACCACGCAGGGTGTGGGCGGTGAGATACAGAAGTATGGTAACATCGCCTCGATGAAGTCGAGCGGTATCGAGATCAGCTTGACCACGACCAACATCAAGACAAAGGACTTCACGTGGACCACCAACTTCATCTATTCGCACACGCACAACGAGGTGACCGACCTGAAGACGCAGAAGCGCGTTATCGACCTCGTCTCGGGCAGCGGCTTCGCAATGGAGGGCTATCCCGTGCGCAGCATCTTCTCGGTGCCCTTCCGCGGACTGAACGAAGAGGGTCTGCCCACGTTCCTCGATCAGGACGGCAACATCACCTCTACGGGCATCTACTTCCAAGAGAGCGACCCCGAGAAGCTGAAGTTCCTGAAGTATGAGGGCAGTGCCGACCCGACCGATGTCGGCTCGCTGGGCAACATCCTGACGTACAAAGGCTTCACGCTCAACGTCTTCGTTACCTACTCGTTTGGCAATGTGGTCCGTCTCGACCCCGTGTTCAGTAACACGTACGACGACCTGACCTCCACGCCGAAGGAGTTCAACAACCGCTTCGTGGTTCCCGGCGACGAGAAGTTCACCAGCGTGCCCGTCATCGCCAGCCAGCGTCAGAACAAGAACGACTCCGACCTGAGCTATGCCTACAACGCCTACAACTACTCGGACGCACGTATTGCTAAGGGCGACTTCATCCGTATGAAGGAAATCTCTATCGGCTATGACTTCCCCAAGACGCTCATTGCCCCGCTGAAGCTGAACAATCTGTCGCTGAAGCTGCAAGCCACCAACCTCTTCCTGATCTACGCTGACAAGAAGCTCAACGGACAGGATCCCGAGTTCTTCAATACCGGTGGTGTGGCCGTGCCGGTGCCGAAGCAGTTCACCGCCACACTGCGACTGGGTATATAATATAATAAGGTGAAAACAGCAAAAGGATAATTTGATATGAAAGTTAATAAGATATTATATTCAACTTTGATGGTAGCTGCAACGGCGATGTCGTTGGCTTCGTGCGACAGCTATCTTGACAAGATGCCCGACAACCGCGCCGAGATAGACTCGGAAGAGAAGATTGTCAAGCTGCTCGTCTCCGCCTATCCGCAGAACACCAGTCTGGTGTTCACCGAGATAATGTCGGACAACGTAGACGATAAGGGCGTGAAGAATCCCTATTCTAACCGCTTCTACGACCAGATATACCACTGGGAGGACATCACTGAGAGCGACAATGACGACCCGGAGATGTTCTGGGAAGCCAGCTACAATGCCATCGCCGTGGCCAACCAAGCCCTGCAGTCGATTGAGGAGATGGGCGGCGCCACCACGACCACGCTCCGTGAGTGTAAGGCCGAGGCACTGCTCTGCCGTGCCTACAACCACTTTATGCTGACCAACGTGTTCTGCCAGCACTACAATAAGGAGACCAGCACCACCGACCTCGGCATCCCTTATGCCACGGAGCCCGAGACGCAGGTTCGCGTGGACTACGAGCGCGGAACCGTGGCTGAGGACTATGCAATGATAGAGAAGGATCTGCTGGAGGCACTGCCGCTGATGGGCGACACCCACTACACCGTGCCCAAGTATCACTTCAACACGAAGGCTGCCTATGCCTTTGCCAGCCGTTTCTTCCTCTTCTACGAGAAGTGGGACGAGGCCATCAAGTATGCCACGCTCTGCGTAGGTTCCGACCCGTCGGCCTCGCTGCGCGACTGGAGCTATATGGCTACGCTGGGAACGGTGCAGGATGCCATTGAGAACCACTACATCGATGCTGGCACCAACGCCAACCTGCTGCTCATCCCCACCTACTCGTATGCAGGCGTAGTGTTCGGCCCCTACTCAATGGGCAAGCGCTACGTGCACGGAGCCTATCTGGCAGCCAACGAGACGCTCGAGGCAGCCAACTTCTGGGGCGGCAAAGACCAGCTCTACTGCTCGTCGAAGACCTATAAGGCTACAAACTTCGACCTCGTCATCCAGTGGAAGTACCCGCTCTCGTTCGAGTACACGGACGCTGTGGCCGGTATCGGCTACTACCATACCGTGGTCGTAGCACTGACCACCGACGAGGCACTGCTCAACCGCGCCGAGGCCTACATTATGAAGAAACAGTACGACGAGGCCGCTGCTGACCTGACGCTCTTCTGTCGCAACTACGCAAAGGGCAATACCACCGTGACGCCTCAGACCATCGTTGACTTCTATTCGCAGATAGAATACTGCACGGGCTTGGCTTCTACGTTCAAGAAGCATCTGCACCCCGCCTTCGACATCGATGCCGAGGGAAGCACGCAGGAGTCGATGCTCCAGTTCGTGCTGCAGTGCAAGCGCGTGAACTTCCTGCTCGAAGGCCACCGCTGGTTCGACGTGAAGCGCTATGGCATTGAGCCCGTGCGCCGCACGCTGGATGCCACGGGCGAGCCGTTCGAGGTGTACGACCAGCTGGCGGTGCAGGATGCCCGTCGCGCTGTGCAGATTCCGTTGAAGGTCCGCGAGGCCGGAATGGAGGCTAATCCCCGTTGAAGGAATGAGTGACTAATCTTAAAGAAGAAGGAATATGACAATGAAAAAGTATATATTGTTTCCCGTTCTGTTGGCCGTCTCGCTGCTGACGTTCACCTCCTGCTCGGAGGACGACCTCGACAAGCAGAGCGTCATCACGCTCGACCAAGTGGAGTATACCGAGTTTGACTACTGGCTGCAGGCCAACTATGTGCAGACCTACAACATCGACTTCAAGTATCGCTACGAGGATAAGGAGAGCGATATGAACTATTACACCGTTCCTGCCGACTACGATCAGGCCATAATGATGGCCCATCTCGTGAAGTATCTCTGTCTGGAGGCTTACGACGAGGTGGCCGGTCCGGCCTTCACGCGTGCCAACTTCCCGAAGATGATCTTCACCATCGGCGAGTTTGAGTACCGCAACAATGGAACGTTCATCCTCGGTACGGCTGAGGGCGGAAAGAAGATTCTGCTCACCGGCGTGAACTATCTGAACACCTATATCAACAATGCCGAGGTGCTCAACACCTATTACTTCAAGACCATTCACCACGAGTTCACCCATATCTTGAACCAGACGAAGGACTACTCCATCGACTACAAGACCATTACGGGCAACGACTACGTGGCCGATAACTGGAGCGAGGCGCCCTATGCAGGCTATGATGAGAACGGCAACGACAACAACTACTTCCTGTCGCACGGCTTCATCACCTCCTACGCCCAGCATTCCCATCAAGAGGACTTTGCCGAGATGCTCTCCGAGTATGTATGCAATCCCGAGTCAGAGTGGAATGCCCGTCTTACCAAGGCCGGCACCGACGGTGCCCGCAAGATTACGGCCAAGCTCGACATCGTGCGTGAGTATATGCAGACCTCGTGGGGCATTGACATCGACCAGATGCGCAATGTCATCCAGCGTCGCCAGAATGAGGTGGCTGCCGGCAAGATTGACTTAACCGATTTGAGTATTGACTAAAAGATTGCTTACGATTATGAAGAAAAACAATATCCTGTTATATGTGCTTCTGATGTTGCCGGCACTGCTTTTCCAGTCGTGCTTGAAAGATCAGGAAGATGTGTTCAGCGAGTCGGCTTCGCAGCGTATGACTTCGACGCTGAACAAGACGAAGGAAGTGCTCCGCAGCTCGGCCGAAGGCTGGATTATGGACTATTATCCCGAGTCGGAACGCAAGTACGGCGGCTTTACCTATGCCATCAAGTTCGACGAGCTCACCTGCGACGTGCGCCTCTACGGCGACGACAGCGAGCAGAGCACGCAGCACTATAAGATGACCAACGACAACGGCCCCACGCTGACGTTCGACACCTATGGACTGATGAACAAGTTTGCCACTCCCTCGTCAGAGGAATATCAGGCTAAGGAGGGCGACTTCGAGTTCGAGATTATGGAAGTCACTGACGACGTGATTCGCCTGCGCGGCAAGCGCACCGGCAACACGATGTACCTGCGCCGGCTGACCCAGTCGGTCGACAGCTACTTTGCGAAGATGGCCGAGGTAGAGGACAACCTGATTATCTCGCGTCTCGCCGCCACCATCGGTGCTACCGAGGTGACCGGTTCGCTCGACTCTGACAACCGCCAGTATTCACTGACGTTCAACGACTCTACCGTCAGCAATGCCTACGTCATCACCGATCAGGGCATCCGTTTCTACGAGCCCGTCACTGTCGGCGGCATTTCGGTGAGCAACTTTGCTTACGATGCCACCACGCAGAACCTCACCGCGCTCGATGCCGGTGCACAGGGAACCGTTCTCAACGGCGACGTGGCAGCCGACTGGAAGGCTTATGCCGATTTTGAAGGCAGCTATGTGCTGGCTTACGACGAGAACGGATCCAATACCGTTAATGTGTCGCTGGTTCCTGCCGGTGACGGTGCCACCTACTTGCTGAAAGGATTGAACAGCAACTTTGATGTGGTCTGCAACTACAGCCGCAGCAAGGGCACGCTTCTTATCTACTCGCAGAAAGTGGGTGAAGCCGGCGGTGCCGACGTGTGGCTCTGTGCTTGGAGCAGCACGGAGGGCTATCTGACGTGGTCTACCGAGTCGGGTATGATGCTCAAGTGGGACGTGGAGGCTGACGGAACGGTGTTTACCTTTGCCAACAACGGCTACGAAGGCCTGATTGCCGACTCCTTTATCCTCTGGACACTGATTGACGGCAGCAGCAATGGTGCCCTCAGCGAGTCTTCTTGGTTTGTCAATGGCGACTATCGTATCCCCACACTCTATTCACTGACTAAAATTGATTAATGGTTATGAAGAAGCTATATAGTCTTATCCTGATGTCGCTCTGCACGTTCGGTTTCGTTGCGTGCGGCGACGATACAGAGAATCCCTATGCCGTGCCTACCACGGTGACGGTGACCAGTTCCGACATTCTGTTCCCCGCGGCAGCCAGTCAGGGCTCTATCCAGTTCGAGGCAACGGGAGCCGTGACGGCTACGTCGAATGTCAGCTGGTGCCACGTGGCCGTCAACGGCAATACGGTCAACGTAGAAGTCGACCAGAACAATACCCGCAACGGCCGCTCGGCTCAGATTACGCTGGCCAGTGGCGAGGGCTCGGTCATCTGCACCGTGCAGCAGTCGGGTGTCATCTTCGAGGTCAACGAGGGCACGCCGCTCTCCGTGGGCGATGCTGCTGCCAGCTACACCTACTACGTGCAGCACAACCTCGACGCCGCTTTTGAGAGCGATGTCGACTGGGCAACGGTTGAGAAGACGGCCGAAGACAGCGTAAAGGTGACCTTCAGCGAGAACACCACCGGTCATCCCCGTATGGGCTATATCAAGTACCGCTCGGGCGAGATGGTCGACTCCGTGAAAGTCCTGCAGGCCGACTTCGACACCGACATCGCAGGCTCTTATCGCCTGTACTATCAGAATGGTAAGGATGAGACGAAGAGCCTCGCCGTGAAGCTGACCGCAACGCAGCTTCAGCTGACGGCCTATCGTCTGAACATCCCCATTACCTACGATGCGGCCAATGGCATCATCAATATTCAGGCAGGCCAGTATGTAGGCCGTTACAGCGGCAGCTACATCTATCTGGCATTTGGCACGCGCGATGGTCAGTATTGGTCGGCTTACTATACGACGACCTACTGTACGGCCAACCTGACTTACAGCGACGAAGACGGCATCATTGCTAAGTTTGGCGGAACGCTCGGAACCAGTGAAATCGGCTCGTTCCTCTTTACTAAGATGAAGGCCCAGTCATTTGAGGAAGCCAATAATGACGGTACGCTGTTGACGCTCTTTGAGCCGTATCTGCAGCGCGCTAACTAATGATTATACAGATTAAGAAACGATGCGAATCAGTCGAAGCCTGCTCTTGTTGCTGTTCTTGGGACTTGCCATCAATGCCCAAGCCCAGTTACCCGCCATCACGCTGAAGGCGATGGATGGACAGACCGTTCGTACGGACACGCTGTCCAATGGCGGCAAGCCCTTCATCATCGACTTCTTTGCCACGTGGTGCAAGCCCTGCAACAGCGAGCTCAGTGCCATCAGCGAGGTGTACGACGAGTGGCAGGAGGAGACGGGCGTGAAGCTCTTCGCCGTCAGCATCGACCAAGCGCAGAACATCCACAAAGTGAAGCCGCTGGTCGATGGGAACGGTTGGCCGTACGACGTGCTGCTCGACCCCAACAGCGAGTTCTGTCGGGCACTGGGCATTCGGACCATTCCCTATGTGCTCGTTGTTGATGGCAACGGGCAGATAGCCTACCGCCACAACGGTTACAGCGAGGGAGCCGAGCAGGAGCTGATAGAGTGCATCCGTAACTTAGTCGGTAATAAGAAATAGGAACGCGTTTGCGCGTTTGGATATAAAGAAACAACGAATGCGGGATTGCTTGTTGAAGTTGACAATCGGTGCCCTCTGTCCGTTCTTCGCAATGGCAGTCGGAGCGCAGGAGACAGCGCAACAGCAGAAAGTGGTGCTCAGCGGAAGCATCCAGAGTGACTTACTCGTCCCGCAGGAAGATAATGAAATCGGTACGGGTCGCTACGACGATAAGGTGCTGGCCAATACCTACGCAGAGCTGCAGCTGCAGAGCCGCTACATAGATGCCGGTGCGCGGTTCGAGTATCTCGACCACCCGCTGCCCGGCTTCGAGTCCGACTTTGCCGGCTGGGGCGTCCCCCACTTCTATGTGAAGGGCCATCTGCGGAATGTGGAGGTGATGCTCGGCGACTGCTACGAGCAGTTCGGATCGGGATTCATCCTGCGCACCTATGAAGAGCGCTCGCTCGGCATCGACAATGCCCTGCGCGGTGCCCGCGTCGTCTACAAGCCTGCCAGCGGCATCACGCTCAAAGCCCTCAGTGGCCGTCAGCGCCGCTATTGGAACCACAATCACGCGTGGGTCAGCGGTGCCGAGGTAGAACTCGGGGTTGAGCAGTGGATTCCCCGCCTGCGCGAGGCTGATGCCTATCTGACGCTGAGTGCCTCGTTCGTCAACAAGAACGAAGACGACGAAGACATTATGGTCGACGGAACCCATCGGCTCAATCTGCCGCGCAACGTCAATGCCTTCGACGTGCAGGCCCGCTTCCAGCAAGGCTGCTGGAGCCTGCTGGCAGAATATGCGCAGAAGACGCAGGACCCCAGCTATGACAACGGCTACATCTACCGCCGCGGCTACGTGGCAATGCTCTCGGCCAGCTATTCCAAGCGTGGCGTGAGTGCGCTGCTGCAAGCCAAGCGTTCCGACAATATGTCGAGTCGCAGCCGCCGCTCTATGGCCGGTGTCTCGTCGTTCGTCAACCATCTGCCTGCCTTCACGATGGAGCATACCTATGCGCTGGCTGCGCTCTATCCCTATGCCACCCATCCGCAGGGCGAGTGGGCCTATCAGGCCGAGCTGGGCTACACCTTCCGCCGGCATACGCTGCTCGGCGGGCGTTATGGCACCAACGTCAAGCTGAACTTCTCGCACGTCCACGCCATCAGTCGCAACGAGCACGATGCTGCCACCCGCGACGGCTATGGCTCCGCCTTCTGGCGCTGGGGCAGCGAGCGATACTATCAGGACCTGAACGTGCAAGTCGACAAGAAACTGTCGCCCGCCTTCAAGCTCCACCTGATGTATATGAATCAGTTCTACAACAAGACTGCTGTGGAGGGCGAGGGTGGAATGATTCACAGCAACATCTTCGTTGCCGAAGGGAAATACCGAATCAGCCGCCGCGTGGCCTTACGTGCTGAGGCACAGTATCTGACCACTGGCGAGGACGATGGTGACTGGGCCTATGCGCTCTGCGAGCTGTCGCTCCATCCGCACTGGATGCTGACCCTTTCGGATATGTACAACTGTGGTGCCACCGACACCCACTACTATCAGGGCCTGCTCACGTTCTCGTCGGGCGGCCATCGGCTCCAAGCCGGCTACGTCCGCACCCGTTCGGGCTACAACTGCTCCGGCGGTGTCTGCCGCTGGGTGCCAGCCAGTAAGGGAGTGAGCATCAGCTACAGCTACAACTTTTAAAGTTGAGCGTTGGGAGTTGAGAATTGAAAATTGAGCGTTGAGAACAGAAAAGCAGATATACGGAATGACGAAGTGCTGGTTGCGGATAATGGCTGTTGCAGCGGTGGGCGTACTGCTGAATGCGTGCTCCCACATTGATGCCGACGAGCGTCTGCTCTATGTCGAGCCGGCCGCCGTACAGCGCAGCGTCCTCGTCGAGGAGTTTTCCGGCCAGCTCTGTGTCAACTGCCCGGCAGGGGCTGAGGAGCTGGAGCGCATTCAGCAGGAGTACGGCAGCGATGCCGTCATCGTGGTGACTATCCACGGCGGCGAACTCGCGCTCACGGGCGATGACGAGGTGGTAGGCCTGCGCTCCGAGCAGGGTGACCAGCTCTACCAGCAGTGGGGCAGCCCTGACCAGCCATCGGCCGCTCTCGACCGCCGCAGTCAGCCGTTGCTGCGCGACAAGTGGCAGGGCGAAGTCTATAAGGAGTTGCAGCGCGCCTCTGCGCTGACGCTCGCTGTCGAGACCAGCTATGAGGCCGACAGCCGCCAGCTGAAGCTCTCCGTCGAGGCTCAGACAGCCGAAGACGTGAACGGAACGCTGCACGTATGGCTTACCGAAGACGGTATCGTAGCCCCGCAGATGTTTCCCGAGACGATAGCTATGGACTATGTCCACAACCACGTCTTCCGTATGGCACTCGGTGGCATCAGTGGCACGCCAGTTGCCGTCAAGTGGGGCCGCGACAATCGCTTCGACTACGAGGTGACGTTGCCTGCCGACTGGAATCCAACCCAGTTGTCCGCCGTTGCCTTCATCGTTGGAGCCGATGGCGTGGAACAAGTGACCAGAAAGAAAGTTATTCACAGTTAAGAATCGATAGATGAAGAGACTATACACCATAATGCTGCTCATCGGGCTGGCCGTAGCTTCGGCCAGTTCCCAGACGGCCGAGTTCCGCTTCAATGGCGAGCCCGTGGCCGAGGGAGCCACGGTGACCATTGCTGCCACAAAGAACCCGCTGACCAAGCGTGTCGTGTGCGAGACGGGCGCCATCCTCTCGCTCTACAATCTGTCTGCGCAGCGCCAGTCGGGCACCGTGCAGCTCTCGCAGTATGACAATACGCTGGGCACTACCGGCGGTAAGATTTGTATGGGCGAGACGTGTTCTTCGTTCAGTGGCTCCACGTTCACCAAGTCGTTCTCCGTAGCAGCCAATACAGCCGCTGCCACGCAGTACGACGTCACTCCCGCGCAGGAAGGGGCTATGCTGACGCGGATGGTAGCCACTATTGGCGGCGAGACGCATACCGTCATTGTCCGCTTCACTTATGGCGACGTGGAGACCTCGGTGCGCGCAGCCGCTGCCGCAGCGACGACGCTTGATGTCTATACGCTCAGCGGCCGCCTGCTCCGCCGTGGTGCCAGTTCTGTGCAGGGACTTGCCCGCGGTGTCTACATCGTTAAGAATCAGCAGGGCGAAGCCCGCAAGCTCGTAGTGAAATAGCAATCGCAATACAAAAAGAGATAACTAATTAATAACAATTTTTCGTTTAACATTAAATGCAAAGAAGTATGATGAGAAAATTACTTTTAAGCGTGGCTCTCTTAGCCGTTGTTGGCAGCGCAAGCGCCATCGAGCGTCCCAAGAAGGGTCAAAGTGTTGTACCTCAGAAGAAGGTAAACAAGATTGAACGGGTAATGAATGGTCAGCTTGCTCAGACTCCCGTGAAGAAGCAGGTGGCACAGGCCAGAAGCGCAAAGGCTGCAGGATGGGTTTCGCCCAGCCAGCTTCCCCAGCTGAAGACCAGCCGCAAGCCCTCTTTAAAGGCTCCCCTGAAGGCCGCCGATGAAGGCTATATCTGGTGGCACTATTCGCAGGCCCAGAATCTCGGCATCTCTACGTATGCCTTTTCTAACCATATCTTCTGGATTCGGGTCCCGTCTTCATTGGCTGGTGCGCAGGTTGACTCTGTTTCTACCATATTCTATGATGGAACCAAGATAAAGAACCTGAAGTTCATCGCATACCCCATTGAGTACGACAGTGAAGGCTACATCATCACTCCGAAGGCAGTCTCTCAGTTCGTCGACCTGATTGCTGATGCTGACGAGAGCAAGATTAAGTCTTGTGACGACAAGTATGTATACAATACGGATTATAAGCTCGACGCTCTCTATACCATCCCTGCAAACGGTTGTTTCATTGGTTATATGTTCGATGACCCGGACGCAGCCACCAAAGTGGGCACTGCGTATGGCGATTATCCTGTGGTTTATTATAAACTGTCGTCTCCTGAGAACGGCTCGTTCTTTCTCCAGTCGACAGAGGAAGTTGATGCTAATGGCGATCTGAAGTTCTATAATCAGTATAGCTCTGGTGCACTGCCTTTGCAGATTCACGTAAACACCAGCAACATCCCCGAGAATAATGCTGCCATTGGTGGCATTCCCGAGTCGATTGCTAAGGTGGGCACGTCAGCCAGTGTGCCTGTCTTCGTCTACAACGAGGCTTTCGGTACGGTGGCCAATATCGGCTACACCGTGAAGCTGAACGGTGAGCAGGTGGGTGCTGAGCAGACTTTCGACTTTACCTATGGCGGTGCCTATGACGGTATCGCAGCCGACGGCTACGATGTGATGTATCTCTCTGTTGCCAATATCGAGGAAGGCCTCAATGACGTAGAGGTGGAAATCACGAAGGTAAACGGAAAGGCCAATCTGCAGGAGAACTACCGCTCGGACGAGGGTACCATCATCGGTGTTGCCGAGCCTGCCGAGCGTGTCAACTTCGTTGAGGAGGCTACGGGTACGTGGTGTGGCTGGTGCCCGCGCGGAACCGTAGGTATCAAGAACCTCAACTCGAAGCTGGGTGACAACGTTGTCACTATTGCCGTGCATATGGAGGATACGATGGACTGCAACTATCTGGACTTCTCTAATGCTCCCACGGCCTATGTCAACCGTATGGAAGAAATCGACCCCTACTATGGAATTGCTACCGTAGCTTCGCAGCCCGACTACAACTTCCAGACCGGCGAGGGAACCATCAAGTTCACCGCTGACCAGTGGGTTGAGGCTATTGCCAATGAATATCCCTCAGAGGTGGTGCTCGACCTCGATGCAGAGTGGGCCGATGACGCACTGACCACTATCAAGGCTACCGTGACCAGTACGTTCGCCTATGACCGTCTGGATGCTCCCTATCAGCTGGGCTTCGTCCTCGTGGAGGATGGCCAGAAGGGTGAAGACAATGGTACGGACGGAAGCTGGGATCAGGCTAACTACTACTCCAGCTATTGGGGTACGTTGGCTGGCTACTTCCAGCAGGCTTCTACCGATGCCGACTTCCTCGCTACGCTGAATCAGGCCTTCGGCACCAACCTTACCGCTGAGCAGGCAGCCCAGTATGCCACAGAGTATGCTCGGGTAGCTAATGGCGCTGCTCCGTTCAACGATACGGATATGGCCGACTACATCAGCGGCGACACGTATGTAGAGCAGGTCTACGACAACGTGGCCATCGGTACGCTCTCGGCCAACAATGCCATTACCGCTCCTATTGAGCTGGGCGTTGCTCAGACCTACACGACGACGATTGACATCACGCCGCTGGCCGAAGTGATTCAGGACAAGGCCAACCTGCGTCTGGTGGCTTATCTGCTGAACACCAACGCCTATGGTCCGATGTTCTACTATGGCGTGTCCAATGCTGCTCAGAAGGCACTGGGTGTGCCCGCTGGCATCCGCGGCATCCAGAACAGCACCGACAGCAACAACGCCGAGGTGGCTCGCTTCTCGGTTGACGGCAAGCGTCTGTCAGCTCCGCAGAAGGGTCTGAACATCGTGAAGCTGGCTGACGGCAAGGTGGTTAAGGTGATTGTGAAGTAAATCATTTTCCCCATATATCACACACAATTTAAACACAACAATTTCCTAATGGTCCCCGCTGGCAGTGATGCCGGCGGGGATTTTTTTGGAACCCACCCCAACCCCTCCCGAGAAACCCACCCCAAACCCCTCCCGAGCGGGAGGGGC
Organism: Prevotella sp.; assembly: GCA_017476785.1. Classification (GTDB taxonomy): domain Bacteria; phylum Bacteroidota; class Bacteroidia; order Bacteroidales; family Bacteroidaceae; genus Prevotella. The sequence goes on along the minus strand of JAFUZD010000090.1, from coordinate 100 downwards.
TTTTTTTTGTGGGTGTTTTGGGAACCCACCCCAACCCCTCCCGAGCGGGAGGGGCTTTTTTTGTTTTGCTCCGGAGGGCTTGGAGGTTTGTTGCGTGGGC
>JAFUZD010000089.1 GCA_017476785.1 Prevotella sp. | reverse complement strand
ATAATTTAAAATTGGCGTGATTAGCTCGATAATTGTTAAAATTATATAATTATATAATGCGTTTATTTTCAGAGATTTACAAACATTTGAATTAGATAGAAATCGATAGGATTTAACGCTTTGTTGTCCGAGTACCCCAACATCGAGTGAAGCTCACTATCCATTACGGGTGGTGAGCTTTTTTCTATGTAGAACGAGCAAAACAGGAAAGGAATGAAAGAGCTGATAGTGATGCTGATGGCACTGCTCACGGGCGGCGTAGGACCGTCTGGGGGCGAAGTGGGTGTATGGCCCGACGGGACTTTGATGGATGCGTGGTTCCGGCAGGCTGGAAAGGTGGACGTCGACACGCTGGGCCGGCAGTACGTGCTGACCGACTATGGCGTGGCTTCCGACAGCACCTGCATACAGACGGCGCGCATACAGGCCGTCATCGACCGCTGTGCCCGCGAGGGCGGCGGGGTCGTCGTGGTGCCCGAGGGCACGTTTCTTACGGGTGCCCTCTTCTTCCGGCAGGGCACGCACCTGCATCTGCGCGAGGGGGCCACGCTGAAAGGCTCGGAGCGTATTGCCGACTATCCCGTGCTGACAACGCGTATCGAGGGCGAGACGTGCCCCTACTTCGCCGCGCTGGTCAACGCTGACGGCGTCGACGGCTTCTCCATCAGCGGCACGGGCACCATCGACGGCAATGGCCATCACTACTGGCGCGAGTTCTGGATTAGGCGGCGGTGGAACCCGCAGTGCACGAATAAGGATGCACAGCGGCCGCGGCTCACCTATATCTCGCACTCGTCTAACGTGACCAGTCAGGATGTGCATCTCGTCAACAGTGCCTTCTGGACCAACCACGTCTATAAGAGCCATCACGTGCGCTATATCGGCTGCCATATCAGTGCGCCCCTGCGCAACGTGTGGGACGAGGAACCGCAGCGCGGAGCTCCCTCGTCGGATGCCATCGACATTGATGCGTGCAGCGATATACTGGTGCGCGGCTGCTATATGAGCGTGAACGACGATGCCGTAGCGCTGAAAGGCGGAAAGGGCACGTGGGCCGACCGCGACTCGACCAACGGCCCCAACGAGCGCATCCTGATAGAGGACTGCAGCTATGGCGAGGTGCACAGCTGCCTGACGCTGGGCTCCGAGTCGGTCTACGATTGCAATGTCGTGCTGCGCCGCTGCCACACGGCTGCGGCCGACCGCGTGCTGTGGCTCAAGATGCGGCCCGACACGCCGCAGCACTATGAGCACGTGCTCGTGGAGGACATTACCGGCCATAGCAAGTGCTTCCTCTTCATTCATCCGTGGACGCAGTTCTTCCAACCGGGCGACCGACCGGATAGGCCGCGCTCGCGCTGCAACGACATCGTGATGCGGCGCATCACGGTCGCCACGCCGACAATGTTCGACGTGCAGCGCAGTGACGCATATCAGCTGGATGGTTTTCGCTTTGATGACCGGCCGCTTTCGTTCTGAACGGTGTTCCGCAGCCTCCGTAGTCTCGCTCCGCAGCTTTCGTAGCTTCACTCCGCGGCCTTCGTAGTCTCACTCCGCAGCCTTTGCAACAATGCTACAAAGGCCGCGTCACATTCCTGTAAGCAAGTAGTTGGTCAGTTGGGCGAGGGTGGCGTCGCGCAGGATGACGCGCTTTTCGGGGGAAAGCAGGTAGAGCGTGGGCAGCTGTCGGAGGTCGTAGAGGGCGTGGCCGCGTATGTCGCTGCGGTCGATGGCTGCCGTCCACGCGGCAGGCAGGTCGGTGCGCTTCTGTTGCCACAGGGCTTCGTCGTCCTCGGTATAGACGGCCAGCACCGCCAGTCGTCCCTCGCTGACAGCTTGGTTTACGATGCCGCTGTGGCGCAGCCGGAAGAGCAGCGTCTGGCACTGCTGGCAGTCGGGGTCGTAGAAGAGCAGCAGGGTGGGGCGGTCTGCTGCGGTCTGGCTCAGCCGGTGCAGTGTCCCGTCGGCCGTGGCATACGTGAAGTCGGTGGCTATGGAGTCGGGGCGGTTGCGCCGCAGCTGTTGCAGCAGGAAGTGGGCGCGGCTCTGCGTGGCTTCGTCGGCTCCCGCAATGCTGCCAATGCGCTCGGCAATGCGCTGGTAGAGGGCCTCGTTGTGCTGGGGCGACTCGCGCTCGTAGAGATATTTCTCGGCGATACCGGCAAAGTGACTGAACGCCGTCGGGCTGACCGCGGCTCCCTCGAGCCAGCGTCCGATGGCCTCGTCCTGCCCCTCGTCCGAGGCGTAGGGCAGCAGCGTGAAGAAGTTGGCCGCCGCCTGCTCGGCATAGTCCTTATGGTGTACGAGCGTCGTGTCGGCAAAGGGATAGGCATCCCAGAAGTGGCGGGTGGCGTAGTCGGCCCGGCGGGTGATGTCTTGGATGCTGTCGGGTACGGCCGGCATTGCATATTCGGTCTCGGTCTGTGCAGAGGCGTGCAGGCTGATACCGATGCAGAAGAGCAGGGCGGGGAGTAGCTTGGACATAGGGATTACGGTAAATGACAATCGGGGCGACGCAGACTGCGCCGCCCCGATTGTTTGAGGGGAGTTTATTCTTTTGTCTGATTCTCGGCGTCGATGGCTTTGATTTTCTGCTTCACCAGTTCCACGTCGTCTTTCAGCTTCTGCACTTTCCGGTTCATCTCGTCGATGAGCGAGTTGCCCTTCTTCGAGCTGGCATTGAGGAATCCGAGGTTGTTTTCGTAGGTCTGCACCTCCTGCTTCAGCTGCTCGTACTGGCGCATCAGGCGTGCCCGCTCGTTGTCCAGTGCGTTCTCGCCGCGCTCGGCCACCTGCTTCAGGTTCTGCTTGAAGTTGTTCAGCCGGCGGCGTGCCACGCTGATGTTCAGGTCTTTGTACAGCTTGTCGAGCACGGCGTGGTACTCCTCGTACAGCTTGTCTTTCTCCTTAAACGGCACGTGGCCTATCTGTCCGTACTGCTCTACCAGCTTCTGCACCGTCTCCTGCACGTTCTCGCCGGCCTCTTCGGCAGCCGCTTTCAGCTGGGCAATGATGTCGCGCTTTTTCTCCAGATTCTGGTGCTCCTCGCTGCGCTGTCCGGCACCGGCGGCATTGCGGGCCTCGAAGAACTTGTTGCAGGCACCGAGGAACTCCTCCCACAGCTGGTCGCCCAGCTTCTTGGGCACCATTCCGATGGTCTTCCACTCCTTTTGCAGGGCAATGAGCTTGTCGCTGGTGGCCTTCCATTCGGTGGAGTCTTGCAGGGCCTTTGCCTTCTCAATGAGGGCGCGTTTGCGGTCGGCATTCTCTTTGAAGGTAGACTTCAGCGTCTTGAAGTATTCTGCCTTACGTCCGAAGAACTCGTCGCAGGCGGCGCGGAACCGCTCGAAGATCTTGACGTTCATCTTCTGGGGGGCAAAGCCGATGGTCTTCCACTCCGTCTGGATGTCTATAATCTCTTTGGTGTGGCGCTCCCAGTCGCCGCTTCCCTTGTTCTCCTCCTGCGCAATGGCCTCCACCTTCTCGCAGAGTGCCGTCTTGCGAGCCAGATTCTCCTCTTCCTTAGCGCGCAGCTGCTCGAAGTGCTGCTGATGGCGCTTGTTGATGACGGTCGAGGCGGCTTTGAAGCGCGCCCATATCTCGTCGCGCAGCTCCTTGGCCACAGGGCCAATTTCGCGATATTCCTGATGCAGCTTCTGCAGCTGGTGGAACGCGCTGATGACGTCGGCCTCGTCGGCCAGCCGCTCAGCTGCCTCGCAGAGGCGGGTCTTCAGCTCCAGATTCTTCTTGAAGTCGTATTCGCGTGCCTCGCTGTTGAGCTTCAACAGGTCGTAGAACTGCTCTACGTAGAGTTGGTAGGTGCGCCACAGCTCGTTGGCTTTCTCTGCCGGCACGTTCTTGATTTCGCGCCACTCGGCCTGCAGCGCCTTAAACTCTTGGTATGCTTTGTTGGCCTCCTCGGGCGAGGTAGCCATTGTCTTCAGCTTCTCGATGATGTCCTGCTTGCGTTTTAGGTTAGCCGCTTTCTCGGCTTCCTGCTCCTTGAACTGCTGGGCACGCTTCTCGCGGATGAGCACCATTTCGGCCTTGAACGCCTCTTCCGTCTCGTCGGGCGTCACCTGATAGGTGGCGGGGTCGCCTCCACCGTCGATGTAAGCCTTCTGTTGTGCCTCGCGCTCGGCGATGTGCAGCTTGTAGAACGTGGTCTTCAGATAGTCTACCTCGTCCTTACGGGGCACCTCGTCGCTGTGAGCCAGCTCTTTTACGCGCTCCAGCACCTCCTGCTTGGTGGCGTACTGCTTGCGCTCGGGCTGCTCCTCGGCCTCGGGCTGCTGCTCGGCTGCTTCGGGTTGCTGCTCCTCGGTTTCGGGCTGCTGCTCGGTTGCGTCCTCAGGCTGCTGCGCTTCTGCTGCTGCGGCCGTCTCAGGCTGTTCCTCGGTTGTCTCCACTTGTGGGGCTTCGGCCGTCTCGGGCTGCGGTTCTGCTGCTGCCGGCTGTTCCTCCACTTTGTTCACTTCTTCTGTCTGACCCAGTTCCAGAGTCTTCTCTTGAGAGTCCATCATCGTAACTTTTTAGTTAATGATATCGGTTAGTACACACATAAATTTAGCCACAAACTTACTAAAAAGTTAGCAGTTTGTGGCCAGTCGCTTGTTGTTTTGCCGTGTTATTTATTGATTTTTAACAAAAAACTCATATCAGTCTCTTATGGCGGAAGAAGAGCCACGACACAACCGAGATGACTACGCTCAGGATGATGGCGATGGCAAAGCCCACTGGGCTGTTCTCCATTCCGTTGATAAGGTTCATTCCGAAGAAGCTCGATATCAGCGTGGGCAGCATCAGGATGATGGTCACCGATGTCAGCGTACGCATTATCGTGTTCATATTGTTGTTGATGATGCTCTGGTAGGTGTCCATCGTCGACTCCAGAATGTTGGAGTAGATGTTGGTCGTCTCGCGTGCCTGTGTCATCTCGATGTTCACGTCTTCGATGAGGTCGGCATCCAGCTCGTCGATTTGCAGCTTGAACTTCAGCTTCGACAGCAGCGTCTCGTTGCCGCGGATACTCGTGTTGAAGTAGGTCAGCGAGTCTTGCAGCCGGCTCAGTCCGATGAGGCTTTCGTTGTTCACCTCGCGGTCGAGGTTGCGCTTGGCTTTGTCGATGAGCATCGATATTTGCTTCAGTCGCTTCAGGTACCAGACGGCACTCGAGAGGAAGAGGCGGAAGATCATATCGACGTAGT
>JAFUZD010000088.1 GCA_017476785.1 Prevotella sp. | reverse complement strand
TGCGGTAGTTCATCAGCACCTCCTGCTTCTTCTTCTCCGAGAACGAGGCCCAGTCCGAAGCGGTGAATTGCAGTTCCTCGGTGCCCAGCGCGTTGCAGTTCTCGGTGCCCATCAGCTCGAAGTGCTCAATGAGCTTGATAGTGGGCTGCGCCTTCATAGAAGAAAGGCTGAAGTAGCTCTTGAACATTCGCTGGAAGGCCCACTGCGTCCACTTGTAGTAGCCGGGGTCGCACGTGCGCACCTCGCGCTCCCAGTCGAACGAGAATCCTATCTTGTCCAGCTGCTCGCGGTAGCGCTGGATGTTCTGCTCCGTGGTGATGGCGGGATGCTGTCCCGTCTGGATGGCATATTGCTCGGCCGGCAGTCCGTAGGCATCGTAACCCATCGGGTTGAGCACGTTGAAGCCTTGCTGGCGCTTGTAGCGTGCATAGATGTCAGAGGCGATGTAGCCCAGCGGATGGCCCACGTGCAGTCCTGCTCCCGATGGATAGGGGAACATATTCAGCACGTAGAACTTCTTTTTCGTGGGGTCTTCGCTGACGTGGTAGGTCTGCATCTCCACCCATCGGCGTTGCCATTTCTGTTCAATGTCTCTAAAGTTGTATTCCATATCTTTGTCGTTTTGTTTTTTGCATACTATTGTGCAAAGATAGGTATTTTTTTCCGAACGAACAAATTTTGAGTGCTGCGGTGGCATTATGACGGCAAAAAGGGTAGGGCGAAGCCGGCAGGAGCGACTAATTTCAGCCCACGATTTGGCCGAATGGAAAAAACTTCGTAACTTTGCCTACTCACTGAAAAAGCAAGAAAACGATGGCGGCAAAGAAGAAAGAACTGACACCGATGATGAAGCAATTCTTCGACCTGAAGGAGAAGCACCCCGACGCGGTGCTGCTGTTTCGGTGTGGTGACTTCTACGAGACCTACTGCGAAGACGCGGTGACGGCGGCACAGATACTGGGCATCACGCTGACGAGGCGCAACAACGGTGCGGGTGTCAGGGGCGACGAGATGGCGGGATTCCCCCATCACGCGCTGGACACCTATCTGCCTAAACTCATCCGCGCCGGCAAGCGCGTGGCCATCTGCGACCAGCTGGAGGACCCCAAGCTGACGAAGAAGCTCGTCAAGCGTGGCATCACCGAGCTGGTGACGCCGGGCGTGGCGATGAACGACAACGTGCTGAGCTATAAGGAGAACAACTTTCTGGCTGCGGTACACTTTGGCAAGGGTGCCTGTGGCGTGTCGTTCCTCGACATATCGACGGGCGAGTTTCTCTGCGGCGAGGGCACTTATGACTACGTAGAGAAGCTGCTGGGCAACTTTCAGCCTAAGGAGGTGCTCTACGACCGCGACCGCCGGCAGGACTTCCAGCGCTATTTCGGTACGCGCCTCTGCACGTTCGAGATGGACGAGTGGGTGTTTACCGAGCAGGCTGCCCACCAGAAGCTGTACCGCCACTTCGGCGTGAAGTCGCTGAAGGGATTCGGCGTGGACCATCTGCGGAGCGGCATCATTGCCTCGGGAGCCATCCTGCAATACTTGGAGCAGACGCTCCACACGCAGATAGCCCATATCACCGGCCTGAGCCGCATAGAAGAGGAGCGCTACGTGCGGCTGGACAAGTTCACCATCCGCTCATTGGAGCTCATACAGCCGATGCAGGAAGATGGGCGTTCGCTGCTCGACGTGATTGACCGCACGGTGAGCCCGATGGGAGGACGCTTGCTGCGACGCTGGCTGGTGTTCCCGCTGAAAGAAGTGAAGTCAATCAATGAGCGGCTCGACACGGTGGACTGTTTCTTCCGCGACCCGCAGTTCCGCCAGCAGGTGGACGAACAGCTGCACCGCATCGGCGACTTGGAGCGCATAGCTTCGAAGGTGGCCGTGGGGCGCGTATCGCCTCGCGAGATGGTGCAGCTGCGGCAGGCACTGGAGGCCATAGGCCCCATCAGGGAAGCCTGTCTTGCGGCCGACAATGAGGCACTGCGCAGGGTGGGGGAGCGACTGGACACCTGCGACGAGGCCCGCGAGCGGATAGCCCGCGAGATTACCAACGACCCGCCCCAGCTGGTGGCTAAGGGTGGCGTCATCCGCGACGGTATCAATGCCGAGCTGGACGAGTTGCGCCAGATAGCTTACAGCGGAAAGGACTACTTGCTGAAGATACAGGAGCGCGAGACGGAGCAGACGGGCATCGCCTCGCTGAAGATAGGTTATAACAACGTGTTCGGCTACTACTTGGAAGTGCGCAACACGTATAAGGACCGCGTGCCGCAAGAGTGGGTGCGCAAGCAGACGCTGGCGCAGGCCGAGCGCTACATCACGCAGGAGCTGAAGGAATACGAGGAGAAGATTCTGGGGGCTGAGGATAAGATATTGTCGCTCGAACAACGGCTCTATAACGAGCTGGTGGTGGCTCTGCAGGCCTTCATTCCGCAGCTGCAAGTAGACGCGGCACTCATAGCACGGCTCGACTGTCTGCTGTCGATGGCCAAGACGGCCGAGGAGAACCACTATGTGCGCCCTGTCATCGACGACAGCGACGTGATAGACATCAAGCAGGGGCGCCATCCCGTCATCGAGACCCAGTTGCCCGTGGGCGAGCACTTCATCCCCAATGACATCAGGCTCGACAGCGAGCGGCAGCAGATAGTCATCATCACCGGTCCGAATATGGCCGGTAAGTCGGCGTTGCTGCGCCAGACGGCCCTCATCGTGCTGCTGGCGCAGTCGGGCTGTTTCGTCCCCGTAGAGAGCGCGAGAATCGGTTTGGTGGACAAGATATTCACCCGTGTGGGTGCCTCGGACAATATCTCGCTTGGCGAGTCGACGTTTATGGTCGAGATGACTGAGGCCTCGAACATCCTGAACAACGTGACGCCGCGCTCGCTGGTGCTCTTCGACGAGCTGGGTCGCGGCACCTCCACCTACGACGGTATCTCCATCGCGTGGGCCATCGTGGAGTATCTGCACGAGCAGCCGAAGGCACAGGCACGTACGCTCTTCGCCACTCACTATCACGAGTTGAACGAGATGGAGAAGAACTTCAAGCGCATCAAGAACTACAACGTCAGCGTGAAGGAGGTGGAGGGTAAGGTCATCTTCCTACGTCGGCTGGAGCGGGGTGGGAGTGAGCACTCGTTCGGTATCCACGTGGCCGACATCGCCGGTATGCCGAAGAGCATCGTGAAGCGGGCAGGTGTCATCCTGAAGCAGCTGGAAGCTGACAACGCGCAAGTGGGCGGGGTGGGGAAGTCAACGGCCCATATTGCTGAGAGCCGCGAGGGAATGCAGCTCTCGTTCTTCCAGCTGGATGACCCCGTGCTGTGCCAGATACGCGACGAGATACTGGGACTGGACGTCAACAACCTGACGCCGATGGAGGCACTGAACAAGCTGAACGACATACAGAAGATAGTCAGCGGAAAATGAAACGATGGCCTGAGGACGGTTAAGGGATACAAAAAAAGCAGCTTAAATCCATCCGATTTAAGCTGCTTTTCTTGTTTGGTATTAGCGATAGTGCCGGATTCTCAAGCGAATTACTTCTCGGTCTGTTGCACCGGCAGTGTGAGGACGAAGCGTGCACCGTCCTGATAACTCTTGTCGAAGGTGAGGCTGCCATCCAGCAGTTGGGCTATCTTACGGCTCATCGTGAGTCCGATGCCGATGCCCTGCGTGAAGGAATCGACCTTATAGAAGCGGTCGAAGATGCGCTCTTGGTGCTCCTCGGCGATGCCGATGCCCGTGTCGGTGATGACGAGACGCACCAAGTTGCCATCGGGGCTGAGCTCGGTGTCGAGCGTGATGCTGCCCTTGTGGGTGAATTTGATGGCGTTCTTCATCAGCTGGCTCACAATCTTGTCGATGGCCCGATAGTTGCTGCGGATGGTCTTTCCAGCCGGCAGTGCCGTATGGAAGTTCAGTTGCAACCGTTTGGTGTTCAGCAGTTCGCAGCGGTTTATCACGTCGTGGCACAGCTGGTTCAGGTCTACGTCGTCCAGCATTTCGTAGTGCTCCTTACTCTCGTCCTGCGCCAGCTCCAGCAGTTCGTTGACGATATTGGTAATCTCTACCGTGTTGCGGCTGATGTCGGTGACCATCTTGTTGCGTTCCTCGTCTTCCAGCTCGAAGTCGGGGTTGGTAATGACCTGTGCAAAGCCTGTGATGACGTTGAGCGGGGTGCGTATCTCGTGGCTGACGTGCTCAATGAACGAGGTCTTCATCCGGTCGGACTCCTCAGCTCGGTCGAGTGCCACCTCCAGCTCTTTGTTCTGCCGAATCAGCTGTCGGCGCATCCGATGGCGGGCAATGCCCCACCAGAGCAGTAGTCCGATGATGACGATGAGCAGCGCGATGGCCGTGAGCAGCCACATCTGGCGCTGGCGGGCGGCCTGTGCACGCGTCTTGGCTACGTCCATCTGGGCGTTGATTTCGTTCATATTGTTGTAGGCCATATCGGCAGAGAGCGAGTCGATGAGCGTGGTCTTCCGTTCCAGTTCGGCGATGGTGTACTGCGGGTTGCCCATCATCTTGAATATCTGGATGCGCAGGTCGGTGCGTACCAGATCTTCGGTGATAAACTGCGAGTGGTCTACGAGGTAGATGGCTCGCTGATATTGCCCGTCGAAGGCGGCCTTGGCGATGTGGAGCAGCTCGTTGTCGATGTCGTCTTCCACTTGGTTGGTGCCGGTGTAGTCCATCATCTCGTTAAAGGCCGCGTTGAACAACTGGCGGTTCTGCTCGTAGAAGTAGCTCATTGCCCGCAGCGAGAGGGCTATGCTGTGGTGGGTCTGATAGCGCTTCTGGGTCAGTGGCATCACCTGTTCGGCCCAGTGGCGGGCCTCGCCCGGTGCCACAGCCACTTCGAGGTTGGCCAGTCCGATATAAGCTCCGATGAGTCCGGTGGTATCGTTGCGCCCCGTGTTTTCGAGCGACCTCATCATATAGTTCTTGGCCATCCGGTAGTTGCCGTGATCTTTATAGATGGTGCCCAGAATGTTATAGATCATATCGTAGCGCGGGTGCTCGTCGGTCTTCATCTCTTCCAGCAGGTTCTGTGCTTTGCGCAGTGCGGTGTAGCTGTGTTTGTGGCTGATGTCGTAGAGCATCTCGTTGACCCACGCCGTGTAGTAGCGTTCGCGGTTGCCGCTCTTGTAGTGCTCCTCGCGCAGTTGCCGGCTCAGGGCGTAGAACTCGCTTTCGCCTCCCGGTTTGTTGTACAGCTCGTAGTAGCGGTTCATCCGGTTGATGGCAGCGGTATCGGCAGGTGCCTTTTCGGCACGGGCTGCGAGGGCCACCGTCAGCACGATGAGCGTTGTCAATGATTTCGTTAAATAAGTTAGGTATGGTTTCATTTAGGATTTAGTTTTTCTTTCGTTGCTTTCATTCCGACCCCAGCCTTCGCATCCATCGGCCTCCTACCATACAGGCAATGCCAATGGCGATGAAAGGAATGCTGAGCAGCTGTCCCATATCGAGTGGCAGCGAGGCTTCGAAGGCTTCCTGAATCTCCTTGGTGTACTCGATGAAGAAGCGGAAGGTGAAGATATAGGTGAGGCAGAGACCGAAGTACCAGCCCGTTCCGATTTTCTGCGGCAACCGCTTGTGCAACGCCCACATCAGAACGAACAGCACGCCGTAGGCGATGGCCTCGTAGAGCTGTCCCGGATGGCGCGGCATCTCGTCAACGCGGTGGAAGATGAAGGCCCACGGCACGTCGGTGATGCGGCCGATGATCTCGGAGTTCATCAGGTTGCCCAGTCGGATGAAGCAGGCGGTGGTGCCGGTGGCGATGGCGATGTTGTCGAGAATGCGCCAGATGTTGAGCCCCGTGCGCTTGACGTAGAGCCACAGGGCCAGCATCAGTCCCAGCGTGCCGCCGTGCGAGGCCAGTCCCTCGTAGCCGGTGAAGTGGATGCCGTCGGGGGTGAAGCGGATGGGTAGCAGCATCTCGACGACTCCCTGCCACGAGGTGAGGAAATAGTCGGGCTGATAGAAGATGCAGTGGCCCAGCCGTGCACCGATGAGGATGCCGAGGAAGCAGTAGATGAACAGCGGCTCGAACTTCTCGTCGCTGATTTTCTGCTCACGAAACAGCCGCCTGACCACGAAGTAGGCCAGTGCCAGTCCGATGAGCCAGCACAGCGAGTACCAGCGGAAAGGCCCTATTTTCAGCGCGGGGTCCCAGTAGATGAAGAGGAAGAGGCCCTGCAGCCCCCCCTGCGTCCCCACGAGGGGAGACATATTAGATAATAGGATGGACAATAGATTCATTTGCAATCGTCATAAGGTGTTTACTAATCATTCATTCCCCCCTCGGGGGAGGTTAGGAGAGGGGCTTTACACGTTAAACCGGAAGTGCATAATGTCGCCGTCCTGCACGACGTAGTCCTTTCCTTCGATGCCCATCTTGCCGGCTTCGCGCACGGCAGCCTCGCTGCCATACTGGATGTAGTCGTCGTACTTGATGACCTCAGCGCGGATGAAGCCTTTCTCGAAGTCGGTATGGATGACGCCGGCGCACTGCGGAGCCTTCCAGCCACGCTCGTAGGTCCACGCCTTCACCTCCATCTCGCCAGCCGTGATGAAGGTCTCCAGATTGAGCAGGGCATAGGCTTTCTTGATGAGGCGGTTGACGCCGCTCTCCTCCAGTCCCAGCTCGTCGAGGAACATCTGCTTGTCCTCGTACGACTCCAGCTCGGCGATGTCCTCTTCTGTCTTGGCGGCGATGGTCATCGCCTCGGCACCCTCTTCCTTAGCCAGTGCCTCCACTTTCTTCGTGAAGTCATTGCCCGTCTTGGCCTCTGCCTCGCCCACGTTGCACACGTAGAGCACGGGCTTGGCCGTCAGCAGGAACAGGTTGTGGGCGCAGTCTTGCTCTTCCTTCGACTCGAACTCCACGATGCGGGCGTTGCGTCCCTGCTCCAGCACCTCTTTGTAGGCTTTCAGCACGCCAACCTCTACCTTTGCCTCCTTATTGCCGGCGGCGGCAGCCTTTTCTGTCTTGGCCAGCCGGCTCTCAATGGTCTCGAGGTCTTTCAGCTGCAGCTCCGTATCAATGATTTCCTTATCGCGTATGGGGTCGATGGTGCCGTCCACGTGGGTGATGTTCTCATCCTCGAAGCAGCGCAGCACGTGGATGATGGCATCCGTCTCACGGATGTTGCCGAGGAACTTATTGCCCAGTCCTTCGCCCTTTGAGGCGCCTTTCACCAGTCCGGCGATGTCAACGATTTCGCACGTAGCGGGCACGATGCGTCCCGGGTGCACCAGCTCGGCCAGCCGTGTCAGCCGCTCGTCGGGAACGGTGATGACGCCCACGTTGGGCTCTATCGTACAAAAAGGGAAATTGGCTGCCTGTGCCTTTGCGCTCGACAGGCAGTTGAACAGTGTGGACTTGCCCACGTTGGGCAGTCCCACGATACCACATTTTAATGCCATTCTTCTATAAACGTTTATATTTCTTGGCTGCAAAGGTACGTAAAAACAAGTGGAAAGCCAAATTTTCTCCAGAAAATGCGCGCCCATTCAATAATTATCCGTATCTTTGCACGTACGAGCTGGAAGGACCAGCCCGCAATCAGTATCAGCTGTATTAACCGGGGATAGGGAAGAAGCAAGACAGGGAGGGGGCGGAACTGCGGTTCCACCCCCTCACTGTCTGTTGCGACTCAGTCGCAACAAACTGGAACAAGAAAAAAGCAACAGGCGGAACAGGGAAAAAGCAGCAGGCAGGGACAAGAAAAAAGCAACAAAAAGGGGAAAAAAACAGAAAGGGTGATGGGGTTCCGCCTTTTTTCGTTATCTTTGCCTTTACTATGGATAAAGAGACGTACGCACGGCAGGCGCCTTTTGCCGGTAAGAAGAAGCCGTCGATGCAGCGGCGCTGCGTTGGGCACGACTACACCAGCCGGCGGCTGTATATGCTGACGATGGTGGTGGAGGGCCGAAGGCCGTTGCTCGGCACGCTGGTGGGCAGCACTGCCAATGAGGCGAGGGTAGAGCCATCGGAGCTGGGGCTGCGTGTGGAGCGTGAGTGGTGGGGCATTCCCCGTTACCACCCTGAGATAGAGATGGTGGCCTTACAGCTGATGCCTGACCATCTGCACGGCATCCTCTTTGTCCGCGAGCAGATGGCGTGCGACCTCAGCCGTGTGGTCCGTGGCTTCAAGACTGGGTGTCACCGTGCTATCCGTGAGCTTGGCCTTTCTCCGTTGGTTGCGACTCAGTCGCAACCAACGAGCAAGTCCCATCCTAAGCACGGCCTGCTGTTTGCGCCGGGCTATAACGACCGCATCCTGCGCCGCTACGGCCAGCTGGACACGTGGCGGGCTTATCTGCGCGACAACCCGCGGCGCCTCTTTGTCCGTCGCGAGCATCCTGATTACTTCCGCGTGCGCTTCGGGCTGCACATCGGCAGCCAGACCTACTCGGCTCTTGGCAACCGCTTCCTGCTCTCGTGGCCCGACCGTCAGCCTGTCCAGTGCTCGCGCCGCCTCACCGAAGCCGAGATACAGCAGCGCGTCAGCGCTGCGCTGGAGGCTGCCCGGCAGGGCTGTGTCCACATCTCGCCGGCCATCTCGAAAGGCGAGAAAGCCATTATGCGCGCCTTACTGGATGCTGGCTATCCGCTTGTCTATCTTGAAGAGAACGGGCTTACGCCCTACACCAAGCCCGGCGGTGAGCTGTTTGAGGCTTGTGCGCGTGGGCAGCTGCTCATCCTCGCTCCGTGGGAGCACCACAACGAGCGCCTGCTCATCACCCGCGACCGCTGCCTCGCCCTCAACGCTATGGCTCAAGAGCTTAGCGCCCTTTCCCCGTTTGTTGCGACAGAGTCGCAACAGACAAGCAACAACTACTAATGCGCCTCCAGCCAGTTGTGGCCCCAGCCGCTGTCGGCGATGAGGGGCACCTGCATCTGGAAGGCGCCCTGCATCTCTTCCATCACGATGCGCTCCACCTGCTCGCGCTCCTCGGGCAGGACGCTGAAGTTCAGTTCGTCGTGCACTTGGAGTATCATCTTCGAGCGGATGTGCTCGCGCTGGAAGCGCTGATGGATGCGTATCATCGCCACCTTAATAATATCGGCTGCCGTGCCCTGAATGGGGGCATTGATGGCGTTGCGCTCAGCAAAGCCGCGCACGGTGGCATTGGCCGAGCTGATGTCGGGCAGATAGCGGCGACGGCCGAAGAGCGTGGTGACGTAGCCCTGCTGGCGCGCCACCTCTTTCGACTGCTCCATATACTGGCGCACGCTGGGGAAGGTGTCGAAGTAGCCGTCGATGAGCTGGCGGGCCTCGGCGCGGTCGATGTCGAGCCGCTCGGCCAGTCCGAAGACGGTGATGCCATAGATGATGCCGAAGTTGGCGCGCTTGGCTTTGGTGCGCTGGTCGCGGCTGACGGACTCGATGTCTTCCTGATAGATCTTGGCGGCCGTGGCGGCGTGGATGTCGTAGCCCGAGCGGAAGGCCTCTATCATATTCTTGTCGCCCGAGAGATGGGCCATCACGCGCAGCTCTATCTGGCTGTAGTCGGCCGAGAAGAAGAGGCAGCCCTCCTCGGGGATGAAGGCTTTGCGGATTTCCTTACCGTCCTCGCCGCGCACGGGGATGTTCTGCAGGTTGGGGTCGGACGACGAGAGGCGTCCCGTGGCCGTGACGGTCTGGTTGAACGACGTGTGGATGTGGCCCGTGCGGGGATTGATGAGTCGGGGCAGGGCGTCGACGTAGGTGCCCAGCAGCTTCTTCAGTCCGCGGTGCTGCAGTATCTTGTCCACGATTTCGTTCTTGTGGCGCAGCGTCTGCAGCACCTCTTCGCTGGTGACGTACTGGCCCGTCTTGGTCTTCTTGGCCTTCTCCACGATTTTCAGTTTGCCGAACAGGATGTCGCCCACCTGCTTCGGCGAGGCGATGTTGAACTGCTCGCCGGCCAGCCGGTAGACGTCCTGCTCCAGCTCGAGCATCCGTGCGGTCAGCTCGCGCGACGTCTCAGCCAGCGAGTCGGTATCGATGCGCACGCCGCACAGCTCCATCTCGGCCAGCACCGGCATCAGCGGCATCTCGATGTCGTAGAACAGCTGTTCGGCTCCGAGGCGTTTCAGCTCAGGCTCCAGCTTGTTCTTGAGTTGCAGGGTGATGTCGGCGTCCTCGGCGGCATACTCATAGACTTGGGTGGGGGAGAGGTCGCGCATTGAGCGCTGGTTCTTGCCACGCGGTCCGATGAGCTCGTCGATGTGGATGGTCTGGTAGCCCAGATAGATCTCGGCCATATAATCCATATTGTGGCGCAGCTCGGGCTGTATGAGGTAGTGGGCAATCATCGTGTCCCACATTGGGCCGGCGAGGTGCACCTCGTAGCGGCGTAGCACCTCGAGGTCGTACTTCAGGTTCTGTCCCACTTTCAAGATGGTCTCGTCTTCATAGAGCGGTCGGAAGATGTCGACGATGCGCTGCGCCTCGGCCGGGTCGGCGGGGATGGGAACGTAGAAAGCCTCGTGCTCCCTGACGGCGAAGCTCAGTCCCACCAGTTCGGCGTCGATGGCCGATGTAGAAGTGGTCTCCGTGTCCAGACTGAGAATTTTTTTTGTCCTAAAATAATCATAAAGATTTCGCCAACCCTCCTCATTTTCAACGAGTTTGTATTCGTGAGCCACCGTTTTTAACGTCTCAAAACTCGATTTTTTTGGCTCTTCCGTCCCCTCGGGCGCAAATTCTGCAAAGAGATCGAGTTGTCCGTTAGCGGTTTTTTGCTTTGTTTCAGTTTTTTTAAGAAACTTGTTGGCCAGCGTCTTAAACTCCAATTCGTCGAAGAGAGCGGTCAGCCGTTCTTCGTCGGGCTCTTGGATTTTCAGTTCGTCGAGGTTGAGTGTGATAGGCACATCGGTCTTGATGGTGGCGAGGAACTTAGAGAAGTTTATCTGCTCGCGGTTGTCCTCCACTTTCTGTTTCAATGCCCCCTTCAGCTCGTCGGTGCGCTGGAGCAGCTGTTCGATGCTGCCGAACTGCTGGATGAGTTTGACGGCCGTCTTCTCGCCCACACCCGGACAGCCCGGTATGTTGTCGGAGGCATCGCCCATCAGTCCCAGCAGGTCGATGACCTGCGTAGGCGAGGAGATGCCATACTTCTCTTCCACCTCTCGCGGTCCCATCGTCTCGTAGCCGCCGTTGTGGCGTGGTCGGAACATACGGATATGGTCGCCGACCAGCTGGCCGTAGTCCTTGTCGGGCGTGAGCATCAGGGTGTCGACGCCAGCGTGGCCCGCTTGGGTGGCCAGCGTGCCGATGACGTCGTCGGCCTCGTAGCCCTGCACCTCGAGGATGGGGATGCGCATTGCGGTGAGCATCTCCTTGATGATGGGTACGGCGCGCTTGATGTCCTCGGGACAGGCCTCGCGCTGCGCCTTATACTCGGGGTAAGCCTCGTGGCGGAAGGTGGGGCCGCTGGGGTCGAAGGCCACGCCCAGATGGGTGGGCTGCTCTTTGGTGAGCACCTCGTTCAGTGTGTTGGCAAAGCCTACGATGGCCGATGTGTTCAGCCCTTTGGAGTTGATGCGCGGATTCTTGATGAACGCGTAGTACGAGCGATAGATCAGCGCATAGGCATCTATGAGAAACAGTTTGTCCATATCATTAACAGAAATTCTGCGTAAAATTACGAAAAAAATATGCTGTATCCAATTATTTTGTGTAAATTTGTCGGAAATTAGCGAAAGAATGGATTATCTGAGCATTATCAAGCAGCCCATACAGCAGGATTTGGACGATTTCATCGGTCGGTTCGATGCTGCACTGACCCACAGCGACGGAATGCTGGGCTCGGTGCTGACCCATATCCGCCAGCGCGGCGGCAAGCGGATGCGGCCGATGCTGATTCAGCTGATGGCGCGCAACTACGGGGTTGTGTCGGACGTGACGCAGAACGCGGCCGTGGGGCTGGAGCTGCTGCACACGGCCTCGCTGGTCCACGACGACGTGGTGGACGAGAGCGACGAGCGGCGCGGGCAGGCCTCGGTGAATGCCACCTATAATAATAAGGTGGCTGTGCTCGTGGGCGACTATCTGCTCAGCACGGCGCTGCTCCACGTGGCACTGACGGGCAACCAGACCATCGTGGAGAGTCTGGCCGAGCTGGGACGCACGCTGGCACGGGGCGAGATACTCCAGCTTTCCAACATTCAGAACCAAGAGATATCGGAAGAAGTCTACTATCAGGTCATCTCGCAGAAGACGGCAGCGCTCTTTGAGGCTTGTGCCGGCATCGGCGCACTGTCGGCCGGGGCTACGGGCGAGCAGGTGAGTGCTGCCAAGCAGTTTGGCTATAACCTCGGCATCATCTTCCAGATTCGCGATGATATTTTCGATTATTTCGACGGCGCAGACATCGGGAAGCCCACCGGCAACGATATGGCCGAGGGCAAGCTGACGCTGCCTGTCATCTATGCGCTGAACAACAGCCACTATGAGTCGATGCAGCCGCTGGCCAAGAAGGTGAAGGCCGGTACCATCAATGCCGATGAAATCGCCGTTTTGGTGGAGTTTACGAAGGCCGAGGGCGGTATAGAATACGCCGAGCTTCAGATGGAACTGTACCGCCAGCGATGTCTCGACTTCATCAGCCAGCAGGCGCTGAAAGCCGATATCCGCGACGCGCTGACGGCTTATGTGGACTACGTGATACAGCGAAAGAAGTAGCACCCACCCCCATCCCCTCCCGAACAGGAGGGGAGTTTTGGTTTGTTCCGAGTTGTTTCGATGGCATAAACACTTTGTTTCTGTGGTGGAAACAAGCTGTTTCTGTGGTAAAAACAAGTTGTTTCTGTGGCATAAACAAAAAAAGCCCCTCCCGAACGGGAGGGGTTTGAGGTAGGTTCTTGGGTCTCAGAAGAACTTCACTTCCTCACCGACGACCTCGCTCAGCAGTAGGTTGGCCAGTCGGCTGGTGCCCATACGGAACCACTGGTTGGTGAGCCACTGCTCGCCCAGCACTTCCTTAACGATGGTGTACATCGTGACGGCGTCCATCACCGAGTTCAGTCCGCCGGCGGGCTTGAAGCCAATCTGGATGCCCGTCTCGTCGTAATACTCCTTAATGGCTTGGCACATTACGTAGGCGGCTTCGGGCGTGGCGGCCGGCTCCAGCTTGCCCGTGGACGTCTTGATGTAGTCGGCACCGGCATACATTGCCAGAATCGAGGCTTTCTTGATGTTCTCGGCCGTCTTCAGGCAGCCCGTCTCGAGGATGACTTTCATCTTCTTGTCGCCGCACACCTGCTTCAATTCGGCGATTTCATCGCATACGGTCTCGTAGTCGCCGCTGAGGAAACGGCCCACCGACATCACGATGTCAATCTCCGTGGCACCGTCTTTCACGGCCAGTGCCGTCTCGGCCACCTTCACCTCGATGAGGGCCTGCGACGAGGGGAACGAGCCGCTGACGCAAGCTATCTCTACGCCGTCGACCTCGAGCGTCTCGCTGACGGTCTTGGCAAAGCAGGGATAGACGCAGATGGTGGCCACGTGGGGCAGGTCGGGGTACTGCTCGTCGAACTGGTTGACGCGCTCGGTGAAGGCCATCACGCTCTCCTCCGAGTCGGTGGTCTTCAGGGTGGTCAGCTCTACGCTGCCCATCAGGAACTTCTTGACCTCGGGCGTGTCGTTCTGCGGCACCTTCTCGATGATGATTTGTTTCACTTTTTCCCTGATTTCATCGTCGTTCAGGGCACAGTTGTACTTGCTGAGCGCCTCTTCATACTTGCTCAGCCGTGGAGCGTGATGGTGCTCGTGTTCGTGGTGATGATGTTCTGCCATAGTTGTTGCTTTTTTATTTTGTTGTGATTGAGTATTCTCGGCTTAGTATTGCTGTTCTTCTTGCGCTTCTTGCTGCTGTCTTAACCGCCAGCGGATGAAGAAGCCGGAGGCAAACCAGCCGACGGTGAGGCAGAAGAACAGCAGGAAGATGGCAATGAAACTATTGCTGAGCATCAGACGCTGCATCAGCGTGAGCGGCTGGCCGTCAGCGCGGAAGAGCTCTTCGTCGTCATTGCTGCCGACGAGGTCTTCGAACTGATAGGTCTGCACCAGCTGGTCGGTGTAGATGGTGCAGACGCGGTTGTGGCGGTCGCGGAAGTGGCGCTCGGCGGTCAGCTGGCCGCGATGGAAGGCGTAGAGGTCGGTGAGGGTGTAGCTGCTATGAGCCTCTCGCTTCTCGCATATGGCAATGACGGCATCGCCATAGCCTTTGAGCGTGATGTCGTCGTATATCTGTGCCATTCCAGCCACCACCTGCTGCTGCGGGTTGAACACGACGGGGGCGTAGACAGAGTCGCCCTGATAGTCGCGGTAGCCGGCAGCACGGGTGGAGTCGAAGGCGATGGTGAATCCGTTGACAGCCTTTTGTGTGCCCTGTTCGAGTTGCAAAGGGGTAGTGGAGGCTTCCTGCTGGTCAAAGAAGGCATCCCGTCCGATGACGGACTTCTTGAGCGGGACTCCGATGAGGAAAACGATGACGAGCGCGATGAACCCGAACGCGAAGGAATGGAATATGCGCACAAGAATAGTCTGTACGCGCTTGGGAAGGTAACTGCGGATGAGCCACGCGGCGAGGCCGAAGACGAAGAGGACGGCAAACTTGATGAGGAATCTGTCCATAGGGTTGTTGGGGTGTTTGTGGGGTTATTTCAGTTTTTGGTTATTCAGGTGTCGGTCGTGGTCGCGGGCGGTCTTTTTGGCGATGTTTTTGGCCAGTTCATCGGTCAGGTCGATGCCTGTCTGGTTGGCCAAGCAGAGCAGCACCCACAGCACGTCGGCCATCTCGTCGCCCAGATTGGCCGCTTCGCCGGGCTTGAAGCTCTGGTCGCCGTAGCGGCGGGCCATCACGCGTGCCAGCTCGCCCACCTCTTCGGTGAGAACGGCCATATTGGTCAGTTCAGAGAAGTAGCGCACGCCGTACTGGCGAATCCACGCGTCTACCTTCTGTTGCGCTTCACGTAGTGTGATGTCCGGTGCGGTCATAGCAGTCCGAATGTCATTGCCGTCAGTGCACCGAAGATGATGAGCAGCGCGATGTCGCTCACTTTGGTGAAGGTGGTCAGCTCGCGCCAATGCGTCAGTTCGATGAGGACGATGACGGCGAAAGCGAGGATGCCTACGAGTTCCAAGATACCGATTTTCAGTGCCCAACCGGCGAAGAAGAGCAGGAACGCAACGAAGCGTGCCACTTGAATCTTTTGCAATGTTTCCATATTCCTTTTGTCTTTAGTATATTAGCGTTATGCCCTCTTTTTGGGAGGGGGCAGGCAGTGGGAGGCCTGAGGCCGCTCATTCCCTGTTTCGCGAGTCCATACAGATGGTGACGGGCCCATCGTTGACGAGGCTGACCTGCATATCGGCGCCGAAGCGGCCAGTGCCCACTTTTCTGCCCATTTCATCGCTCAGACGCTGGCAGAACAGCTCGTAGAGCGGGATGCTGATGTCGTGGCGGGCAGCGCGCAGCCACGATGGGCGGTTGCCCTTCTTGTAGCTGGCATAGAGCGTGAACTGGCTGACTACGAGCGCCTCGCCGCCGATGTCCATCACCGAGCGGTTCATCACGCCCTGCTCGTCGTCGAACACGCGCAGCCCCACCACCTTCTTCACCAGCCACTCCACGTCCTCGGCGGTGTCTTCGGCGCATACGCCCAGCAGGACGAGCAAGCCTGCCCCGATGCTGGAGCACGTCTCGCCGCCGATGCTGACAGATGCGCTGCTGACGCGCTGGATCACGATTCGCATAGGTCGTCGGGTGTGAAAGGGTTGATACGATTCATAGCTGGACTGCTTTGTCCGCTACAAAGATACGAAGAATTTCCGAAATGAGCGTACATTTCCCCGCATTTAATCCTTTGCGCTTGACCGATGCCGTCCCTTTTCTTTCGCTCCGTCAGCCTCTTGTATGGCTCTTGTGGGCTTCTTGCGGGTCTATTATGGGCTTCTTGCGAGGCTATTATGGGCTTCTCGCGAGCCTATTATGGGCTTCTTGCGGGTCTGTTGTGGGCTTCTCGTGAGCCTTCAGAGAAGCTTCGCACGGGCCTCTTCGTGGGCCTCTTGCGGGTCTGCAGGGGGGCTGTTCTGTCCCGTTTCAGTTATTTTTCTGCCGAAATCCTTTGTCGTTTGCTGCCAAATTCGTATATTTGCAAGTGGCGGGGGCGTATGTCCCTTAGCCGAACTTATGATTAGAGAGCGAAATTAGCGCATTATCTTGTACTGAAATCTGGGAAATTTCATTGCTTAATAGGATAGTGGCCAGTTCGTTCACGCTTATGTATCCTTCCATTCTGGGAAGGACTTGCATAATGCGTGGCGTATTGTCTGTTACCATTAAGCGGTATCCCAGAACCCTCAGTACAGTAGCATCCAAGCGCGCCACGTTTTTTGTTTGACGTGTTGTTTGCTCCCAAAGTTTCAGGCATATATATTACTATATATGTATTTCGATTTATTAATACTTTTGTGGGCGCAGTGGCTGTGAAGTTACTGCGCTTCTTCTTGGTCTGAAGGGTGGAAATAGCGGAAGAGAAGTTGCGCCTTTGAACCGCCAATGGCGTCAGTAAGTGATTGAATATCAGCTGCTTTCATCCTTTTTACGCTCTTAAATTGCTTCAGTAGCAGCTCTTTCGTCTTGGGGCCGATGCCACGGATGTCGTCTAACTCGCTGTGCAGCTGGTGCTTGGAGCGCTTGTCGCGGTGGAAGGTGATGGCAAAGCGGTGCACCTCGTCTTGTATATGGGTAAGCAGGCGGAACAGCTCGCTGTCGGTCTTCATCCCGATGACGCGCGGTGGGAACCCATAGAGCAGCTCGTTGGTGCGGTGACGGTCGTCCTTAGCCAGTCCGGCAATGGGGATGTCGAGGCCCAGCTCGTCTTGGATTACCTGCCGGATGACCTCCATCTGGCCGCGTCCGCCGTCGGCGATAATGAGGTCGGGTAGGGGCTGTTGCTCGTCCAGCAGGCGGCGGTAGCGGCGGCTCACCACCTCGTGCATCGAGGCATAGTCGTCGGGACCCGTCACGGTCTTGATGTTATACTTGCGGTAGTCTTGCTTTGAGGGCTTCATCCGCTTGAATACGACGCAGGCCGCCACGGCGTCGGTGCCCGAGATGTTGGAGTTGTCGAAGCACTCTATCTGGTAGGGCATCTTGGGAAGGTGCAGCGCTTCTTGTATCTCCTTCATCAGCCTGACGGCCTTCTGCTCGGGATTTAGCTTCTCGCTTTGCTTCAGCCGGTCGAACTTGTACTGCTTGCCGTTCATTATCGAGAGGTCGAGCAGCGTCTTCTTGTCGCCGCGCTGGGGAACCGTGACGGTGACTCCTTCTAAGGGCAACTCCATCTCGTGCGGCAAAATAATCTCACGGGCGTTGCTCTTGAACCGCTCGCGCATCTCAATGATGCCCAGCGAGAGCAGCTCTTCGTCGGTCTCATCGAGCTTCTTTTTGTACTCGAACGTGAAGCTCTGGTTGATGCTTCCGTTGCTCACGTGAATGTAGTTGATGAAGGCTATCCGCTCGTCGTTGGTGATAGAGAACACGTCGACATTGTTGATGGTGTGGCTCACCACCTCGCTCTTGGCGGTGAACTGCTCTAACAGCAGGTAGCGACGCTTCACTTCCTCAGCTTCTTCAAACCGCAACGCCTCGGCCAGTGCCGTCATCTCGGCCCTTAGGTCGCGCAGCAGCTGACGCGTGTTGCCTTTTAGGATCTCACGCGCTTGTGCAATGTTTTTCTGATAGTCTTCCATCGACTGCTTACCAATGCAGGGGGCGCCGCAGTTCTTGATGTGGTACTCCAGACATACTTGATAGCGTTTCTGCCCGATTCCCTCGGGTGTGATGGGCTGGCGGCAGGTGCGCGGCCGGTAGAGTTTCTTGATGAGCTCCAGTATGGCGTACATCGAGCCGATGTGCGAATAGGGGCCATAGTAGGTGCCCCACTTCTTATTGATGGTGCGGGTCTTGAAGATGCGGGGGAAAGGCTCGTTGGTAATGCAGATGGAGGGGTAGGTCTTGCCGTCTTTCAGCAGCACGTTGTAGCGCGGATTGTACTTCTTGATGAGCGAGTTTTCCAGCAGCAGGGCGTCTTCTTCGGTATTGACTACCGTGTAGCTGATGTCCCAGATCTTTGATACCAGCACCTTCGTCTTGTAGCGGTCCACCTCTTTAAGGAAGTAGGACGACACGCGGCTCTTCAGGTTCTTGGCCTTACCAACGTAGATAATCGTGCCTTCGGCATCGTAATACTGGTAGCTGCCCGGTTTCTCGGGCAGCGCACTTACGATTCCTTTCAGCTTCTTGAGTCTTGCTTCGTTCTCTTCCTTCGTCATAGGTGTACTTGCTTTTGTCTTTGTTCCACGTGAAACAACAATGGCCACTGATGGGACTTGCGCTGTCGCAAGCCCCATTGGCGGCCGTTACTTATACGGTGAGCAGGGTGGTAATCTCGGTGCCCGGGTCGAAGATGTCGCGTCCGTGCAGTCCTTCGTCGGTGATTTCGATGATGAAGTTGACGTAGATGCCGCGCGGGTTGAACTTCTTGACGAGGTTGTAGGCAGCCTTCATCGTGCCTCCCGTGGCCAGTAGGTCGTCGTGGAGCAGTACAATGTCTTTGTCGTTAATGGCGTCTTCGTGTATCTCGATGGTATCGGTTCCGTACTCTTTGCTGTAACTCTCCTGTACGGTAGCGGCGGGCAGCTTGCCCGGTTTGCGTGCCAGCACCACGCCGGCACCCAGTTTCACGGCCAGCGCGGAGGCCATCACAAAGCCGCGGCTCTCGATTCCAACGATTTTGGTGATGCCTCGGTTCTTGTAAATCTCATACAGTTCGTCCACCATAATCTGTAAGCACGCGGGGTTCTTAAACAGGGTGGTCACGTCGCGGAAGTTGATTCCTTTCTGTGGGAAGTCAGGGATGCAGCGCAGGTTCGCCATTAAGGTCTTGTTGTTCATAAATTACTGATTTGTTCGTTAGTATGTTGTTGCTTTCTTGTTATTCTGTTTCACGTGGAACTTTTACCGTCCCATCAGCACCAGCAGCACGTTGATGTCGCTGGGCGAGACGCCGGGAATGCGGCTGGCTTGCGCCAATGTCTCTGGGTCGATGGCCGTCAACTTCTGCCGGGCTTCGGTCGATAGTTGCAGTTGCTCGTTGTAGTTGATGCGCCCTTTGATGCGGATGTTTTCCAGCCGATGCATTTTCTCAGCCACAATACGCTCACGCTCGATGTAACCTTTGTATTTAATACGAATCTCGGCAGCCTCTACGATTTCTTCCTTTCGGTTTGCGGGCCGCTCTGTTACTTCCTTCAGCTCGGGTATGGCTTCGCTCAGTGCGGCGATGCTCAGTTCGGGACGGGCTATCAGCTCGTCCAGTTTGCATCCGTAAACGAGTGGGGTAGAGCCCAGCCGTTCCAATGCCGGGTTGATGACTTTCGGTTTTATCGGGTATTTTCTGCAAAAACTTTCGATTTCTTCGATGGATTCTTTCTTGCCCATCCACCAGTCGTAACGGCCGCGTCGAGCCAGTCCCAGCTGATAGGCACGCTCCGTCAGTCGGGCATCCGCGTCGTCCTGCCGGAGCAGGATGCGGTATTCGGCGCGCGAAGTGAACATTCGGTAAGGCTCATCTACTCCTTTCGTCACGAGGTCGTCGATGAGTACGCCGATATATGCCTCGTCGCGGTGGAGGACAAATGGCTCGCTGCCGCTGCACTTCAGTGCGGCATTGATGCCCGCCAGCGTGCCCTGTCCGCCAGCCTCCTCGTAGCCCGTGGTGCCATTTACCTGTCCGGCGAAGAACAGGCTGCCTATCACTTTCGACTCCAGCGAGTGGCTCAGCTGTGTGGGGTCGAAGAAGTCGTACTCAATGGCATAGCCCGGCCGATACACCTTCACCTCGCGCAGGGCCGGAATCTTACGGAGTGCGTTGAGCTGTATCTCCATCGGCAGCGACGACGAGAAGCCGTTCAGGTACATCTCGTTAGTGTCGGTACCTTCCGGTTCGAGGAAGAGCAGGTGCTGCGGACGGTCGGGGAAGGTGACCAGCTTGGTTTCTATGCTGGGGCAGTAGCGCGGTCCGATGCTCTGTATCTGGCCGTTGTAGAGCGGCGAGTCTGCCAGTCCCGAGCGCAGGGTCTCGTGCACCTCAGGGTTGGTATAGCACACCCAGCAGGGCAGTTGTGGGAGTGGCCTATGGGTATCCGGCCCACTCGGCGCATTCTGTGCATTCGTCGTATGCTGCGATTCCATAAATGAGAATCGGTAGTAACCGTTCTCGCCGTCCTGTCGCTCCATATCCTCGAAATGCACCGAGCGGCGGTCGATGCGTACCGGTGTGCCCGTCTTCATCCGTGCCGAGCGGATGCCATACCGCGTGATGCTCTCGGTGAAGCGCTCCACGGCCGGTTCGGCGATGCGTCCGCCCGGCACCATCCGCCGTCCGATGTGCATCAGTCCGTTGAGGAAGGTGCCCGCCGTGACCACGACGGCCCGTGCCCGCAGCTCAGCACCCCAGATAGTGCGCACGCCTACGGCCTCGCCGTTCTCCACCAGCAGCTCGTCGGCCGTGTCTTGCCAGATGTCCAAATTCGCGGTTTCATCGAGCACGCGTCGCCATTCCCAGATGAATTTCCCGCGGTCGCACTGTGCCCGTGGGCTCCATACGGCCGGTCCTTTCGAGCGGTTGAGCATTCGGAACTGGATGGCCGTGCGGTCAGTGACGAGTCCCATCTGTCCGCCCAGTGCGTCGATTTCGCGCACGATCTGTCCCTTTGCAATCCCGCCCACGGCCGGATTGCACGACATCTGCGCAATCTTGTTCATATCCATCGTCACCAAGCAGGTCTTTGCGCCCATATTGGCTGCTGCCGTGGCTGCCTCGCAGCCTGCGTGTCCACCGCCGATGACCAGTACGTCGTATTTCAGTATCATTATTTCCTTTCGTATTTTATAAAGACGGCGTGGCCAGCACGTGCCAAGCGTCGGTCTCCAGCCGCTGGATATATCCCTTCTTCACCATATTGTCCAATTGCTTCTGCAGTGCCGAGACGTTGATTCCAATCCTTCTCGACAGCTCAGCATACGTGATATACGGTTCTTCTTGCAGTGCCCGCAGGATAGCTGGCCCGTTCTCGCTTCTGAATCGGATGCGCTCTCCGTCGTACCACCACGAGTTCTTGTTTTTGTCCTGTATGAAATGGATTTCGTTTAGAATTTCCTCTGTAATCAAATGGGTGAAATACTTCAGGAAATGCTTGGCCTGACTCAGTGTGGCGTGCGCTCCTTTCCACGGCGTGTCGCCTACTTCGAGGTCGGTTTTGTGCAGTGCTTCCAGATACTCACTCTTTTTACGGCTTCTCACCACAACCATTGGCCATCCGTGGCGCGCAAGAATATAGTTCACCATCAGGCGTGCGATGCGTCCGTTGCCGTCCTCGAACGGATGGATGCGGATGTAGCGATAGTGGAACAGCGCGGCCAGCTCTACGGGAGTCAGTCGTCCCTCCTGTTCCGCCTCGTTGTACCAGTCCACCAAGTCGCTCATCAGCGCCGGTGTCTCTTCGGGCGATGCATATTCGAAGCGGTCGCCGTAGCGGGTGA
This sequence comes from Prevotella sp., assembly GCA_017476785.1. Classification (GTDB taxonomy): domain Bacteria; phylum Bacteroidota; class Bacteroidia; order Bacteroidales; family Bacteroidaceae; genus Prevotella. The sequence continues at coordinate 6,962 of JAFUZD010000088.1, read as the reverse complement.
TGACGCTGTTGGGCCGCGTCTTGTACTGTCCGGCGTGAATCACATAGCTGGTATGCATCCCGCCCGGCAGATTGCGGTACACGGTGTAGTCCTCGCGCAGCAGCGTCTTGTGCAGCTGACGGATGAAGTTCTGCGTCAGCGGCATCTTTTCCGTCGCCTCCTCCGTCATCATCTGCAGTCCCACCTGACTGGCCTTCATATCCACAAAGTCCTTCAGTTCGCCCTCGCCGCTCACCTTTCCGAACAGCAGCAGCAGCTCCGTCTGCCCATACGTCAGCGTGTTGCCCTCGATGTGGTTGCTGTTGTAGTTGTATTCAATTGTAAACTTCTTGCTCAGCCGCTGTTGTTCAGTTTCTGAAAGCGGTTGCAGCGCGAGCCATTGTTGGTATACTTCTTCAATCTTTGCCATTGTCTGCAAGCTAAATTTTACTTCAAAAAGTGGTAACTTACCACCTTTCTTCCGTCTTTTTCGCCTGCAAAGATATTTATTTTCTGTGAAACAGCCAAAGAAATGTAGTGCTATTTAAGGCATAAGACCAACAATCCTGCAACCGAATTTATTGACGCTTCGGTTTAGTTGCGTCATTTCTGGGTGCATTCCAAAAAGCGGCTTCCCCGTGCCAATGCTGATGGGGAAGCCGCTTTTTTTCTCTCTTCGATAGCGGATAGATAGCAGACTGTGGTCGGTTATGGATTCCACTGCAGGTACTTGATGGTGATGGCGGAGCGGTCGGCTGTGCGGCGCGTGGTGTCAGCGGATGAAGTGCATCGGCTGCCACTCCTCAGGTGTGGGGACGGTGGGGGCATTGGTGCCGCGCAGGCCGCGGAGCATCCACGCCAGATTGCGGGCCAGCGTGCGCATTGTCTGCATTCCCTCGGTGTCCTGCGTAGCCTGTCCAGCCTCGCGGCCGTAGGCTATGTTCCAGTATTGCGACGTAGCTATGGGCATATTCATCATCTGCAGCGGCATCTGCAGGGCCTCGAAGGCGGCAGTGGCACCGCCACGGCGACAGATGGTCACCACGGCCGAGGGCTTGTTTTGCACATCCTCGCCACAGGCGAAGAACGACCGCTGCATCACCGAGAGCAGTGCGCCGTTGGGCTGGCCGTAGTAAACGGGCGAGCCGAAGACGAAGCCGTCGGCCTCGCGATATTTCTCAGCTATCTGATTGCACACGTCGTCGTTGAACACGCAGCCTCGGTGTCAGTCGGCATAGGGCTGCCCGCCCTGCTGCTTGCAGCGTCCGCAGGCAATGCATCCGCGCACGGGCTTGTTGCCCAGTTGCACAATCTCGGTCTCTATTCCTTCTTCCTGCAGCGTCTTGGCTATCTCGCTCAGTGCGATGAAGGTGTTGCCCTGTCGGCGCGGGCTTCCGTTGATCAGTAAGACTTTCATCTGTCGTAGGTATTTGTGGTTAGTTATTTTGCAGAGATTCCGTTCAAACGATAGCCAGCAGGCAGCCTTTGAACAAGATTTTTCTGGTGGCAAAGATATGGATTTTCTACGAAACGACCAACGAATTCCGTCTGTTTTAAGCGTGGAATCGAAAAAAGTCACCGTCTTTGTCGGCGCCGCCTCGCGCCACGTCATTTCCTCAGGGAGCCCTTTGGCGTGCAGGGCGCGCTCTTACCGTCAGCCCCGTCAAGTGGAAGCAAAAAATATTCCCCATCCCAGCTTTTTGCGGAATGAGGAATATTTTTTTTGCCTTTACAGTTGCAGGACGTCCCAGAATTCGGCAGGGAGGCTGACGTTGGACAGGGCGGTGGCAGGCCGGAAGAGCGGAGCCACGTCCACGAAGCGGTAGCCGGCGATGCCGCAGCCGATGGGAGTGACGAGGAAGTGGAGGTCGGGATGGGCACTGGCAAAGTCGATGAAGCGGCCGATGGCGACAGCCATTCTGCTCCTGCCCTCCATTGTGGGGATGGCATAGCTGCTGCCCTGCAGCCCCTCGCCCTGTCCCCATACGGCTCCGAACTTATCCATTGCCGTGCGTGCTGCGCCGCCACCGTGGTAGCCTTGCGCATTGCTGCCGAAGACGAACACCTCGCCCGGTGCCAGCTGGCGGATGTGGTGGGGCGTGATGCGACGGTCGTCGGCCTCCTGCTGTTGGTATTTTTGCTCAAACTCCGCCACCGTGTGGCGCATCTCTGCCGGCAGATAGCTGACGGCGCGGCGGCGGAGATGGTTCGGAATGCCGTAGAAAGCCTCCGCAATGCTGCCCGTGATGCAGCCTATGGTGTCGCTGTCGCCGCCGATGGAGATGGCGTTGCGGATGCAGTCCTCGAAGTCATTGCCGTCGAGGAAGGCCACGATGGCCTGCGGCACGCTGGTCTGGCAGAGCCCACCCCACGTGTAGGTGGGGCGTATCTCGTCGCAGGTGAAGCTGAGGTCGTAGCCTATCTCCTGCTCAATGGCGGCGCGTATGTCGTCCTTGCTGCCGCCGGTGCGGGCGAGGAAGATGGCCAGTGCCGTGGCCTGCGCCCCGCGGATGCCCTCGGGGTGGTTGTGGGTGCAGGCGGCACTCTCAGCCGCTTTCTGCATCACCTCCTCCTTGGTGTCGAACGCCCAGCCCACGGGGCCTACACGCATTGCCGACCCATTGCCGCAGCTGTTGTAGGGGCGGTAGTCGCCGCGGCGGTTGGCCCGTGCCAGCCACAGCTGGAAGTTACTGCCGTAGCCGCCCATCGGCCATCGGTACTGGGCCCCGTAGCGGGCATAGTAGTGGGCAACGTTGCCGCCGTTGAGCAGCCAGTCGGCCGTGGCTACGGTGAGCACCGAGTCGTCGGTGAAGCTGCCTCGCTCGTTGAAAAACTCAAACTCTTTGGTCTTGATGTTGGCAAACTCGTAGACGCTGCCCACGATGTCGCCGATGATGCTTCCTAACATAATATTGGTACTTCTTTGTTCTTTGGGTTAGAATTCCAGCTTGAATCCCTTCTGCTTCAGTTCAGCATAGCTTTCGGGGTTGAATTTGTAGAGAAAAGCCTCTTTGCGGTTGGGCAGGGTGATGGTCTCGTCCTGCTGGGTGAGCAGTCCGAGGCGCAGGAACTTGTTGTAGAAGTTGCGGCGGTCGAACTTCACACCGAGGATGGCCTCGTAGAGGTGCTGCAGCTGCGTCATCGTGAACTGCTCGGGCAGCAGCTCAAAGCCAATGGGCTCAAAGTGAATCTGGCGGCGCAGCGACAATAGCGCCATACGCAGGATGCGGTCGTGGTCGAAGGCCAGTGCGGGCACCTCGCTGATGGGAAACCAGCGCGCGTCGGCTGCATCGTCGCCGCCCTTCACCTCGCTGATGCGCACCAGCGCGAAGTAGGCGATGGTGATGACGCGCTCGCGCGGGTCGCGCTGTGGGTCGCTGAAGGTGTAGAACTGCTGCACGCTGGCCGTGCTCAGTCCCGTCTCTTCCAGCAGTTCGCGCCGTGCACCCTCTTCGGCCGACTCGTCCATCTTCAGGAATCCGCCCGGAAAGGCCCAGCGACCTTTGTAGGGCTCAATGCCGCGCTCCACGAGCAGCACCGTCAGCTGCACGCCGTCGAACCCGAAGATGACGCAGTCGGTGGTCACACTCGGGTGCGGATACTTGTAGTGATACTTCATTTCTTCCATAGGTGAATACATTAATTGCGTAAAAATGACGCAGCAAAAGTAGGCATTCTTTCCGAATCATCCAAACATTCACTGCGTTATTTTTACGCAATTAAGGTCTTTTAACACACTGGGTAGGGCAGCGGCAGGCTTTCGTTCTGGCCGCTTGTGGGGCAAAGGGAGCCCGTCTGTGTTTTGTTCGGATGGCGAAAACAGGCTGTTTTTGTCATAGAAACAAGCAGTTTTCGCCATCCGAACAAACTGTTTTCGTCATCAAAACAATTCGCGTTTGCCATCCTGCTCAACCGCGGACTGGCTGCGCTGTGGGCAATTAGCGTCGCAATGCCAGCGTGTGGTTGTAGTAGTCGTGGTTGCCAGTGATGTCCTGCACCACGCGGAGGAACGGTGGGAACTTCACGTCCTGATGGCGGCTGATGCCCTTGGTCTCGAGGATGACGAGCCCGTCGAGCGCTCCCTGATACGTGTCGAGCTCGAAATACTGGCCGCGCCAGATGAAGCTCTTGCGCTGCTTGTGGATGGTCTGTCGGTAGGGGTCGGCCTGTTGCAGCAGCGACTCGTACAGGCTGTTGTTCACCTGTCGCTCGGTGACAATCTCCTCCTGCCCCGACAGCTTCTTCTTCGTGGTGTGCACGTTGACGATTTTTCCCTCCCAGTCGCGTCGGCGCAGCCGCACCTCCACGCCCGGATCGGCCACGAGGTAGGTCTGCGCGATGGTGCTCTCTATGCAGTCGGGCATTGTCCCCGTCACCTCTACGATGTACTTGCGCTCCTCTATGATGGGCTGGGGCAGTCCCAGCACGTTCGATATCTCCTTGAGCACGCGGTTCAGCTTGGCGTCGAAGTCCTCGTTGTTGTTGATGACGCGTAGGTGCGAGTGCCCCGTCCACGCCTCTATGACCTTCTTGTCCAGCAGTCGGGCTATACGCAGCCCCTCTTCGCTGGCCGGCTCGTTGCGGCTGGCATTGTTGCTCGTGGTGTAGAACTGCTCGGCGCCGTCGGCCGCGCTCACCAGATGGAGCACCGCGTCATAGCGCTCGTCGCGCAGTTGCTGTGTCGACGTGCCCACGGCGGCAGTGATGCGCTCCCACATTTCCGGCTTCATATAGGCCGAGATGTCCATTGCGCCGCGGTCGCATACCACCACGGCCGGTGCGCGGCAGGCCTGCGCCATCTTGACAAACTTGTCTTCCAGTGCCAGCTGTATCTCGAGCGTGGCCTTCTCGCCTTCGTAGAAGAAGTCGGCATTGTCTGTCAGATAGTTCATTCCCGCCTGCGTGAACATCGTCGGCACTTCGGGAATGGTGAATACTTTGTAGCCCAGACTGGAGAAGTGGTCAATCACCTTCACCAGCGCGGTCGTCTTTCCGGCGCACGGACCGCCCGTCAGTACAATTTTCTTGATTTCCTTCATTGGGGTCAGGTTCTTAGTTTCCGTTGGCAAAGTTACGCAAAAAGGAGGGAAGAGCCAAATATATTTGTGCTTTTCCGGGACTCCGTGCTGGCCAAGTCTCCTCCAGCTCTTTTTCTATATAATGTGGAATTTTCGGCGAAAACGTTTGCGGGATTCACAATTTTATAGTAATTTTGTAGCGTAAAGCGTGTGTATTGTACCTATAATCAAGTATTCGCGGAATAAATCTTAAATAATAAATAATTAAATTTCAACAACTTATGTGGTTAATCAATTCATCAATTGGTCGAAAAGTTGTGATGTCCGTAACGGGTATTGCGCTCATCTTGTTCTTGACATTCCATTGTTGTATGAACATTGTGGCGCTGTTCTCGGCAGAGGGCTACAACTTGATTTGTGAACTTCTCGGTGCCAACTGGTATGCCGTCGTGGCTACGATGGGCCTCGCAGCACTGGCGCTGATTCACATTGTTTTTGCGTTCATCCTCACCGCACAGAATCGTAAGGCTCGCGGTCAGGAGCGCTATGCAGTGACGGACAAGCCTGCAAAGGTAGAGTGGGCCTCGCAGAATATGCTCGTGCTGGGCATCATCATCCTGCTCGGTCTGCTGCTCCACTTGTTCAACTTCTGGTACAATATGATGTTTGCCGAGCTGTTCCCGGCCATTCATTACGACCCGGCACCCGCCGATGGCTTCGGCAAGATTGTCACCACCTTCGGCAATCCCCTCTACGTGGTGCTCTATGTGGTATGGATCGTGGCACTGTGGTTCCATCTGACCCACGGCTTCTGGTCGGCAATGCAGACGCTGGGCGTGAGCGGAAAGATATGGTTCAACCGCTGGCGCGTCATCGGTTTCATCTACACCACGCTGCTGATGCTGGGCTTCCTCGTAGTGGTACTGGCTTTTGCCTTCGGCTGCGCCCCCAGCCTGTGCACGGCTGCCAGCTGCTGCGGTGCTTAAATGTAAAATAGTAACAACGTCAAATGGTAAAATACAACTATGGCTAAAGTAATAGATTCCAAGATTCCCGCCGGTCCCGTGGCCGACAAATGGAAAGAATATAAGGCTCATCAGCGACTGGTTAACCCGAAGAACAAGCTGAAGCTCGACGTCATCGTCGTAGGTACGGGCTTGGCCGGCGCATCGGCTGCCGCTTCGCTCGGCGAGATGGGCTTCAACGTAATCAACCTCTGCATTCAGGACTCGCCGCGCCGTGCACACTCCATCGCTGCACAGGGCGGTATCAATGCCGCCAAGAACTATCAGAACGACGGCGACTCCGTCTACCGACTGTTCTACGACACGGTGAAGGGCGGTGACTATCGTGCCCGCGAGGCTAACGTCTACCGTCTGGCTGAGGTGTCGAACAATATCATCGACCAGTGCGTGGCTCAGGGCGTACCCTTCGCCCGTGAGTACGGCGGTATGCTGGCCAACCGCTCGTTCGGCGGTGCGCAGGTGAGCCGCACGTTCTATGCTAAGGGTCAGACGGGCCAGCAGCTGCTGCTCGGCGCCTACTCGTCGCTCTCGGCACAGGTGAAGGCCGGTAAGGTGAAGCTCTACACTCGCTACGAGATGGAAGACGTGGTCATCGTCAACGGCCGCGCCCGCGGCATCATCGCCAAGAATCTCGTCAGCGGCAAGCTGGAGCGCTTCTCGGCCAACGCCGTCGTCATCGCTACCGGTGGCTATGGCAACACCTACTTCCTCTCCACCAATGCAATGGGCTGCAACTGCACGGCTGCCGTACAGTGCTACCGTAAGGGTGCCTACTTTGCCAACCCGAGCTACGTGCAGATTCACCCCACCTGCATCCCCGTTCACGGCGACAAGCAGTCGAAGCTGACGCTGATGTCAGAGTCGCTGCGCAACGACGGCCGCATCTGGGTGCCCAAGAAGCTGGAAGACGCCAAGGCACTGCAAGCCGGCACCAAGCAGG